>NZ_JCANSZ010000099.1:0-13562 GCF_059570535.1 Streptomyces sp. CNP082
ACGCCGCCGGTGATCTCACGGGTCTGCTGTGCGATGGTGGACATCGCCGTCCTTTCACCTGATCCGACAAGGGCGGCAGCCACCGGCCGGGCAGGCGGACAAGACAGTGATGGGGCCTCTGGCCAGGCTCTTATGAAGTCACGCCAGCCCGCTCGGTGGATGCACACGAGCGTCTCCCGGCCAGGGCCGACAGATCCCGTTGAGGACCCAAGGTCAGTCAGTCGCTGGGTCAGACCCCGCCGGGAGACGCTCACGAACATCATCACTGTCAGTTGCCGACGCGGCGGCGCAGGTCCTGGAACGCGGTGTAGTTGGCGATGACCTCGATCCGGCCGGGCGGCGCGGCGGCGACGGCCTCGTCGATGTGCTCGCAGACGCGGAAGCTCTGGTTGGCCACCTCCAGCCGGACGGCGAGGTCCAGCTTGCGGTCGCCGATGACGTACAGCGGGTGGCCGGTCAGCCGGGTGTAGTCGACGTCCCACAGCCAGGAGGTGTCGGTGCCGTCGGCGCCGCGGGCGTTGACGGACAGCACCACGGGAGTGGGCGGGGGGTCGATCAGGGAGAACGTCTCCAGCCAGCCGGCCGGGTTCTTCGCCAGCAGCAGGCGCAGGTCGCGCCCGCCGAACTGCACGGTGTCGTAGCGCCCGGCGACGGCGGTGACCTCCCACATGCGCTCCAGCGCCGTCTGCGGGTGCACGCCGAAGGCGGCGGCCACGGCGGCGGCGGTGGTGGCGTTGGCCCGGTTGGCCCGGCCGGGGAGCTGCAGGCGGATCGGCCAGGCGGCGCCGTGCGGGTCGAGCACGTGCTCGCCGGAGAGCGCCCAACTGGGCACGGGGCGGCGGAAGCCGCACTCGGCACAGAGCCAGTCCTCGCCGGGGCGCTGCAGGACGCCGCCGCAGGAGGGGCAGGACCAGGCGTCGTCCTTCCACTCCTGGCCGGCGGCGACCCAGACGACGTTCGGGCTGGAGGAGGCGGCCCAGACGACGAGGGGGTCGTCGCAGTTGGCGACGACGAGCGCCTTGTTGCCGGACAGGCCCTCGCGCCAGCGCTCGGCGAGCATGCGGGTCTCGGCGGCGCGGTCGAGCTGGTCGCGGGAGAGGTTGAGCAGCGCGATGGCCTTGGGGGTGACGTCGCGGGCGACGCCGGAGAGGTACTTCTCGTCGACCTCGATGACGCCGTAGCGGGAGTCGGAGCCGCCGGCGAGCGCCGAGGTGATGCCGGCGGGCATGTTGGCGCCGAGCGCGTTGGAGACCACGGGCCCGGAGGCGCGCAGGGCCTCCGCGATCAGCCGGGTGGTGGTGGTCTTGCCGTTGGTGGCCGAGACGAGGACGACGTCGAGGTGGCCGGCGAGCCGGCCGAGCAGGTCGGGGTCCAGCCTGAGGGCGACCTTGCCGCCGATCACGGAGCCGCTGCCCTTGCCCGCGGCACGGGAGACCGCTGCCGCTGCCTTGCCCGCCGTGACGGCCAGCTTGGACCGTGGCGACAGCGGTTCCGGGTTGCCTGCCATCGTCGTAGCTCCTCCTCGCGTGCCCGTGCGCGGTGCGCCGTCTTCCGCGGTGCCCCGTTGTCCTTCGTCCGCCGCCCGGCCTGCGGCGGGGCGCGGTAGCGGCCAGCCTACCGAGATCCGCGCCGGGCCCCGAATCCCGCCACGTCCCGGCGCGCGGGAGCCGTCCCGCGGCGGCCCTACAGCCCGGGGCCGCCGGCCTTGTCCGCGGCGGCGGCGAGCCGGCCCCAGAGCAGATCGGCGAGGCTCTGCACCAATTCGGCGCGGCTGCAGGGACGTTCGCGCAGCCACCAGTCGCCCGCTGCGTGCATCATGCCGACCATGCCGTGCCCCCAGGCGCGGGCCGTCACCGCGCCGCCGGGGCCGAAGTCGATGCGGTCGGCTATGACCTGCGCCAGCTCCTCGCCCAGACGCCGGAGCAGCGGCGCGGAGTGGCGCCCGACCTCGAAGTCGCGCTCGGTGGCCTCGGCGGGCACGGCCCGCTCCGGGGCGTCCGCGGTGCCGCCGTCGGCGGGGTGCATGAGGAACCGGTAGACCTGCGGGCGCGCCTCGATGGCCGCGAGGTACGTGTCGAGGGTGGCCTCGACCCGCTCGCGCCGGCCGGTGGGGGCGTCGAGCGCGGCGCGCAGGGCGGCGAGCAGGGCGTCGGTGTGGCGTACGGCCAGCGCGCGGTACAGGCCGCCCTTGTCGCCGAAGTGGCGGTAGAGGATGGGCTTGGTGATGCCGGCCTCGGCGGCGATCGCGTTCATCGAGGCGCCCGGCCCGTCGCGCAGGACCACCCGGTCCGCGGCTTCGAGCAGTTCGCGGCGCCGGTCCTCGGTCGCCTGCTCCCTCTCGCCGCGCCGGTTGCCCATGGAAGCCGCTCCCCTGCCTGGTGGATGCCCGAATGCCTGCGCAACCTAGCACCCCGTCGCGGGGCCCCCGCGGGCACAGGGGAGTTGACAGCGTCTACTCGCGGGTAACAGACTTACGTTACCGAGGGTAACGAGTGCGAAGGCTGCGGAGGCGCGATGTCGGAGTTCACGTTCGAGCTCAACGAGGACCAGAAGTCCGTCCAGGAGTGGGTGCACGGCTTCGCCGCCGACGTCATCCGCCCCGCCGCCGCCGAGTGGGACGAGCGCGAGGAGACCCCCTGGCCGGTGATCCAGGAGGCGGCCAAGATCGGCCTGTACTCCCTGGACTTCTACGCCCAGCAGTACTTCGACCCCACCGGGCTGAGCATCCCCATGGTCATGGAGGAGCTGTTCTGGGGCGACGCGGGCATCGCCCTGTCGATCGTCGGCACCGGGCTCGCCGCGGTCGGCGTGCTGGCCAACGGCACCGAGGAGCAGATCGGCACCTGGATCCCGCAGATGTACGGCGACGCCGACAACGTACAACTGGCCGCCTTCTGCTCCTCCGAGCCGGACGCGGGCTCCGATGTCTCCGCGATGCGCACCCGCGCCGTCTACGACGAGGCCAAGGACGAGTGGGTGCTCAACGGCACCAAGACCTGGGCCACCAACGGCGGCATCGCCGCCGTGCACGTCGTCGTCGCCGTCGTCGACCCGGAGCTGGGCTCCAAGGGGCACGCCTCGTTCATCGTCCCGCCGGGCACCCCGGGCCTGTCGCAGGGCCAGAAGTTCAAGAAGCACGGCATCCGCGCCTCGCACACCGCCGAGGTGGTGCTGGAGGACGTGCGCGTGCCCGGCTCCTGCCTGCTCGGCGGCCGGGAGAAGCTGCAGGAGCGGCTGGCGCGGGCGCGCGAGCGGGCGAAGTCGGGCGGCGAGCGGGTCAAGTCGGGCGGCGGGCGGGTCCAGAACGCAGCGATGGCCACCTTCGAGGCATCCCGCCCGGCGGTGGGCGCGCAGGCGGTGGGCATCGCGCGCGCGGCGTACGAGACCGCGCTGGAGTACGCCAAGACGCGGGTCCAGTTCGGCCGTCCGATCATCGACAACCAGGGCGTCGCCTTCCAGCTCGCCGACATGCGCACCCAGATCGACGCCGCCCGGCTGCTGGTCTGGCGGGCCTCCTGGATGGCCAGCGCCGGCAAGGGGTTCACCTCGGCGGAGGGCTCGATGTCGAAGCTGTACGCGGGCGAGGTGGCCAAGGACGTCACCGCACGGGCGATGCAGATCCTCGGCGGCAACGGCTTCACCCGCGAGTACCCGGTGGAGCGGATGCACCGCGACGCCGCCATCTACACGGTCTTCGAGGGCACGAGCGAGATCCAGCGGCTGGTGATCGCCCGCACCCTGGCCGGCGTCCCGATCCGCTGACTTCCCCCGCCCCCCTCCCCCCGGCGGGCGGCGCGCGGCTACTCTGCCACCGCACGACGACCGACCGGGGAAGGCGACGCCGCGGTGTTCTACCACCTGCTGAAGTACCTGTTCTTCGGGCCGCTGCTGCGGCCGCTGTTCCGGCCGCGGATCGAGGGCCTGGAACACATCCCGCAGGAGGGCGCGGCGATCGTCGCGGGCAACCACCTGTCCTTCGCCGACCACTTCCTCATGCCCGTGATGCTCAAGCGGCGCATCACGTTCCTCGCCAAGGCCGAATACTTCAACGGCCCCGGCCTCAAGGGGCGGCTGACCGCCGGGTTCTTCCACAGCATCGGCCAGATCCCGGTCGACCGCCGGGGCCGCAAGGCGGCACAGGCCGCCATCGAAGAGGGCCTGGGGGTGCTGGCCAAGGGCGAGTTGCTGGGCATCTACCCGGAGGGCACGCGCTCGCACGACGGCCGGCTCTACAAGGGCCGGGTCGGGGTCGCGGCGATGGCGCTGCGGGCAGGCGTGCCGGTCATCCCGTGCGCGATGATCGGCACCCGCGAAGTCCAGCCGCCCGGGCAGCGGATCCCGAGCCTCGGCCGGGTCACCATCCGCTTCGGCGAGCCGCTGGAGTTCTCCCGGTACGAGGGGCTGGAGGACAACAAGGCCGTGCTGCGCGCGGTCACCGACGAGATCATGTACGCGATCCTCCGCATGTCGGACCAGGAGTACGTCGACCGCTACGCCCCCGACGTCAAGGCCGAGCAGGAGGCCGCGAAGAAGAACCCGCCGGCCGCGGCCTGAGAGCCGCCGGCGCGCGGAAACCGGTGGTCGCGGCCACCGCCGGCGCGTACCGTCGCCGCATGACGAGGACGGCGGACCGCACCGCCCCGGCGGCCTGCGGCAGGGTACGGACCGGCCCGGGCGGTGCCCGGTGAGCGCGCGGCTGCGCCAGGTGGCGCAGGACAACGAGCGGATCCTCGCCGAGCGCGGATACGAGCCGGCCGCGGGCCGGTGGGTGGCCGTGGGCGAGGCCGCCGAGCGGGCGGCGGACGGCACGCGGATGTACGGGCCGGGGCCGGTCGCCGGGGTGAAGGACGTTCTCGCGCTGTGGCGTGAGGCGGCGGGCGGGCAGGAAGCAGCGCCGGCCGAGGTGACCGCCGAGACCTCCCTCGCCGCCGCGCGGCGGCTGGCCGCCGAAGGGGCGCACCGCGTCGGGGTGCTCAACTTCTCCTCCGCCCGCAACCCCGGCGGCGGCTACGTCAACGGCGCCCGCGCGCAGGAGGAGGAGCTGTGCCGGGCCTCCGCGCTCTACCAGACGCTGCTGCGGGCGCCCGAGTTCTACACGGCCCACCGCGAAGACCGCAGCCCCTTCTACACCGACCGCGTCATCCTCTCCCCCGACGTCCCCGTGTTCCGCGACGACGCGTACGCCCTCCTCGACGAGCCGTACACCGTCTCCTTCCTCACCTCCGCCGCCCCCAACGCGGGCGTCATCGCCGAGCGCGCACCGGCCGAGACCGGGCGGATCCCCCAGGTGCTCGCCGGGCGCGCGGAGCGGGTGCTGGAGGTGGCGGCCGTCGCGGGGGTGACGGCGCTGGTGCTGGGTGCGTGGGGGTGCGGGGTGTTCCGTAACGACCCGGCGCAGGTGGCGGCGGCGTTCCGGACCCACCTGGACCCCGGCGGGCGCTTCGCGGGGCAGTTCCCGCGGCTGGTGTTCGCGGTGTGGGACCGGCAGCCGCGGTCGGCGAACCGCGCGGCTTTCGAGGCGGCGTTCGGCACGGGCTGAGCCACCGGGCCGTGGTGCGCGGGCACCAGGGCAGGCCACGGGCTGGTCCGGGCGCACCAGGGGAAACCGGTGACGGCGGACGATGCCCGGCGAGGCACCGGCAGGAAGGGTGAGAGACGCGCATCCCGCGCTCCTCCCTTCCCCCGCGGTGTCTGGAGTGATCCACAGGTGGCGGCTCCCCCTGCCCGTACCGGATGGCTGCCGGTCGGCGCCCTCGGCTTATTGGCCCTGGCCCTCGGCACCTTGCAGTCGGTGGTGGAGCCCGCGCTCCCGCTGCTGCAGCGCGAATGGGGCGTCAGCCCTGCCGAAGGGGCGCTCGTCGCCAACACGTTGCTCGTCACCGGCGCGGTCGTCACCCCCCTCGCGGGCATGCTCGGCGACCGCTACGGCGGCAAGCGGGTGCTGGTCGGGCTGACGACCCTGGTCTCGGCCGGCGGCCTGCTGGCCGGCCTGGCGCCGAATCTGCCCGTGCTGCTGCTCGGCCAGGTGTTCCAGGGCGTCATGGTGGGCGCGCTGCCGCTGTCCTTCATCCTGGTACGCGCCCACCTGCCGGCGGCACGGTCGCAGGCCGCCGTCGGCTTCGTCATCGCGCTCTTCACCGGCGGCGGCATCGCGGGAACGATGCTCGCCGGGCCGGTCGCGGACGCCCTGTCGTGGCGGTGGATGTTCGTGGCGCCGACGATGGCGGTCATCGCGATGACGCCGGCCGTGGCCCTGCTGACGCCGCACGATCCGCCGGCCGCCGCGGACCGCGGGGTCGACTGGCCCGGCGCGGTGCTGCTCAGCGGCACGTTGCTCGCCTTCATGGTCGGCCTCGTGACGGTGACGCGGCACAGCCTGCCGCCGTACGCGATCGGCGCCCTCGCCCTGCTCGTGGCCGCCCTCGCGAGCGGCTGGGTGGCGGTGGAGCGCCGGGCGGTCTCGCCGATGGTCGATCTGCGGCTGCTGGCCAGGCCCTTCATGTGGCACGCGTGCCTGCTCACGTTCGTCATCACCACCAGCCTCGGCATGGTGGTCTTCCTGCTCCCGCAGTTGTTCGCCCTGCCGGCCGACGGGTACGGCTTCGGGGCCGACACCACCGGCATCGGCTGGTATCTGCTGCCCGGCGCCATCGCGGGCGCGGTGAGCGACTCGGTCGGCGGGATCGCGGCGCGGCGGTTCGGGCCGCGCGCCGTGGTCCTCGCGGGCGCCGTCGTCACGGCGGCCACGCTGACCGCCCTGGCGGCGCTGCACACCTCGGCCTGGCACCTCGTCCTGGCCAAGGTGCTGACCGCGTTCGCCGCGGGCGCCGGCACGACGGCCCTGGTCGCCCATACCGCGGCGGCCGTCGGCCCCGGGGACACCGGCATCGCCACCGGCCTGCTCGTGGTGACGCGCGTGGTCGGCGTCGCGCTGGGCGTCCAGATCGCCGGCGCGATCCTCGACGCCGGGGCCCGCCCGGGGGGCCTCCCGGCCGAGTCGGCCTTCGTCACCGGCTTCGCCGCCGCCGGCCTGGTCGCCGCGCTGTCCCTGCTCGCTGTCCGTATCACGACGAAAGGAGCCCGGGTATGAGCACGACCGGGAAGCGCACGGTGCTGATCTGCGGGGCGAGTGTCTCCGGCCCCGCGCTGGCGTACTGGCTGCACCGGTCCGGCTGGGCCGTCACGGTGGTGGAGAAGGCCGGTGCCCCGCGCGACGGCGGCTATCCGGTCGACATCCGCGGCACGGCGGTCGAGGTGGTCCGGCGGATGGGGATACTGCCGCAACTGCGGGAAGTGCACGTCGACTCGCGCCGTTTCACCTTCCTCGGCCCCGGGGGCGGCGAGGTGGCCTCGGTCAGCCCGGCGGCCGTCACCGGCGATGCCGGGGGCAGGGACCTGGAGGTACGGCGCGGTGACCTGACCGCGTGTCTGTACGCGCTCGTCCGCGACGACGTGGAGTTCCTCTTCGGCGACTTCGTCGACCGGCTCGGCCAGTCCGGCCGCGGGGCGGAAGTGACGTTCGCCAGCGGGCTGCGGCGCACGTACGACCTGGTGGTCGGCGCGGACGGCATGCACTCGCACACCCGGGCGTCGCTGTTCGGCCCCGAGGAGCGGTTCCACCGCTATCTCGGCTACTGCTTCGCGCTGTTCACCGTGCCGAACACCTTCGGGCTCTCCCGCGAGCTCGTGCTGTGGAACGACCCGGGCAGAGCCGCGGCCCTCTACGCCCTCGGCGCGCACGACGAGCTGCACGCGTTCCTCACCTTCCACCGGCCGCAGCCGCCGCCCGGTGACCTCCGCCACCCCGACGTGCAGCGGAACCTGGTCACCGCGGCGTTCGCGGGCGCGGGATGGGAGGTCCCCCGGCTCGTCAGGGCCATGGGCGAGGCGGACGACCTGTTCTTCGACACCGCCGGCCAGATCCGCATGCCGCGCTGGTCCAGCGGCCGGGTCGCGCTCGTCGGCGACGCCGCGTACGCGCCCTCGTTCCTGACCGGCCAGGGCACCAGCCTGGCGCTGGCCGGCGCCTACATGCTCGCCCACGCCCTGGCCGGGCACCGCGATCTCGCATCGGCCTTCGCCGCCTGCGAACGCGGCGTACGCGACTTCGTCGCCGCGAACCAGGCACTGGTCGACGTCGGCGGCGCCAGGCTCTTCCCCGCCACCGCGGGGGCCCTGGAGCAGCGCAACGCCATGCTGCGCGGCCTGGTCACCATGCCGGCCGCGCCGCCGCGGCCGGCCCATTCCGCCCTGGTGCTGCCGGAGTTCACCGCCCGGCCGTGACCCTCACGCCCTCACACCGGGCCGTTGCCGTCGCCGTCCGGGGCGGCCTGGACCAGGCCCGTCCGGTAGGCGATGACGACGAGCTGGGCCCGATCGCGGGCTGCCAGCTTCGTCATCGCGCGCTGGACGTGGGCGCGGACGGTGAAGGGGCTGAGGAACATCCGCTCGGCGATCTCCTGGTTGGACAGGCCGGTGGCGACCAGGGCGACCATCTCGCGTTCGCGCGGGGTGAGCACGGCCAGCCGTTCCGGGTGGTGCCGGGGGACGTCGTCCGGGGTGGCGAGGAAACGGGCGACCAGGGAGCGGGTCGCGGCAGGCGACAGCAGGGTGTCACCTGCCGCGATCGTACGGACGGCGTCCACCAGTTCCTCCGCCCCGATGCCCTTGCCGATGAAGCCGCCGGCCCCGGCGCGCAGCGCCTGCGCGACGTACTCGTCGGTCTCGTACGTGGTGAGGATCAGGATGCGGCTGCCGCGCAACTGAGGGTCCGCGGCGATCTCCGAGGTGGCGGTGAGACCATCCACTCCGGGCATGCGGATGTCCATGACCACCACGTCCGGGCGCAGTTCGCGGGTGAGGCTCACCGCCTGTCTGCCGTCGGCGGCCTCGCCGACCACGGTGATGCCGTCGGCGGTCTCGAGCAGCATCCGGAACGCACCGCGCAGCAGCGCCTGGTCGTCGGCGAGCAGCACCCGCAGCGTCACCGCGCCTCCCCTGTGTTTGAGTCGCCCCCGGCGCGCGTGGTGTCCCTGGCCGCCGGGAGGGGCAGTTCGGTGGTGACCAGGAAGCCGCCCTCGGGGCGGTTGCCCGCGGACAGGCGGCCCCCGACCGCGGTGGCACGTTCGCGCATCCCGATCAGACCGTAGCCGGACGGGCGCTCGGGCCCGGCGGCGCCCGCTGCCGTACGGGCGCCGCCGCCGTCGTCGGCGACGGTGAGGGTGACGCGGTCCCGGTTCCAGACGAGGCGCACCCGCGCGGTGCCGGTGCCGGCGTGTTTGGTCACGTTGGTCAGGGCCTCCTGGACGATGCGGTACGCGGTGAGGTCCACCCCCGGCGGCAGCGGCCTGGTCGTGCCCTCCTGGTGCAGCGACACCTCCAGGCCCGCGCGGCCGAAGGAGTCGAGGAGCACGGGCAACTGGGACAGCCCGGGCGCCGGTTCCGCGGGCTCGGCCGCGTCCCCGGACTGGCGCAGCAGCCCGACCGTGGCGCGCAGGTCGTCGAGGGCGTTGCTGGTGGTCTGGACGAGTTCCGTGAGGCTCGTGCGGGTCTGCTCGGGCCGGGAGTCGAAGAGGTGGGCGGCGACCGCGGCCTGCGCGTGGGCCAGGGTGATCTGGTGCGCCACGAGGTCGTGCAGCTCGCGGGCGATACGCAGCCGTTCCTCGGCCACCCGGCGGCGCGCCTCGCTCTCCCGGCTCTTCTCCGCCCGCCGGGCCCGCTCCTCCACGGCCGCCAGATAGGCCCGCCGGTTGCGCGCCGAGTGCCCGAGCACCCCGGCCACCAGCGGGAACGCCGCCACCGAGCCCATCCGGCTCGCGTCCTGCCAGGACAGGTCCTCGAACCAGGGGGTGGTGGCGAGCAGCAGCGCCGCGGCGGCGAGCGACACCGCGACCGCGGCGCGCCGTTCGGTGCCGGCGTGGAGCGCGTACGCGTAGGCGGCGATCACGGCGGGGGCCATGATGGGCGGGCCCAGCAGCAGCCCCAGGGGCGGTACCAGCAGCCCGGCCGCCGTCGTGGCCGCAAGCGCCGCCAGTGGCGCCCGGTGCCGTACGGGAAGCACGGCACAGGACGCCACGGCGATGGCGTAGGCGGCGAACGGTGGCGGTGACAGCGTGTCGTCGACCTGCACCACGCCGCCGAGCAGGCAGAGCGTGAACGCGGTCGCGACGACCGCCGCCTCCCGCCACCGCGTACGGCGTGGTGACCTGCCGCCGCCGGCCGGGTCCGTCACGGCCGGCTCACTGCCGGCCGGCGGGAAGCCGCGGCACCGCCGCGTCCAGACCGGCCGCGGGGCGCGGGACGCGCCTGCTCAGCGCCTCGCCCTCGATGTCCACGTTCGGCAGCACACGGTTCAGGATACGAGGCAGCCACCAGGCCCGGTGGCCGAGCAGCGCCAGGACCGCGGGGACGATCGCCATCCGGACCACGAAGGCGTCGAAGGCGACGGCGGCGGCCAAACCGACGCCCATCGTCTGGATGGTCGGGCTGCTCATCCCGATGAACCCGGCGAACACGCTGATCATGATGATCGCCGCGGCGGCCACCACCCGGCCGCTGTGCCGGAACCCGTGGACGATCGCCTCTCCGGGCGACGCGCCGTGGACGTAGGTCTCCCGCATCCGGGTGAGGAGGAAGACCTCGTAGTCCATGGCGAGACCGAAGACGATGCCGATGATCAGGATCGGCATCAGCGACATGACGGGCCCGGTCTGCCCGATGCCGAGCAGGTCCGCCGCCCAGCCCCACTGGAAGACGGCGACGAGGACACCGAAGGCGGCGCCGACCGACAGCAGGAAGCCGAGCGCGGCTTTGAGCGGGACCAGGATCGAGCGGAAGACCACTGTCAGCAGGACGACGGCCAGGCCGATGACCACGGTCAGGTACGGGACGAGCGCGTCGGACATGGCTTCGGAGATGTCGATGTTCATCGCGGTCGTGCCGGTCACCAGGACACCGGCGCCCGTGTCGGCCTCGATGCCGGGGGCGGCGTCCCGGATCGCGTTGACCAGGTCCTTGGTCTCACCGCTGTTCGGCGCGGTCTCCGGGACGGCGGTGAGGACGGCGGTCTCCCCGGCCTTGTCGAACTGCGGATCGCCCACCGACGCGACCCCGTCCAGGCCCCGTACGGTCTCGGCGACCAGATCCGTCGTGGCCTCGGCGTCCCCGGATCCCGGGTTGTCCACGACCACGGTCAGCGGCCCGTTGAAGCCGGGGCCGAAGCCCTCCGACAGCAGGTCGTAGGCGCGGCGCTGGGTCGTCTCGACCGACTTGGACTCGTCTCCGGGCAGCCCGAGTTCGAGGCTGAGCGCCGGCAGGGCGACCGCACCGAGGCCGAGTCCCGCGGTCAGCAGCACCGCCACCGGGCGGCGCAGCACGAACCGCGCCCAGCGGTCGCCGAGCCCGGGCCGGCCGCCGGCGGCGGGCAGCACGTGCGGGCGGGCGCCGCCCTGCCGGGTGGCCTTGCGGACCCGGCGGGACAGGACGCGCCGGCCGAAGTAGCCGAACAGCGCGGGGACCAGGGTCAGTGCGACGAGTACCGCGAGCGCCACGGCGCCCGCGCCGCCCAGGCCCATCCTCGTCAGCTCGGGGATGCCGACGACGCCCAGCCCGACCAGGGCGATGAAGACGGTCGCGCCCGCGAAGACGACCGCGGACCCGGCCGTGCCGACCGCCCGGCCGGCGGCATCCTCCGGATCGCTGCCGCGGGCGAGTTCGTCGCGGAACCGGGAGGTGATGAAGAGCGCGTAGTCGATGCCGACGGCCAGCCCCAGCATCAGCGCCAGGATCGCGACGGTGGACGACAGCCCGAGCGGCACCGCGAGCGCGGAGACCAGGCCGAAGGCGATGGCCACGCCCGCGAAAGCGGTCAGCAGGGACAGCCCGGCCGCGACGAGCGAGCCGAGGGCGAGGACCAGCACCACCGCGGCCACGGCCACGCCGATGATCTCGGTCGTGCCGCCCGGCTCCTCCTCGGAGTCCAGGGCCGACCCGCCGATCTCGACGGTCAGCCCGTCGTCCCGGGCCTGGTCCGCGGCGCCCTGAAGGGCGCCCTTCGTCTCCCCGGTCAGGTCGACGGCTTCCGCGTCGTAGGTGACCGTGGAGTAGGCGATGGTGCCGTCCTTGCTGACGGCTCCGGTCGCGTAGGGGTCGGTGGCCGAGGCGACCTGGTCGCCTCCGGCCAGCGAGCCGAGCGTGTCCTCGACGGCCGCCCGGTGCTCCCCGGCCGTCACCCGCTGTCCGTCCGGAGCCTGGAAGACCAGGCGGGCCTCCGCGCCCTGGGAGTTGCCTTGGGGGAAGCGCTCGTCCAGCAGGTCGAACGCCTTCTGCGACTCGGTGCCGGGCATGGAGAGGTCTTCTTCCTCCCCGGCCGGCGCGAGGGCGGCACCGGCGATCGCCAGCACCAGGGCGCCCAGCCACAGGCGCAGCACGAGCCGGCGGCGCCGGAAGGACCACCGCCCGATCCGGTAGAGAAACGTCGCCACTTCTTGATCACTCCAGACACCGTCGGGAAGGGGAGGTGCGCGGGATTCCGCGCACCTCCCACACTCCCGTCCGGTGCCTGGCGGGACATCGTCTGCCGTGTCCGTCTTCGCCTGGTGCGCCCGGACCAGGCACCGGGGTGCCCTGGTGCGTGCGCACCACACCGCCGGCGCGGACCGGGGCGGGGCTACTCCTCGAAGTCCTCCACGAAGAAGCTGTCGTGCCGGATGCGGAACTGCTTCAGCTCCTCGCCGCCGCGCTGCGACATCTCCGCGACCCGCTCGAAGTACTCCTCGCGCGGCGCGCCCGGGGAGAAGAGCATGAGCACGCGGACGGGCTCGTCGGTGGTGTTCCGGAAGCCGTGCAGCCCGCCGACGGGCACGTACAGGAAGTCCCCGCCGCGCCCGGTCACCCACCTGTCGCCGTCGTACAGCTCCAGCTCGCCGGAGACCACGTAGAAGGACTCCGACATCGTCTTGTGGAAGTGCGTCTTCGCCCCCGGTGAGCGCGGGCCGAGCTGCACGTCGTACAGCCCGAACTCACCGCCCGTGGACTCCTCGGTGGCGAGGTAGCGGGTGAACCCGCCGGGCGAGGTGAGGTCCGGCGCGCCGGCTGCGGGCCGGAACCTCGCGTTCACCTCGCCCCTCTCACCGTGGTAGCGGGGCTCGGGGTAGACGAGGTCTTCCGGGTACGACATGGGTGCGCTCCTTGCGTAGGGTCCTCCGGCATCGTGTCCCGGGCGCCGTGCAGGCGGCATCGGGCAACCGGATGATCTCCCACGGCACCGCGGCCGAGGCCCGTGGGCCTAGGTCGTGTCCGCAAAGTGGTTGGTGCGTTGGTCTGTTCGTGGTGCGTCGTCATGAGCTGACTGATCAGGCGTGGGTGGTGATCGAGCCGTTGCTGGCTCCTTCGCGGATGGGCCGTCCGGTGCGGGATCGCCGTCAGGTGGTCAACGGCATCTTGTGGAAGCTGTCCACCGGAGCGGCCTGGCGGGATCTGCCCGAACGCTACGGCCCGTGGAAAACGGTCTACGAACGCTTCCGCCGCTGGTCGGCCGACGGCACTTGGAACCGGCTGCTGGC
>NZ_JCANSZ010000100.1:0-13092 GCF_059570535.1 Streptomyces sp. CNP082
TGACGCGCTCGCCGCCGCGGCCGGCCTGGCGCCTGCGCTCTCCCAGTCCGGGAAAGTCCGCCACTCGCGCAGCGCCACCGGCAGCGACAAGGCCCTCAAGCGGATCTTCTGCCAGGCAACGCTCTGCTCCATCCAGCGCGATCCGGCCTCGCGGACCTTCGACGACCGCAAACGAGCCAAGGGCAAACGCCATCACCAAGCCCTGACCGCCCTGGCCCGCCGAAAAGTCAACGTCCTCCACGCAATCCTGCGCGACCGCCACCCCTACCAAGCCCGGCCGCCTCTCCACCTCACAGCTTGACAACAGCATTAGGCAGCCGCCTCCCCGGGCCCCGCGGCCCCGAGCGTCCGCTTCGCGGCGTACGCCGCCGCGGCGTCGCGCACCCATGCGCCGTCCTCGTGCGCCTGCCGCCTGCGGCCGATCCGCTCCTCGTTGCAGGGCCCGTTTCCCCGGAGCACCTCTTTGAACTCCGTCCAGTCGATGGCGCCGAAGTCGTGCCGGCCCCGCTCCTCGTTCCACCGCAGGTCCGGGTCCGGGAGCGTCAGGCCCAGGATCTCGGCCTGCGGCACGCAGATGTCGACGAAGCGCTGGCGCAGCTCGTCGTTCGAGTGCCGCTTGATCTTCCAGGCCATGGACTGCGCCGAGTGCGCCGACTCGTCGTCGGGCGGGCCGAACATCATCAGCGACGGCCACCACCAGCGGTCGACGGCGTCCTGCGCCATCGCGTGCTGCTCGGGGGTGCCGTGGGCGAGGGTGTGCAGCAGCTCGTACCCCTGGCGCTGGTGGAAGGACTCCTCCTTGCAGATGCGGACCATCGCGCGCGCGTACGGGCCGTAGGAGCAGCGGCACAGCGGCACCTGGTTGATGATCGCGGCGCCGTCCACGAGCCAGCCGATGGCGCCGACGTCGGCCCAGGTGAGCGTGGGGTAGTTGAAGATCGAGGAGTACTTCTGGCGGCCGGCGTGCAGCTTGTCCAGCAGCTCGTCCCGGCCGGTGCCCAGGGTCTCGGCGGCGCTGTAGAGATACAGGCCGTGGCCCGCCTCGTCCTGCACCTTGGCCAGCAGGATCGCCTTGCGGCGCAGGGAGGGGGCGCGGGTCAGCCAGTTCCCCTCGGGCTGCATGCCGATGATCTCGGAGTGGGCGTGCTGGGCGATCTGGCGTACGAGCGTCGCGCGGTAGGCGTCGGGCATCCAGTCGCGCGGCTCGATGCGCTCGTCCGCCGCGATCTTCGCCTCGAACGCGGCCGTGGCCTGCGGCGCGGCGCCGGGCGCCCCCGTGCCCGTACGAGATCCGGAGCCTGACTCGGCTCCGGACCGGCTGGCCTTCTCGGTGATCGTCTCCGGCATCTCGGCTCCCGTGTCCTCCCTACCGACCGATCGTTCGGTTCTATGCTCGTTGCCCAGCCTTACCCTGTCAAGGTCGGTTTCTGCCCCTGCGCGCTGCGCGGAGACGGTCGGGGTGGGTAGCGTGCCGGTCCTAAGGACCGGAGGAGACGGGAGCCCGGGGGTTATGGAATCGCGCCAGCCGGACGAGAGCCGCGCCGGCATATCCGACGGCGGGGACGCCACGGGGGCGGAGCCGGAGCCGGCGGCGGAGACCGAACCTGCGGCGGGGCCCGCGGAGCAGACAGCGGCGGAGCCGGCCGCGGCGCCGCGGCCGGCGCTCGCCGTCGCCGGGCTTTCGGCGTTTTCGCGGATCGTCGTCGCCCTGGCCATCGCGGTGCTGGTCGCCGTCGTCACCGTGTACCTGGGCGCCGGCTTCCTGCACGTCGCCCCGGCCAACACGCTCAGCAAGAAGCACGACGAGACGATCGACCGCATCGTCTTCCCGGAGTTCGAGCAGAACTGGCGGCTGTTCGCGCCCAACCCGCTGCAGACCAACATCCACGTCGAGGTACGCGCCCGGCTGCAGATGCCCGGCGGCGGCACCGAGGAGACCGGCTGGGTCGACCTCACCGCCATGGACCACGAGAACATCGAGGGCAACCCGGCGCCCAGCCACACCGTGCAGAACGAACTGCGCCGCGGCTGGGACTACTGGACCGACACCCACGACGAGGACAACCGCGCCATCTCCGACCGCGCCGACCTCGCCGAGGACTACGTCAAGCGCATCGTGATGCGGCGCCTGGGGCCCGTGCTGAACGACGGCCGGGTCGAGCGGATCCAGCTCCGCCAGACCAGCCGCCGGATCGCGCCGCCGCCGTGGAGCGACGAGGAGTGGGACACCGCCCCGGTCTACCGCGAGCTGCCCTGGTGGATCGTCACGGGGGGAGACCTGATGGAGAGCGACCGCGAGGTGTGGGAGGAGCGCGCCCAGTGACGTCCACACCGCACCCGCCCCCCACGCCTCCCGAGCCCTCGGCGCCCGATGGGCCGCCCGCGCCCCCGAAGGTCCCCTCCGCGCGCGAGCTGCGCCGGCGCTTCGAGGACGCCCTCACCCGCGGCCTGGGGCACATCACGACGCGGACGCTCGGCACGTACCAGACGGCCGTCGTGCGCATCGGCTTCGCGTTCGTCTGGCTCTGCTTCCTGCTGCGCGAACTGCCGCACCGGCACGAGCTGTACGGTCCTGACGGGCCATGGAGCTTCGACCTCGGCAAGCGGCTGATCGACGAGACCGACGCGTTCACGCTGCTGATGTGGTCGCGCAGCGACCTCTGGTTCGAGATCGTCTATCTGCTCGCCGTGGCCGCCAGCGTGATGCTGCTGCTGGGGTGGCGGACGCGGACGGCGTCGGTGCTGTTCATGGTCGGCGTGCTGTCGCTGCAGAACCGCAGCATCCTCATGGGCGACGGCGGCGACAACGTCATCCACCTCATGGCCACCTACCTGGTGGTCACACGCTGCGGCCAGGTGTGGTCGCTGGACGCCCGCCGCGCGCGGCGGCGGGCGGAGCGCGCGGGCGCCGCCGGGTCCGGCGCGGCGCCGCCGCAGGACCGGGTCGGGGTGGCGCTGTGGGCGGTGCTGGGTGCCGCGCTGGCGGTCGTCACCGTGATGGGGCATCTGACCTGGGGCTGGGCGCTGATCTTCTGGGGGCTGTGGGTCGCGCACGCGGTGTGGTGGTGGGTGCAGCGCGCCAAGCCGGCCGAGCCGCGGACGGTCTGCGACGTGCTGGCGAACCTGGTGCACAACGCCGGGCTGCTCGTGATCATGGCCCAGGTCTGCTTCATCTACGCGACCGCCGGCTGGTACAAGGTCCAGGGGACCCGCTGGCAGGACGGCACCGCCGTCTACTACCCGCTCAAGCTGGACTACTTCACACCCTGGCCCTGGCTCGCCGACTTCATGGCGGGCAACGGGACCGTGATCATGCTGCTCGCCTACGGCACCGTGATCGTGCAGGTCGCCTTCCCGTTCACGCTCTTCAACCGGCGGCTGAAGAACGTGCTGCTCACCATCATGATCATCGATCACGCGTCGATCGCCCTGATCATGGGCCTGCCGTTCTTCTCGATGGCGATGATCTCGGCGGACCTGGTGTTCCTGCCGACGGTCTTCCTGGTGTGGACGGGTGCCAGGATCACGGGGCTGAAGAACCTGCTCCTCGGCCGGCAGCCGGATACGGACCCGCCGGGCCCGCGGCAGCCGGAGCGGCCCGAGGCCGAGGGGGCGGATCCCGCGGTTCCGGCGCAGGCGGGCTCGCCGGACGCACACGCGGACGCCCGCCCGGCCTGAGGGGCACGGGCGGCACGGCACCGGGCGGTACGGCGCGGGCGATACGGCATGGGCGATAGGGCATGGGCGATAGGGCATGGGCGAGTTGGCGCGAGCGATACGGCACGGCGTGCCCCCGGGTGCGCCGGCTCGGCGGGACCGGTGGCCGGGGGGCCGACCGGGACCCGTAGGCTCGACGCATGAGCGGCGACGTCGTACGGCAATGGCGTGAGGCCGCCGCGGACGGCCGTGCCGTGCTGCTCGACGGCTTCCACGCCCTCAAGCACGCCCTGCGCTTCGGCGCCCGCGTACGGATCGCCGTCACCGCCTCCCGCGCCGACGCCCGGGTGCTCGCCGACGAGCTGGCCCCCGACCTCGCCGCGCGCCTCGACGCCCTGCTCGCCGAGGTGTCCGACCGCGAACTCCGCGACCTGGTGCCCCGGCGGCACCCCACCGGCGTCGCCGCCCTGGCCGACCGGCCGGACCGGGCGGCGCTGCTCGACGCGCTGCGCGCGCCCCGCTCCGCGCCGGTCGTCGTCCTCGACAACCCGCGCAACCTCGGCAACGTCGGCGCCGTCGTCCGCCTCGCCGCCGGCATGGGCGCCGCCGGCGTCGTCACCACCGGCGACGCCGACCCCTGGCACCCCCACGCGGTCCGCGGCGCCGCCGGGCTGCACTACGCCACCACCGTCGCCCGCCTCCCGCTCGGCGACCTCCCCGGCACCGCACCCGGCCCGCTCTACGCCCTCGACCCGGCCGGCGACGACCTGCGCACCCTGCGGCTGCCCGACGGCGTGCTCCTCGCCTTCGGCTCCGAGCGGCACGGGATCTCCCCGGCCCTGCGGGGGCGCGCGGACCGGCTCGTCTCGCTGCCGATGCGCCCGCAGGTCTCCAGCTACAACCTCGCCACCAGCGTGGCCATGGCGCTCTACCACTGGTCGCTGGCCGCCGGCCCGGACACCCCGGACACCGCGCACACCCCGGATACCCCGGGTCCAGGCGCCTCTCCGGCCCCGTAGCGCTCCGCCGGTGCCGGAGCGGCACGCCGGTCCCGTAGCGCTACGCCGGGCGCCGGACCTCCACCATCCGGAAGCGGTTCGCCACGAACGCCCCGTCCGTCAGCGCCGCGTTCGCCGCCGGGTTGCCGCCCGAGCCGTGGAAGTCGGAGAAGGCCGCGGTCTGGTTCACGTACACCCCGCCGGTGAGGTTGAAGGACAACTGCGCCGGCTCCTCCATGCACGCCTCCTCGACCAGCCGCTCGACCTCCGTCGAGGTCGTGTACGCCCCGACCGTCATGGCGCCCTTCTCCCGGATCGTGCGGCGCAGCAGCTCCACCGCGTCCCCCGTCGAGTCGACCGCGACCGCGAACGACACCGGCCCGAAGCACTCCGCCATATAGGCCGCCTCGGCCTCCGGCTTCGCGCCGTCGAGCTTGACGATCACCGGCGTGCGCACCGTGGCGCCGGGGAACTCGGGGTGGACCACCGCCCGTGTGGCCAGGGCGACTTCGCCGAGCCCCGGGGCCGCCGCCAGCCGCTCCTTCACCCCCGGGTTGACGATCGCGCCGAGCAGCGCCGCGGCCCGCTCGTCGTCACCGAGGAGCTTGCCGACCGCGGCGGCGAGGCCGGCGACCACCTCGTCGTACGACTTGCGGCCCTGGTCGGTGTCGATGCCGTCCCGGGGGATGAGCAGATTCTGCGGCGTGGTGCACATCTGGCCGCTGTAGAGCGAGAGGGAGAAGGCGAGGTTGGCGAGCATGCCGCGGTAGTCGTCGGTGGAGTCGATGACGACCGTGTTGACCCCGGCCTTCTCCGTGTAGACCTGCGCCTGGCGGGCGTTGTCCTCCAGCCACTCGCCGAAGGCGGCCGAGCCGGTGTAGTCCACGATCCGGATCTCGGGGCGCACCGCCAGCGTCTTGGCCACGCCCTCGCCGTCCCGCTCGGCGGTCAGACACACCAGGTTCGCGTCGAACCCGGCCTCCGTCAGCACCTCCCGGGCGGTCTGCACCGTCAGCGCCAGCGGCAGCACGGCCCGCGGATGGGGCTTGACCAGCACCGCGTTCCCCGTGGCGAGGGAGGCGAAGAGGCCGGGATAGCCGTTCCAGGTGGGGAACGTGTTGCACCCGATGAGCAGCGCGACGCCGCGCGGCACGGCCGTGAACGTCTTGCGCAGGTGCAGCGGGTCCCGCTTGCCCTGCGGCTTGGACCACTCGGCGACCAGCGGGGTGCGGCTCTGCTCCGCGTACGCGTACGCGACGGCCTCCAGGCCGCGGTCCTGCGCGTGCGGCCCGCCGGCCTGGAACGCCATCATGAACGCCTGTCCCGACGTGTGCATCACGGCGTGCGCGAACTCGTGGGTGCGGGCGCTGATCCGGGCCAGGATCTCCAGGCAGACCAGCGCGCGCAGCTCGGGCCCGGCCTGCCGCCACGCCCCCGTCGCCGCCCGCATCACGGGCAGCAGCACGTCCGGGTCCGCGTGCGGATACGTGATGCCCAGCTCCACCCCGAACGGCGAGACCTCGTCCCCGGCCCAGCCGTCCGTGCCGGGCTGGCCGAGGTCCAGGCGGGTGCCGCGCAGGGCCTCGAAGGCCGCGTGCCCGTCCGCGGGGGCGGTCTCGCCGTACGCCTTCGGGTGCTCGGGGTGCGGGGACCAGTAGGCGCGCGTACGGATCGCGTCCAGTGCCTGGTCCAGGGTGGGGCGGTGCGTCCCGGCGAGCGCGTCGGGCGTCAGGGCGGCGGACATGCGGAACCAACTCCTCGTCGAGCTGGGCGGAAATCGGGCTTCGCGGCTAGAGTAACCGAATGATCGGTCGGGGCAAGAGAGGCTGTGGATAAGTGGCCGAGAGCAGGCGGACAGGCGCGCAGAGCAGCGCGAAACGGGACACGTACACCCCCGAGACGCTGCTCGCCGTGGCCGTCGAGGTCTTCCTGGAGCGGGGGTACGACGGCACCTCGATGGAGCACCTCTCGCAGGCCGCGGGCATCTCCAAGTCCTCGATCTACCACCACGTGCGGGGCAAGGAGGATCTGCTGCACCGCGCGGTCAGCCGGGCGCTCGACGGCCTCTTCGGCGTCCTCGACCAGCCCGCCGCGCGCACCGGCCGGGCCGTGGACCGGCTGGAGGCCGTCGCCCGGGGCACGACCGTGGTGCTGATGGCGGAGCTGCCGTACGTGACGCTGCTGCTGCGCGTGCGCGGGAACACCGAGACGGAACGCTGGGCCATGGAGCGCCGGCGCGAGTTCGACGGCCGGGTGGCGGCGCTGCTCAAGGAGGCGGTGTCCGACGGCGACCTGCGCGCCGACGTGGACGTCCGGCTGGCCACGCGGCTGCTCTTCGGGATGATCAACTCGATCGCGGAGTGGTACCGCCCGCGCGCGGGCAACGCCCACGACGACGCGGAGGTCGCGGCGGCCGTGGTGGCGCTGGCCTTCGGGGGTCTGCGGACCTGACGGCGGGCGGCCCGGGCGGGGCCCGTTCGCGTACGGGACGGGCGGGGCCCCGGGTGCGTACCCGGCCGCGCGCTCAGCCCAGCAGGTCGTTCTGCACGTCCTTCTCCTCGAAGACCAGCAGCGTGCGCGTGGACAGCACCTCCGGGATCGACTGGATCCGGGTCAGCACCAGGTCGCGCAGGGCGCGGTTGTCCTCCGTGTGCACCAGCAGCAGCACGTCGAAGTCCCCGCCCACCAGGGCTATATGGGCCGCACCCGGCAGTTGTTCGAGCTGCCGGCGCGCTGTGCGCCAGGTGTTCTGGACGATCTTCAGCGTGATGTACGCGGACGTCCCCTGCCCCGCCCGCTCCTGGTCGATACGGGCGGCGAAGCCGCGGATCACGCCGTCGTCGAGGAGGCGGTTGATCCGGGCGTAGGCGTTGGCGCGGGAGACGTGGACCTGCTCGGCCACGGAGCGCACGGAAGTCCGGCCGTCGGCGCGCAGGATGCGGATGATCTCGCGGTCGACGGCGTCCAGCCGGCGGGCCGGCGGGCGCGGCGCGGGCACCGCGGGGGCGGTGGCGGGCAGGTCGGGGGTGGGCAGGTCGGGTGCGTCGTCGGCCAACTGTTCTTCCGCCATGCCTTACCACCTCTCCTGCCTGGACGACCTGTTGGTATTGGAAGCTGTGCAGAACCGTTTGTCCACAGGCTGGGGTTCCCTGTAGCCAAAATGTGCCGTCAACCGAACAATCGGTAGGGCATGCACGAGGTCCCAGCCACGCCCACAAGGAGGTGGACGTCATGACGGTTCTTGAGCAGCCCGGCCGTGCCTACCACCCGGCGCCCCCGCCGGCCTGGAAGCCGCGTACCGACGCGGCCCCCCTGCTGCCCGACCCCGAGCCGCACCGCGTGCTCGGCACCTCCGCCGCGGAGAAAGCCGACCCCGGACTGCTCCGCGAGCTGTACGGCGCGCTGGTCACCGGCCGGCGGTACAACGAACAGGCCACCACCCTGACCAAGCAGGGCCGCCTCGCCGTCTACCCGTCCACGACCGGCCAGGAAGCCTGCCAGGTCGCCGCCGCCCGCGCCCTGCGCCCGCAGGACTGGCTCTTCCCCAGCTACCGGGACACGCTCGCCGCCGTCGCCCGCGGTCTCGACCCCGTGCAGGCCCTCACGCTGCTCCGCGGCGACTGGCACACCGGGTACGACCCCGCGGAGCACCGCATCGCCCCCCTGTGCACCCCGCTCGCCACCCAGCTCCCGCACGCCGTCGGCCTCGCCCACGCCGCCCGGCTCAAGGGCGACGACGTCGTCGCCCTCGCCCTGGTCGGCGACGGCGGCACCAGCGAGGGCGACTTCCACGAGGCGCTGAACTTCGCCGCCGTGTGGCGCGCGCCGGTGGTCGTCCTCGTGCAGAACAACGGCTATGCGATCTCCGTCCCCCTCGCCAAGCAGACCGCCGCCCCCTCCCTCGCCCACAAGGCGGTGGGGTACGGGATACCGGGCCGCCTCATCGACGGCAATGACGTGGTGGCCGCGTACGAGGTCCTCGCGGAGGCCGTCGAGCGGGCCCGGAGCGGCGGCGGCCCGACGCTCGTCGAGGCCGTCACGTACCGGATGGACGCGCACACCAACGCCGATGACGCGACGCGCTATCGCACGGACAGCGAGGTCGAGCCCTGGCGCGCGCACGACCCCATCGCGCTGCTGGAGGACGAGCTGACCCGGCGCGGGCTGCTCGACGACGCCGGCACCGCCGCGGCCCGCGCGGCGGCGGAGGAGCTGGCGGCGGGCATGCGCGAGCGGCTGCACGCCGACGCCGAGCTGGACCCGGCGGACCTCTTCGCGCACGTCTACGCCGAGCCGACGCAGCAGCTCCGTGCGCAGGAGAGCATGCTGCGCGCCGAGTTGCAGGCCGAGTCGGGGGCCGAGCTGAAAGCCGGGCCGGAGGTCGAGCCGGAGGCCGAGTCGGAGGTCGGGTCGGAGGCCGGGGAGGGAGCGCGATGACGACGACCGCCGTCGCCGGCACCGCGACCGGGCGCAAGCCCGCCACCATGGCCCAGGCCCTCACGCGCGCGATGCGCGACGCGATGGCCGCCGACCCCGCCGTCCACGTCATGGGCGAGGACGTGGGGCAGCTCGGCGGCGTCTTCCGCATCACCCAGGGCCTGGCGGAGGAGTTCGGCGAGGACCGCTGCACGGACACCCCGCTGGCCGAGGCCGGCATCCTCGGCACGGCGGTGGGGATGGCGATGTACGGGCTGCGGCCGGTGGTGGAGATGCAGTTCGACGCCTTCGCCTACCCCGCGTTCGAGCAGCTCGTCAGCCACGTCTCCCGGATGCGCAACCGCACCCGGGGGGCCACCCCGATGCCGCTGACCATCCGCGTCCCGTACGGCGGCGGCATCGGCGGCGTCGAGCACCACGGCGACTCCTCCGAGGCGTACTACATGGCCACCCCCGGGCTGCACGTGGTCACGCCCGGCACCGTCGCCGACGCCTACGGGCTGCTGCGCGCGGCCATCGCCTCCGACGACCCCGTGGTCTTCATGGAGCCCAAGCGGCTGTACTGGTCAAAGTCCGGCTGGGACCCGGAGCGGCCGGAGCAGGTGCCGGGCATCGGCCGGGCGGTGGTGCGCCGGCCGGGCACGACGGCCACGCTCGTCACGTACGGCCCGTCGGTGCCGGTCTGCCTGGAGGCGGCCGAGGCCGCCCGGGAGGAGGGCTGGGACCTGGAGGTCGTCGACCTGCGCTCCCTGGTGCCGTTCGACGAGGAGACGGTGGTGGCGTCCGTACGGCGCACGGGCCGGGTCGTCGTCGTCCACGAGGCGCCCGGCTTCGCGGGCCCCGGCGGCGAGATCGCGGCCCGCGTGGGCGAGCGGTGCTTCCACTACCTGGAGGCGCCCGTGCTGCGCGTCGCCGGCCTCGACATCCCGTACCCGCCGCCGATGCTGGAGAAGCACCACCTGCCGGGCGTGGACCGCGTGCTGGACGCGGTGGCGCGGCTGCAGTGGGAGGCCGAGTGGACGGAGGGCGGCTGATGCCTGAGGTCCGCGAGTTCGCCCTGCCCGACTTGGGAGAGGGCCTGACGGAGGCGGAGATCGTCACTTGGCTGGTGGACGTCGGCGACGTCATCGCCGTCGACCAGCCGGTGGTGGAGGTCGAGACGGCCAAGGCGATGGTGGAGGTGCCGTGCCCGTACGGGGGCGTGGTCACCGCCCGCCACGGCGAGCCGGGCACGGCGGTGCCGGTGGGGTCGGTGCTGGTCACGGTGGCGGTGGAGGCCGGGACCCCGACCGGGACCCCGACCGGGACCGGGGCCGGCGGTGGAGTGCAGGCCGGGACCGGGGCCGGGGAGCGTGCTGCCGGTGGGTACCGGGACCGGATCGAGGACAGGATCCGCGGCGCGGGTGCTGGTCCGGCGGACGCTGGTCCGGCCGACCGCGCGGTCGGCGGTGCGGTGGTCGAGGTGCGGGCCGCGGCGGAGTTCGCCGGAGAGGAGACCGGCGGTTCGGGCAACGTCCTCGTCGGCTACGGCACGAGTGCCGGCGGCACGCGCCGCCGCCGGAGGCGGGCCACGGCGGGAGCCGGCCGCGCCCCGGACCGGGCGGCGGGAGGGGCCGGTGCCGCTCCGCCCGCTGCCGGCGGGGCGGTTGGTGCGGCGCGGCCGGGTGCCGGGGCCGGTGCGGGGCGAACCGCGCACGGCGGCGGCCCGGTTGGTCCCGGCGGGGACGGGTCGCAGGCACGGAGCGCGGCGGCGCCGGAGGCCGTGGCGGACGGGCCGGTGGCCGGGGCCGTGCCGGACCGGCCGGTGGCCGGGGCCGGGGCCGATGGGCCGGTGGCCGTCATCTCGCCGCTGGTGCGGCGGATCGCCCGGGAGTCCGGGCTCGACCTGCGCGCCATCGCCGGCACTGGGCCCCGCGGGCTGATCCTGCGCGCCGACGTCGAGGCCGCGATACGGGCCGGGGCCCCCGCGGGCGGGCCCGCACCGGGTGCGCAGGGGCGTAGCGCGATCGGGGCCGCGGGACGTACCGCGGTCGGTGGCACGGCCGTTGGCGCCGGCGCGCGCACCGCGGGCGCCGGGGCGGCCCGGCCTGCCGCCGGGGTGGCCGGTGCCGTGTCCGGCGGCGCTGTATCTGCCGGATCTGCCGGTGGCGTGCTCCCCGGTGGCGTGCCCGCCGGAGGCGAGCGGGTGCCGTTGCGGGGGGTGCGGGGCGCCATCGCCGACAAGCTGTCCCGCAGCCGGCGGGAGATCCCGGACGTCACCGTCTGGGTGGACACCGACGCAACGGAGTTGCTCGCGGCCCGGCGGTCGATGAACGCGGCGGCGGGAGACCGTCCGCCGGTGTCGCTGCTCGCGCTGCTCGCCCGCGTCTGCACCGCCGCGCTCGCCCGCTTCCCCGAGCTGAACTCCACGGTGCAGGGCCGCGAGATAGTCCGGCTGCCCGCCGTCCACCTCGGCTTCGCCGCGCAGACGGACCGCGGGCTGGTCGTCCCGGTGGTGCGCGACGCGCACGCGCTCTCCGCCGAGCGGCTCTCCGCGGAGATGACGCGGCTGACCGACGCGGCGCGGGCCGGCATGCTGACACCCGCGGAGCTGACCGGCGGCACGTTCACGCTGAACAACTACGGCGTCTTCGGCGTCGACGGCTCGACGCCGATCCTGAACCACCCCGAGGCCGGCATGCTCGGCGTGGGGCGGATAGCGGAGAAGCCGTGGGTGCACGAGGGCGAGTTGGCGGTGCGGCGCGTGGTGCAGTTGTCGTTCACGTTCGACCACCGGGTGTGCGACGGCGGCACGGCGGGCGGCTTCCTGCGGTATGTGGCCGACTGCGTCGAGCAGCCCGCGGTGCTGCTCAGGGCGCTCTAGCGGCACGGCGCGCGGCGGGTAGGGTCCCGTGCCATGGAGGAGTCCGGCGGTACGGGATCCGGGTCGGGGTCCGGTGTGAGCTCCGGGGCGGTGACCGGCGCGGCGCACGCGGGTGCGGGCACCGGCGCGGCGGAGGCGTACGCCGTCGTCGTGCTCGCCGGAGGCGCCGCGCGCCGGCTCGGCGGGGTCGACAAGACGGCCCTGCGCGTCGGCGGGCGAACCCTTCTGGACCGGGTGCTGCGCGCGTGCCGCGGCGCCGGGCAGACCGTCGTCGTGGGCCCGCGGCGCCCCACGGTCCGCCCGGTGACGTGGACCCGCGAGGCGCCGCCCGGCGGCGGCCCCGTCGCCGCGCTGGCCGCCGCGCTGCCGCTGACCTCGGCCGACACCGTCGTGCTGCTCTCGGCGGACCTGCCGTTCCTGGACGACGGCACGGTACGCACCCTCGTCGACGCCCTCGCGACGGCCGGCGACGGCGTGGACGGGGCGATGTTCGTGGACGGCGACGGGCGCGACCAGCCGCTCGTCGCGGCGTACCGGGGCGAGTCGCTGCGGCGCGGCCTCGCGCTGCTCGCCGTCGAGTACGGAGGGCTCGCCGGGCTGCCGCTGCGGCTGCTCACCGGGGAACTGCGGCTCGTCCGGTCGGCGTCCGGTGCCACGTTCGACTGCGACACCTGGGAAGATCTGGCCACGGCCAGGGACCGGATCAGGGAGCATGGTCACGTGCTGGATGAATGGCTCGCAGCGGTCAGGGAAGAACTCGGCCTCGACACCGAGGTGGACACCCGCCTCCTGCTCGATCTCGCGCGCGACGCCGCGCACGGAGTGGCGCGCCCCGCGGCGCCGTTGACGACGTTCCTCGTCGGCTACGCGGCGGGGCGGGCCGGCGGCGGCCCGGAGGCGGTCGCGGAGGCCGCGCGCAAAGTCACGGCGCTGACCGAGCGGTGGGCACAGGAGGCCGCCGAGGAGGGCCGGTCGGACACTTGACTCCTCCTCCTCGTGAACGAGGGGGATTCCTGGCTCGCGTTGCCTGCGCCCGGCGGGGGTGCAGGTCTTGCACGGTCAGCGCCAGCCGGGTTGAAGACCAGCCCGGACGAGCATCACGCGGGCGGAGTTCTTGTCCCGGGGCCGGGACACTCC
>NZ_JCANSZ010000101.1:0-13059 GCF_059570535.1 Streptomyces sp. CNP082
GGCCGGACGGCTGGACGGCCGGACGGCTGGACGGCTGGACGGCCGGAGGGCCGCCTGTCGTACGGGCCGGAAGGCTGGACGGCCGGGCAGGAAGCGGGCCCGGCGCCGGCAGGCCGGTGCGGGGAAGTGCGGGCCGCTGCGGGGAGGTTCCGGCCGGGGCAGTGACGGGTCCCGGCCGTGAGCCGGTCCGGGCCGGGTGCGGGGTGAGTGCGGGGCGGGGCCGCGTGAGGGACGGCCCTGACCCCGGCGCCCCGGCCCGGACCTCCCCGCGCGTACGCCACGGGCTTCCGCGGCGGGGTCGCGCGGCGGGGTCGCACCGCCGCCCCCCGGTCTCCCCCGCAAAGCCCCGCGTCCGCCCCCGGCCTCCCCCACAGCCCCCGCGTCCGCCCCCCGTCTCCCCCGCATAGCCCCGGGGCCGCCCCCGGCTCGGCCGCCGCGGGGCCTGTCCACCCCCGGCCTCCCCCGCGGAGCCCCGCGCCGCCCCCCCAACACCCCCCTGCACACCAGCGGCCGGCCGCCCGTCCCGGGTGGCCGGCCGCCTGCGGTGACTGCCGTCAGTCGTCGCCCTCGCGCGCGTCGAGGGTGACCTCCGTCGTCTCCTGGTCGCCGCCGCGCTCGTAGGTGATTTCCACCTTGTCGCCGGGCTTGTGCGCCCACAACTGGGCGATCAGCGTCGGCCCGCTGTCGACGATCGTGTCGTCCAGCTTCGTGATCACGTCGCCGGGCTCCAGGCCCGCCTTGTCCGCGGGGCCGCCGGGCGACACCGGCTCGCCCGTCGCGTCGCTGCCCGACTCGCTGACCTTCGCGCCCTTGCCCTGGTACGAGTTGTCGACGGAGACGCCGATGATCGCGTAGACCGGCTCGCCGCTGTCGATGAGGTCCTGCGCGACCCGGTCCGCCTGGTTGATCGGGATCGCGAAGCCCAGGCCGATGCTGCCGCCCTGGCCGCCGCCGAACGGGCTGCCGCTGTCCGCCGGGCGGATCGCGGAGTTGATGCCGATGACGTTGCCGCCCTGGTCCAGCAGCGGGCCGCCGGAGTTGCCGGGGTTGATGGAGGCGTCGGTCTGCAGGGCGTTCATGTACGACTCCTGCTGGCCGCTCGCGTCGCCGGAGGCCACCGGGCGGTTCTTGGCGCTGACGATGCCGGTGGTGACCGTGCCCGACAGGCCGAACGGCGAGCCGATGGCGATGGTCTGGTCGCCGACGTCGACCTTGTCGGAGTCGCCGAGCGGCAGCGGCGTCAACTCGGCGTCGGCGGCGTCGGTGAGCTTGATGACGGCTACGTCGTATCCGCTGGCCTGGCCGACGACCTCGGCGTCGTACGTCTTGCCGTTGGAGAACGTCGCGGTCAGCGACCCGCTGCCCTCGGCGCCCGCCACGACGTGGTTGTTGGTGAGGATGTGGCCCTGCTTGTCGTAGACGAAGCCGGTGCCGGTGGCCGCGCCCTCCTCGCCGCCCGCCGGGTCGCCGCTGCCGCTCGCCTCGATGGTCACGACGCTCGGCAGCGCGTTGTCGGCGATGCCGGCGACCGAGCCGGGCGGGTTCTCGATCTTCTGGCCGTCCTGCGTGCCCGAGACGGTCGTGGACGTGGTGCCGGAGTCGTCGTTCTCGGCGGCCCAGTAGCCGATGCCGCCGCCGATGCCGCCGCCGAGCAGCGCGGCGACGAGGGTGGCGACGACCACCGTGCCCACCCGCCGGCCGCCGTTCCCGGACGGGCGGGGGGTGGAGTCCCAGCCGCTGCCGCCGGGCGGCGGGGCGCTGCCCCAGCCGGGCTGGGTGGGGGGCGGGGAGCCCGCCGGGACGGGGCTCCCCGGAGTGGCGCCCGCGGGGGAGGTGCCCGCCGACAGCGGGGGCGGGGGCCACTGGGGGCCGGCGCCGCCGGACGAGCCGGCGGCGCCGCTGGGCCCGGCCTGACCTCCGGGAGGTCCGGTGTGGCCGCCGCCGGAACCCGTGCCGCCCGCGGCGCCGGCCGCGGCGTACTGCTCCGTGCGTCCCCCACCGTGCCCCCCGGCACCCGGGCCCCCCGGAGTGCCGGCAGCGTCCGAACCACCCGGCCCTCCCGGTCCCGCCGGCCAGGCGCCGCCGGCCCCTCCGCTTGCGCGCTCAGGAGACTCGACCGGAGACCTCGCTCCCGCGTCCGGCGGCGGGAAGTCCGGCCGCCGGGGCGTCGCGCCGTCGTTCTCGGTGCTCACAACTCTCTCCTTCACGTCTCGCGCCAGGTGCTAGTTGCGCCTACCCGCCCCACCAGGGTCCCGCACCGCTTGTCAGCGGACGGTAAACCGCACCTTCTCTTTGGCTGACATCCTTTACTTCGGACATTCCCGGCGCATCCCCTGGGTGGCCGACGAGGACCGGCCCACGCGGCGTGCCGGGTGGCACGATGAGCCGGTGAGCCAAGCACCCGCGGATCGGCCGTTTGGGCGTACGGAGCCGGGCCCGCCCGCCGTCGTCGCGCACCGGGGCGCGTCCGAGGCCGCGCCGGAGCACACGCTCGCTGCGTACCGCACGGCCATCGAGGAAGGCGCCGACGCCCTGGAGTGCGACGTACGGCTCACCGCCGACGGCCATCTCGTCTGCGTCCACGACCGGCGCGTCAACCGTACCTCCGACGGGCGCGGCGCTGTCTCCGCTCTGGAACTCGCCGACCTCGCCGCCCTCGACTTCGGCTCCTGGAAGGCCCGCGAGGAGCGCCGCGACGAGGTGGGCAGGCGCCAGCGCGAGACACCGGAGGAGCCCGACTGGGAACGTACCTCGGTACTCACCCTGGAGCGGCTGCTGGAGCTGGTGACCGACTCCGGGCGGCGGATCGAGCTCGCCATCGAGACCAAGCACCCCACCCGCTGGGCCGGGCAGGTGGAGGAGAAGCTGGTCGAGCTGCTGCGCCGGTTCGGCCTCGCCGGCCCGCAGGCACCCGCCACCGGCGGCACCGGGCCCCGTACCGTCCCCGGCGTCCGCTCGGCCACCGATGAGCCCTCCCTCGTCCGGGTGATGAGCTTCTCCGCCCGCTCGCTGCACCGCGTCCACGCCGCCGCGCCCGCCGTCCCGACCGTCTTCCTCATGCACTTCGTCCGCCCCCGCTACCGCGACGGCCGCCTCCCCCGCGGCGTCGGCATCGCCGGCCCTAGCGTGCGCATCCTGCGCAGCAATCCCGGCTACGTCGACCGCGTCCACCGCGCCGGCCACGGCGTGCACGTCTGGACGGTCGACGAACCCGGCGACGTCACCCTGTGCGCGCGCCTCGGCGTCGAGGCGGTCATCACCAACCGCCCCCGCCAGGTCCGGGCGCAACTGGACCGGATCGGCTACGACACACCGCCGACCGGCGATGCGTGACTACGCGTAGTACGGCGGTGCGCGCACTGCGTTCGGTTACGTAACAAGTGCATCACCGGTGATGGGTTGGCCGGTTTCCGATCCACCGCGCGGGGGCATTGACTCCCTGTTGCGGGGCGAGGGGATCCCTGGGGGTGGTGATGTTCGTGGTGGCAGAGCAGGCGCCGGCTTCGTCCATGGCCGTTCCCCACGGCGCGGACGGGGTGGGGCTGGCGCGCCGTCGCCTACGCGCCGACCTCCGCGCCCGGGGTGCCTCCGAGGCAACCGTCGACGACGCCGTGCTCGTCCTGTCCGAGCTGCTCAGCAACGCCTGCCGGCACGCCAGGCCGCTGGCCTCGGCGGCGGCGACCGCGGACGCCGAAGTGCTCGTACGCACCGGCCCCGACGCCCGTCCCGCCGCCGGCTACGACCCGGCGCCCGGCGCGGAGCCCGGGCCCGCCGCAGGGCAGGACCCGCAGGAGCCGCCCTCGGCCCCCGGCCCCGGTACCGGGGACACCCGGGTGCGGGCCGACTGGCACGTTGAAGCGGACGGCCGCGTCACCGTCGCCGTCACCGACGGTGGCGGACCGACCCGACCACTTCCCGCCACTCCCTCGGTCACCGCCAAGGGCGGGCGCGGGCTGGCCATCATCTCCTCCCTCGCCTGCGACTGGGGCGTGCGCTACGACGCCGGCCCCCTCGGCGCGGTCACGGTCTGGGCTTCTCTGCCCGGCCAGTGAGCGCGGGCCGGATCCGGGCGCGGGGCCCGGGCACCGGACGCGGGGACTAGGCTCCGGCGGTACGTGACACCGCCCGCGCCCGAACGGAGCATTCCAGCCATGGCGAAGAAGCGCCGCCCCCGCCCGAAGGCATCCCAGCCCGCCGCCGTGCCCGCCGGGGACATCCCCGTCGTCGGCGCCCGCGAGCCCTGCCCGTGCGGCTCCGGCCGGCGGTACAAGGCGTGCCACGGCCGCGCCGCCGCGCAGGCCGTCACCGAGCTGGTCCGCCGGCCCTTCGAGGGGCTGCCCGGCGAGTGCGACTGGGTGGCGCTGCGCGAACTCGTCCCCGCCGGCACCGCGGAACTGACCCTCGCCGCGGGCCTCCCCGACGGCGTACCGTCGCTCACCCTCGCCACCGTGCTGCCCATGGCCTGGCCCGCGCTGCGCCGCGACGACGGCGCGGTGCTGCTCGGGCTGCAGAACGACACCGCCTCCGGCGACATCAGCCGCGACCTCGCCGACGTCCTGCAGCGCGCGCTGACCGCCGCCCCCGGCTCCCCCGTCGAGCCCGCCGCGCTCACCGGCGCCGGCGACGGGCCGCGGCTGCAGGACCTGCTCGACACCTCCGCGGCGCTGACGCCCGTGGTGCACGACGGGTTCGAGTTCTGGCTGGACGACGCGGAGTCGGCCTCCGGCGAGGTCGCCGCCTCCCTGGAGCGGGCCAACGCCGCCGCCATCCCCACCGCCCGCCTCGCCGGCGTCGAGGCCGCGTACTGGTGCGAGGCGCCGGAGAAGAACCACCTGCGCTGGGTCATGCCCCACCCCGAGGAGCAACTCCTCGACGCCCTCGCCCGGCTGCACGCCGCCGGCACCTCCGCGCTCGCCGACGGCACCCGGCTCGTCGGGTCGTTCCGCGCCCACGGGCTCGTGGTGCCGGTGTGGGACCTGCCGTCGTCGATGACGGCGGAGGACTGCGAGAAGCCCGCGGCGGAGTTCGGGGAGCGGCTGGCGGCGGCGCTGGCCGTGACCGAGCCGCTCACGGGCGCGGAGCGCAAGGCGCGCGGGGGTCTCGCCAACCGTCAGGTGACGCTGAGCTGATCACCTGCATACCGTGCGGTATGCAGATCCATCATTTGACGTGAATTACTGCGTTCGAATTTGCTAAACGCCAAAGAGTTGTTACGGTCACTTGTAGCCCGGTCGCTGGTGCATCCCCCGTCGCCAGCGGCCGGGTCTTTACGTGCCCGGGCGCCCGGGATTCATGGAATTTCAACCGGCGCGCGGCAAAGCCGGGAAGCCGAAGCGTGACAGCGCACAAGCCCGTTCCGGGGGCGGACGCGGCGGGCCGGTGGCGCGACGGATCGCCGGGCGGCCGTTGCCCGCGGTACGCACCGCCCGCCGCCCGTACGCGCCCTCCAGCCGCCGTACGTCCTCAACTCAGCCCGTACGTCCCCGGCTCAGCCGCCGTACCTCCGCGGCTCAGCCGCCGTACGTCCGCAGCCCAGCCGCCGTACGCCCCCGGCTGCCGCCGTACGGCCTCAGCCGGCGAGCCTCGTGCCGCCGCCCGGGGCCGCCGCCACGGCCTCCACCAGCACGTCGACCACCGACGCCACCGGCGGCAGCCACGGCGCCGCGCCGTGCGGTCGCGGCGCCCGCTCCCAGCGGACCCGCCCCGCGCCCGTCTGCGACGGCGGCAGCGGCAGGTAGCCGCCCTCGCCGTGGAAGCCCAGCGAGGCCGGCACCCAGCCGTGCTCGCCGAGCAGCTCGCCCAGCTCGTCGTACTCGTAGCTGGCCACCAGCAGCGCCCAGCGCTCCGGCGTGGCCACCACCGGGCCCGTGCGCACGCCGAGCCGGTCCAGCCGGGTCAGCGCACGGGCGGCGGTCACGGCGGGCAGGCTCACGGCGCTCGGCGCGCGGCCTCCGGTGGCGAGCAGCACGGGCGCGTCCGGGCGCCGCTCCCACCACCAGCGGACCATGCGCGGATCGGTGGTCGCGGCGAGCACGCCGGGGTCGTAGGGGTGTGCTCCGGGTGCGGTGCACTCCGGATAGGGGCAGCCGCACGCGCGATCGCGCGGCCGGGGGGCCGGTTCCCGTGTCCGGTCCTGGCGGCTGCGCCGCTGCGGTTCCAGGCCCGCTCCGGGCACGACGGGCCACTGCCACTGCGAAGCGAACGTCAGCGCCGCGTCAGGCAGCGCCCGCTGCCCGTTACGCCTGCGCCGCTTTCCGGGATATTCGCGCATAAGCGCTCATCCTTCCGTGGCACCAGGGTCTGCTGGCCGATCACCTTGCGAGGGTCAAACAGTCACTGCGGTCTCGTTGCGGTGTCTGTGCTGCGTCGGTGCGCTGATTCGGTGCGTCGGTGCGTGCGTCGATGGTGCGATGGCGCGCCACGCGTCGGCGAAGCCCGGGCTCTGTCCTGTAGGACGCGCTGCCGCCTGGGCGGGTTCCTGCCGTTGCCGGCTTGTGTGGGGACCTCCGTGTCGAAATCCAGTCGACCGCAGTTGACCAGAGCACCCATCGATTTTCAGCCAATCACAGGTGCCCCGCGAACACCACCATGCCGGGGCTGACAACACTGGACATCGCATCACCAGTCCGTGTAAATGTGGATCTATTGCGAGTGGCGCAGCATGAGATGGGGGTCTGCAATGCTGTTGAGCGCGATGCCGGTGCCGGTCAGGCCCGTACGGACGGGCCGCGCCGGAACACCGGCCGCGGGTGCGGAACCGCTGCGCGAAAGCCGCCGACGTTGAGTACCCCACCGTTCCCGAATGTGGCCGGAATTGAGCTGCACCGGCTGCTGCGACCCGCTATCGCCCACCCCGCCGAGTCCCCCACGGCCTCGTACGACCGCCTCTCCGCCTGGGCCGGCGACCTCACCGCACTCCACGAGCTGACCGGACGCCTCGCCCGCACCACCGAGTTGGAACAGGCGCTCTACGAGATCGTCCGCGCCGGCGCGGAACTCGTCGGCGCACGCCGGGGGTTCGCCGTCCTGCGCCCCGCCGACGGCCGCGGCCCCGACACCTGCGTCGGCTACGGCATCGGGGCCGCGGAACTCGGCGCCATGGAGACCGTGCCCCGCGCGTCCACGTCGTACGGGCGCATCCTCGACGCCCCCGCCGCCACCCGCCCCGCCGACGTCTGCCGCCCCGACCTCGCCGCGGAACCCGACCTGCACCCCCGCCACCGCGACGTCGCCATGCGCCTCGGCTACGCGGCGGGCTACGCGGTGCCGCTCGCGGCGACGGGCACGGGGCCACCGGTGCCGGCGGCGCCGGGCGCCGTGGGGCCGGCGGGTGACCGGGACTCGGCGGACGGCGCACCGGCGGGGGCGGAACGCCCGGTGCCGGTGCAGCCGGACCAAGGCGGCAGGCCCCGGCCCGGCCAGCCCGGCCAGCCCGGCCAGCCCGGCCAGCCCGGCCAGCCCGGCCAGCCCGGCCAATCCAGCCAGCCCGGCCAGACAGGAACCGGCCAACCCGGAACCGGCCAGCGGGACCGCCCGGGAGCGGGACAGCCGGACGCCGGGCCGCCGGACCGCGCCGACCACCCCGGCCCCCGGCCCGCCGCCCCCGCGCCCGCACCGCCCCCGTCACCGCCGCCCCCGCCCCCCGAGTTCCTCGGCGCCGTCGAGTGGCTCTACGACGGCCCCGCCCGCCCCACCGACCGGCAGCGCCGCATCGCCGGCCTCTACGCCCGCCACGCCGGCGACCACCTCGCCCGCCTCCTCGACCTCGCCCGCGCCCGCACCGCCGCCGACGGCGTCCGCGCCGCCCTGCTCCCCGCCCGCCTCCCGCGCGTCCCCGGCGCCCGCGTCGCCGTCCGGCACCGCACAGGACCCCTCGGCGGCGGCGACTTCTACGACGTCCTCCCCCTCCCCGACGGCGCCCTGGGCCTGGCCGTCGGCTCCGCGGGCGGCGGCGGGCCCGCGGCCGTGGCCGCCATGGGCCAGTTGCGCGCGGGGCTGCGCGCGTACGCGGTCATGGAGGGCGAGGACCCCGTCGCCGTCCTGTCCGACCTCGAACTCCTCATGCGGCTGACCGAACCCGGCCGCCGCGCCACCGCCCTCTTCGCCTACGCCCCGCCCGGCCGCCGCAGCATCGTCGTCGCCGGCGCCGGCCACTGCCCGCCGCTCGTCACCGGCCCCTGGCGCACCGAGTACGCCGAGACCTCCCTGTCCGCGCCGCTGGCCATGCTGACCTGCTGGGAGGCGCCCAGCGTCACCATCGACCCGGCCCCCGGAGAAACCGTCCTCCTCTACACCGACGGCCTCCTGCACCGCACCGGCCGGCCCACCGACCAGGCCATGACCCGCCTCCACCACGCCGCCGCCACCGCCCCCGCCCCCGTACGCGACGACCCCGAGGCACTCACCGACCACGTCCTCGCCCGCCTCCTGCCCACCGGTCCCGGCGACGGCGCCGACCACCCGGAGGACGTCGTCCTGCTCGCCGTACAGCTCACCGGCTGACCCACCCCCGGCCGGCCAGTGCATAGCCGTTCGCAACGTCACTGCTCGCGGGGGCTTTCGGGCCGCGTCCCCGGCCGTACGCTGGGAACAACCGACGCATCGCAGAGGAGGCAGCCGTGACCGAGGAGCAGCCGCAGACCCGGACGCCCGAGACCGCGGAGACCGCGGAAGGCGCCGAGGGCGCGGAGGGCGCTGCGGAGAAGCCCATCAAGCAGCGCAAGAACGGCCTGTACGGCGGCCTCTCGGACGAACTCACCGAGAACATGAAGTCCGGCTGGGCCGACACCGAGCGGCACGACCTGACGCCCGTCCCCCAGGCCCGGTACGCCGCGGACCGCCGCGCCGCGCTCTCCGCCCGCTTCCCCGGCGAACGGCTCGTCGTCCCCGCCGGCAACCTCAAGGCGCGGGCCAACGACACCGACTACCCCTTCCGGCCCTCCTCCGACTACGCCTACCTCACCGGCGACCAGACCGAGGACGGCGTGCTCGTCCTGGAGCCCGTCACCGCCGAGGACGGCGCTCCCGGCCACGAGGCGACCGCGTACCTGCTGCCGCGCTCCGACCGCGACAACGGCGAGTTCTGGCTCTCCGGCCAGGGCGAGCTGTGGGTCGGCCGGCGCAACAGCCTCACCGAGAACGAGAAACTGCTCGGCCTGCCCGTCAAGGACGTCCGCGAGCTGCCCAAGCATCTGGCCGAGGCCACCGGGCCCGTCCGGCTGCTGCGCGGCTACGACGCGGCCATCGCGAAGGCGCTCGACGACAAGGTCACCGCCGAGCGGGACGAGGAGTTCCGCGTCTTCCTCTCCGAGATGCGGCTCGTCAAGGACGAGTTCGAGATCGCCGAGCTGGAGTCCGCGTGCGAGTCGACCGCGCGCGGCTTCGAGGACGTCGTGAAGGTCCTCGACCGGGCGGAGGCCACCAGCGAGCGCTACATCGAGGGAACGTTCTTCCTCCGCGCCCGCGTCGAGGGCAACGACGTCGGCTACAGCTCCATCTGCGCCTCAGGACCGCACGCCACCACGCTGCACTGGGTACGCAACGACGGCCCGGTCCGCGCCGGCGAGCTGCTGCTGCTCGACGCCGGCGTGGAGACCCGCAACCTCTACACCGCCGACGTCACCCGCACGCTGCCCGTCGACGGCACGTTCACGCCGCTCCAGCGGCGGATCTACGACGCCGTCTACGACGCGCAGGAGGCGGGCATCGCCGCCGTCCGGCCGGGCGCGGCGTACCGCGACTTCCACGACGCGGCGCAGCGGGTGCTGGCGGCGAAGCTCATCGAGTGGGGGCTGCTCCAGGTCGAGGACGTCGACAAGGTGCTGGAGCTGGGGCTCCAGCGGCGCTGGACGCTGCACGGCACGGGGCACATGCTCGGCATCGACGTCCACGACTGCGCCGCCGCCCGCACCGAGGAGTACGTGGGCGGGACGCTGCGGGCGGGGATGTGCCTGACGGTGGAGCCGGGGCTGTACTTCCAGCCCGACGACCTGACGGTGCCCGAGGAGTACCGGGGCATCGGCGTGCGGATCGAGGACGACATCCTGGTGACGGAGGACGGCTGCCGCAACCTGTCGGACGGCCTGCCGCGGCAGGCCGACGAGGTGGAAGCCTGGATGGCCCGCCTGCGCGGCTGACCCGCGGGGCCCGTCCGGGCCCTCGGGACGGCACGGAGCACCGGCCGGTGTGTACGGGCGGACGCCGGCCGGTGCAGTGGGGAAGACGCATGGGGGGCGCGGAAGGTTCAGGTGCGTACGGCTTCGCCGCGCCTCGCCGACGGCCGACGGCCGACGGCTGACGGCTGACAGATGTCGCCGTTGATCGCCCGTCGTCAGTCCGCCGTTGTCGGCTGCCCGTCGTCGGCGCCCGGGGCGCTCAGCGGCAGCCGTACGGTGAACAGCGCGCCGCCGGCAGGTGCCTCGCCGACGCCGATCGTGCCACCGTGGCGTACGACCACGTCCCGGACGATCGCCAGCCCCAGGCCCGCGCCGCCCTCGTCGCGGCTGCGCGCGTCGTCGAGACGTACGAACCGTTCGAAGATCCGCTCCCGGTCCGCCGGGGGCACGCCCGCGCCGTCGTCCGCGACCTCCAGCACCGCCCACGCACCCTCGCGGCGCAATTGGACGTCGACCCGGCCGGCGGCGTGCCGTACGGCGTTGTCCACCAGGTTGCCGAGGACGCGCTCCAGTTGGCCGCGCGAGCCGGCCACCGTCGCGTCGGCCGTCTGACCGGCCACGACCTCGACCGGGCCCGCGGCACCCGCCTGTCCCTCCGCGGTCCGCCGCGCCACGTCCTCGCGGACCAGCGTGCCCAGCGGGACGGGCTTGCCCAGCGGCTCCTCCCCGGCGTCCAGCCGGGCCAGCAGCAGCAGGTCGGCGGCGAGGTGCTGGAGCCGTACGGTGTCCGCCACCGCGCCGTCCAGGTCCAGCAGTTCGGGGTGGGCGGCGGCGACCTCCAGCTGGGTGCGCAGCGAGGCGATGGGGCTGCGCAGCTCGTGGGAGGCGTCGGCGACGAAGCGGCGCTGGCGTTCGACGGACTTCTCCAGCGCGGTCAGGGTCTCGTTGGTGGTACGGGCCAGCCGGGCGATCTCGTCGCGGGTGGCGGGTTCCGGGACCCGGCGGGACAGGTCCGTGGAGGCGGTGATCGCGGCCATCTCGCCGCGAATGCCCTCGACCGGGCGCAGCGCGCGCCGTGTGACCAGCCAGGTCACGCCGGCCACGACGGCGAGCAGCGGCACGAGCCCGGCGAGCATGGCGCGGCCGACGGTGCCGACGGCGTTCTGCTCGGTGTCGAGGGGGACGCCGGCCCAGACGGTGTAGGTCTGGCCCTGGGGGGAGGTGGTCTTGAGGCCGGCGAAGCGGTAGTCGGCGGTTTCGCCGTCGAGTACGGCGGTGCCGTCGTCGAGGTCCGCCTCGTCCGCGACCTCGCCGCGGCGCGGCGCCTGGTCCTCGTCGGAGTCGTCGGAGCCGGAGTCGTCGGAGTCGTCGGAGTCGTCGCCGTTCTCGTCGCGGTCGTCGCCGGGCTCGTACCGGTCGTCCCGGTCGCGCGAGTCGTCGTCCTTGTCGTCGTCGGAGTCGTCGTCCTTGTCGTCCTTGTCGTCCTTGTCGTCGGAGTCATCGGAGTCGTCGTCGCGGTCGTCGTCCGAGTCCGTACGGCTGGGCGTCGGGCTCGGGCTCGCCGGGTCCGGGCTCGGGCTCGGGCTCGCCGTCGGGGTCGGCGGCACGGTCGGCTCCGTGCGTATGTCCGCCGGGAGTGCCGTGGCCGGGCCGCCCGCGCCGTCGACGGCGGTGAGGCCGTCGCTGGCGAGCACGGGGTCGTCGCGGTCGTCGCGTACGACCATGGGGTTGTCGTCGGGCAGGTCGACGTCGGCGAGCGGGATGCCGTTGCTCAGCTCGGTGGCGATGCGGCGGGCGTTGACCTCGGCCTGCAGGGCGGCCTGGTCGTGCAGGTTGGAGCGGAGTACAAGCAGGACGGCGACGCCCGCGGCGACGAGCGCCAGCACGACGACGGCCGTCGCTCCGACCGCGGCCTTGGCGCGTACGGAGGAGAACGGACTACGCACGGGCACCGCCGCGGGCGGCTTCCGGGTCGGCGAGCCGGTAGCCGGCTCCGCGTACCGTCTGGATGGTGCGCGCGCCGAGCTTGCGGCGCAGGGCGCTGACGTAGACCTCGACGATGTTGGGGTCGCCGTCGTACGCGAAGTCCCAGGCGTGCTCAAGGATCTCGGACTTGGCGACGACGTCGCCGGCACGCTGGGCCAGCACTTCGAGTACCGCGAACTCCTTGGCCGTCAGCGCCACCTCGCTCTCGCCGATGTGGACCCGGCGCGCGGCGGGGTCCACGGCGAGGGCGCCGACGCGCAGGACGGGCGAGGCGGTACGGCCGCGGCGGCGCAGCAGGGCGCGTACGCGGGCGAGGAGGACGACGTAGCTGAAGGGCTTGGTGAGGTAGTCGTCGGCGCCGGTGTCGAGGCCCTCGGCCTCGTCGTACTCGCCGTCCTTGGCGGTCAGCATGAGGATCGGGGTCTCGTCGCCGGCGGCGCGGAGGGCGGCGCAGACGCGGTAGCCGTTCATGCCGGGGAGCATGATGTCGAGGACGATGAGGTCGTAGTCGGTCTCGGTGGCCCGGTGCAGGCCCTCCGCGCCGTCGTGGACGACGTCCACGGCGAAGCCCTCGGCGGCGAGCCCGCGGGCGAGGGAGGTGGCGAGGCGTCGTTCGTCCTCGACGATCAGCAGTCGCATGCCCCAAGGGTCCCAAACCGAAGCTGAAGAACCCTTCAGGTGCCTTCAGGCTCCCTTCAGGATCGTTCAGGCAGCTTGGTTCCTGTCAGCACAGAGCGGCACGAGCCGCCGAAAGCGGGAGGACCCTCATGAAGCGGAACATCGTCATCGCCGCCGTCGCCGCCGCGGCTCTGGTCACGGGTGGCACGGTCACGGCGGTCGCGGTCTCGGGCGGCGACGACGGGGCGGACGCGGCAGCGATGCCGGCGGACGTGCAGGTCGGCGACGATGACGGCCGGGACGACGACCGCGACGACCGCGACGACCGCGACGACCGCGA
>NZ_JCANSZ010000102.1:0-12808 GCF_059570535.1 Streptomyces sp. CNP082
CCCTGGTCGCAGTCGAGCACTCGATCACCACCGCGATCTGGCACATGCTCACCGACAACACCGCCTACCACGAACTCGGCGGCACCTACTTCACCCGCCGCGACCCCGAACGCGCCACCCGCCGAGCGATCACCCAGCTCAACCAGCTCGGCTACACCGTCACCCTCAACCCGAGGGAGAGCACAGCCTGATCAGCAGCACCAGACACCCGCTGGCCTATCACAGCCACCGGGCATCCGGCCCTGCCCACACCCATCCTGACCTGCTCCTATTTACGCGTCAGAGACTTCTACGCTCCGGGCCACTCCGGCTATTCCGGCTGGCACCGGGACCTCCGTTCACGCACCGCTCACGCAAGCCCTCTGGTCCGCACGGGCGGTGACCTGCTCGAACTCCATTCCCCCACTCCCCCGCCCGCACGTCACCCACCGCGCGCATGGAACGGCCCCGGGAGCGTGTGCATCTGCTCCCGGCGTCGCTCTGCCCGCGCCCGTCCTTCCTGTGGTCGGGAGGCGCGCGGTCGCCGCCACGGCGCCATACGCGGGCGTTCAGGGCCCCGCCCGCCCAGGGGCTACGACCCCGGGTGGGCGGGGTTGTCGGGCGCCCCGGGCCGCGCCCCGGGGGGCTGATGGGGAACGCCCGCCGTGCCGGCGGCGGGCGTTCAGCGGACGAGTTGGAGGGCCTGCTTCATCAGCTCGCCGTCGTCGAGGGCGAAGGTGCCGGTGTGCAGTACGTCGTGGCCGTACATCTGCTTGGCCAGTGCGATGCGGCGGTCCGGGCGCAACGCGGGGGCGTCTCTCGCTACGAATATGCAGCGATTTGCACGCGAGCTTCGTCGTGCTGGCCCTGGCCGACACGCGCTCTTGACCGCGAGCCGCAGCGGCGGGGCGGTGGCGCAAACGGCTGCATACACAGATCACAGGAGGCTGAGATGCCGTTAATCTTCGTCGGGATCGATCCCAAGACCGAGGACGGAGACAGCCCGACCGTGTGGATCGACACGGACAAGCAGGAGCTTCTGCTCCAGGGCTGGACCGCCGCCCCGGAGGAAGAGGCGCGGGTCTACCAGGAAGCCGGCACGGCCGCCGGACACGCTCCGGGTGTGCCGTCGCACGAGACGATCGTCCGGATCCCCGCGCGCATGGTGAGCACCATCAGGAAGGCATGCGATGACCTCGAACGTCCCGCCGCCGATCAGTGAGCTGATCGCAGGCACTCAGCAGTCTGCTGTGCACCTGGAGATGCGCGACGTGTACGCGGTCGACAGCGAGAGGGATTCGTTCGCGGCCTGGAAGGCGGGCTTCCGGCGCCACCCTGCAGACCGAGCGTCATGGTGGCGGCCCTGGCTGGAGTTGATCCAGCAGACGGCCGCCCGCGGCGTCGAGATCCGCAGAGCGCCCATCGTCTCCGAACCGGTCAGCGCCTACACCCGCTACCTGTACGACGGCACCTTCACCAACGTCGCCGCCGGCGAGCAGGTGCGCTGGCTCCCCCGGCAGCACGCATCGGACCTGGCGCTCCCCGGTAACGACTTCTGGGTCTTCGACGACAAGCTGGTCCGCTTCGGGTTCTTCAACGGCGACGGCAACCTCGTCGGGCACGCCCTCGACGATGGCCCCTCGGCGGTCAAGCTGTGCACGTCCGCCTTCGAAGCCGTGTGGGAGCGTGCCGTCCCGCACGACGACTACGAGATCCGCTAGCAGAGAGCACCGGACCGGTCAGCCCATGCCCGCATCCCCGTCGTCCTCGGCGCAGGCCGCTCGCGAAGCCGTCGGCAGGCGCCTGCGGGAGTTGCGACAGGACGCAGGGCTGACGATCGTTGAGCTGGCCGACCGGTGTGGCTGGCACTCCGCGAAGACTTCCCGCATCGAGAACGCCCGCACCGCGCCCTCGGTCGCCGACATACGGGCCTGGTGCGAGGCGTGCGGTGCGCAGGACCAGGCCGCGGACCTGGTCGCCGCTTCCCGGAACGCCGAGTCGATGTACACGGAGTGGCGGCGCAAGGTCCGCACCGGCATGCGGCAACTGCAGGAGTCCTACGGGCAGTTGTTCCAGTCCACCCGAGTGTTCCGCATCTACTCGGCGCGGATCATCCCCGGGCTCGTGCAGACCGAGGGCTACGCGGCCGGCCTGCTGCGCACCATCGCCGCCTTCCACGGAGCACCGGACGACTCAGCCGCGGCTGCCGTCGCCCGGGTGGAGCGCTCCCGCGTCATCTACGAACCAGGCCGACGCATCGTGCTGCTCATCGAGGAGGCGGCGCTGCACTACCGGATGGGCGATTCAGAGGCGATGGCCGCCCAGCTCGGCCATCTGCTGACGGTGGGTGCCCTGCCGGCCGTGTCGCTCGGCATCATCCCGACGGGGCTGCCGGAGCGGCCTATCCGCCCGCTGGAAGCGTTCCACGTCTACGACGACACCCTGGTGGCCGTGGAGCTGCTGACTGCCCGGGTGACGGTCACCCAGCCGTCCGAGGTGGCCCAGTACCTCAAGGGATTCGAGCAGTTGCGCCAGCTCGCGGTATACGGGGCCGAGGCGCGCGCGTTGATCCTCCGCGCGATCGAAGCCCTGGGCTGAGGGCACGACGAAAGGCCGCCTGCCCCGGCCAGGCGGCCAGCACAGGGGGCGCTCGTTCACGTGTACCGCCGGCGGTGGCCGAGAAGATCGCGGCCGTCGTTCCGCGGGCCCGGAAGGGCGCCGGCGACACAGCCCTCCACCCATCGCTCACGCAAGAGGACGAGGACGACGAAGCGCCCGGCTCGGCGTAGGCCGCTCCGGACGCTCCCGTGCTGGTCAACGCCCATAGGGACGTTGCCGATCAAGTAGGCCGCGTGGGACTCGAACCCACAACCAACGGATTAAAAGTCCGGTGCTCTGCCAATTGAGCTAGCGGCCCGCCCGGCCAGCATAGCCCGGACCTGCGAGTGCTCCCGAGCGGATATCCGCTGACGCGCGCGGGCCCCCTCCATGGCGGAGCGGGCCCGGCGGGGTTCGGGGCGGTCAGCCCTTGCGGTTGTTGCGGTCCTGCCGCTTCCAGCGGGGCTTGTCCGTGCGGCGGTCGTCCGAGGTGCGGCGGTCGTGGCCGTACGGGCGGGCGTCGCGGCGCTCGCGGCCGGCCGGGCGGTCGCCGCCGAAGCGGGAGCGGTCGGAGTCGCGGCGCTCGTAGGGGCGGCGGTTGTCGCGGTCGTAGGGGCGGGCGGCGCCGCGGTCGTCGCGGCGGGGGTAGGAGCGGGTGCCGCGGTCGTACGGGCGGGTGCCCCGGTCGTCGCGGCGGGTGTCGCGGCGGTCGTACGAGCGGGGCTCCCGGGTGCCGTAGGGGCGGTCGCCGCGGCGGTCGTAGGAACGGTCGTCACGGCGGTCGTCGCGACGGTCGTCACGGCGGTCATAGGAGCGGTCGTCACGGCGGTCGTACGAGCGGTCGTCCCTGCGGTCCGTCCGGTAGTCCCGGTTGTCCCGGTAGTCCCTGGGCTCGCGGTCGTTGCGGCGCGCCTCTCCCGACCTGTCGAAGGCCCGGAAGCGCTGCTCCCTGCGGTCGTGCCGCGTCGCCGTGCGCTGGTACGCGCGGTCGGAGCCGCTGGCCCGGTCCGTGCGGTCGGTGTGGTCCGCGTACGGGCCGTCCTCCTGTGCGGGCTCCGCCGGTGCGGTGTCCTCTGCGGCTGCCGGCTCCGCCGGCTGCGGGGTCACGCCCGCGCGCGTCGCCAGCCGCGTCGCCTCCGCGCGCAGGTCCGCCGCGTGCTTGCGGGCCCGTTCCAACTGGGCCTCAAGCTGCGTCACGTCCCGCTCCGCCGCCGTCGCCGCCAGGGCCGCCGACTCCGCCTGCACCTCGTCGATCGACCGCGCCCCCGTGATCCGTGCCACATCGGGGTCGAACGCGCCGCGCCCGCTGATGATGTGCCGCGAGGCGTCCACCGCCGCGTCCTCCAGCAGGCGGAAGACCGTGCGGCGCTGGTGCGGCAGGGCGAGGGAGACGACGGTGCCGGACTCGCCGGCGCGCGCGGTGCGGCCCGCGCGGTGCAGGTAGTCCTTGTGGTCGCCGGCCGGGTCGACGTTCAGCACCAGGTCGATGCCGTCGACGTGGATGCCCCGCGCGGCGACGTCCGTCGCCACCAGCGCGTGCACCCGGCCGTCCTTGAAGTCCGCCAGCGTGTGCGTCCGCGCGCCCTGCGTCATGCCGCCGTGCAGCGCCGCGGCGCGCACGCCGGTCTCGCGGAGCTGGTCGGCGACGCGGTCGGCGCCGAGCTGGGTGCGCACGAAGACGATGGTGCGGCCCTTGCGCGCCGCGATGGCGGCCGTGACCGGCGCCTTGTCGCGCGGCTTCACGACGAACACGTGGTGCGTCATCGTCGTCACCGCGCCCGCCGACGGGTCCACCTCGTGGCTGACGGGGTCGACGAGGTAGCGCTCGACGAGCGTGCCGACGCCCTTGTCCAGCGTCGCGGAGAACAGCATCCGCTGCCCGCCGGGCGGCACCTGGTCGAGCAGTTCGGTGACCTCGGGCAGGAAGCCCAGGTCGGCCATCTGGTCGGCCTCGTCGAGGACGGCGATCTGCACCCGGTCCAGGGAGCAGGCGCCGCGGTCGATGACGTCGCGCAGCCGGCCGGGGGTGGCGACGAGCACATCGACGCCGCGCTCCAGCGCGCCGATCTGGCGGCCCATGGACGTACCGCCGCAGACGACCTTCATCGACAGCCGCAGCACGTCTCCGTACGGCTGGAGCGCGTCGGCGACCTGCATGGCCAGCTCGCGCGTCGGGGTGAGGATCAGGCCGCGGGGGCGCTTGGGGTCGGTGTGGCCGCCGGCGAGGGTCGCGAGCAGCGGCAGACCGAAGGAGAGGGTCTTGCCGGAGCCGGTACGGCCGCGGCCGAGGACGTCGCGGCCGGCGAGGGCGTCGGGGATGGTGGCGGCCTGGATCGGGAACGGGGTGGTGACGCCGTAGTCCGCGAGCTTGGCCACGACCGCGCGGGGCAGGCCGAGGTCGCCGAACGTCGGCGCGGCGGGCTCGGGGGCTTCAGGGGTCTCGGGGGTCTCGGGGGTCTCCGTGACCTCCGTCACCTCGGGGGTCGCCTCGGGCGTCAGCGGGGTCTCCGCCGCGTCGAGGGCAGGGTTGAGTACCGGGGTTTCAGACATGAACGAGTAAAGCCTTCCGCAGTCGTCGGCACGCGCCACGACTCCGCGGCGGATGTACAAGGACCGCCTCTTGCGGTCTGCCACGGCAGGGAAGGGAACGCGCCACACACGGCGCGCTTCGGTGGGGCGCCGGGCAAATGGGATCAAACGATCTACCAGAGTACGCACCCGGTGGGCCCGGTGGCAAATCAGTTCCGCGGGCACGGCTCGCGGGGTGGCGTCCGAGGGCGTGCGCATCGGGTACGCGCCCGTCGGTGCGCCCCGCGACGCGCCCCGTGTCCTCCGTGGGCGCTGGGGAGTTGAGCCGTACGACGCGTCCTGAAAGGGGCTCCCCATGCCTGAGCCGACAGCCCGTGCCGCCCTGAGGGTCTCAGCCGCCACGCTGGCGGTGCTGGCGGTCAGCGGGTGCATGACCGTCTCCGGCGACGGCCGGCCCGGCGCCCCCGGCCACGGCTCCGGGCGCAGCGGCACCGAGCCCGACGGCGGCGTACGGGTCAACGACGCACCGTCCGCCGCGGCCGGCGGCACCGGCGCCGACGAGGCGGGCGGCGGCGGGGGCGCCGCCGACGAGCGGGACGGCGACGGCAAGGACCCCTCCCCCACGGCCAGCCCCGGCGGCGGCGCGGCCGGCCCGGCGACACCGGCCCCCGGCGCCGACGAGCCCTCCGACGCGAGCGGCCCCGGCGACTCCGCGGACACCCCGCAGCCCAGCACCCCGCGCCCCCGCCCCCGGCCACCGACCCCGACGCCGACCCGGTCGGCCTCCTCCCCGACGCCCGCCCCCACGCCCACCCCGACCCCGACCCAGACGCCCAGCGACGACAAGGACGGCACGTCCGGCACAGCCAGCGGCACCGGAGGCGGCGCCTCCTCCCCCCAACTCCCCTCCGCCTGACCCCAGCGGGGGCAGCTGTCTCAGGAAGTGCCGCTCGAGATCACGCAGTTCTTCGGCTGTTCCTTGCCCGTCGGCCAGCCCAGGCCGACGAACTTCAGAGTCCCGCGCATGCCCTGGCCCGGGTTCAGTTCGACCACCGCGACCGGCTTGTCGTACGGATTCCCGCCGCTGGTCAGGCAGATCAGGCCGCTCGTGCCCCGCACCCGGTGCACCGACTGGAGTTTCGACCACTCTTGGCGGACGTCCGCGAGGCTGGGCGCCTGCTCGGCGTCGTACTGGGGGAGTTCGTTCGCAGTGGGCTCGCGGTCGTGGGTCTCCTTCCACTGCTTGGTCCAGGCGGCCAGTTCGATCACCGCCAGGCCCGCGAAGAACCGCGGAAAGGTGAACCCGCCGCCCGTTCGTGTGCAGCAGCAGGGCGGCCTCGACCAGGGCCTCGGACTCTGCCGAGCGGGCACTGGGCTCCGGCCCAGCCCGGTCCGCGTACACCGGTGAGGCGCAGTTCAGACGGATCACCGGCACCTGGCGGGCGAAACGGTCGTGCACCGCCCGCAGTAGCCGCCCCTTGCCCATCCCCGGGCCGCCGGTGAGCAGCACCACGGGCAGATCGGGGCCGTACAACGGCTTGCAGACGACACCCGACGGCGACCGTCCTCACAGGCGTGCGAAGAAACCGTCCGCCTTAAGGAGTTCCTCGAAGCCTAAGTCCTCATACACGCATCTTCCCCATGGATGCCCTCCCGACCGGGAACGGGTGCTCGATGTGGTGGGTGGAGATTAGTGGAAAACGGGACCTTCAGCCAGGACAACGGCTGCGTTCCGGGACGAGGAGGAGGCCGGGGTCTGGACGCCCCCTCAGCCGTACCCCAGCGCGTGCAGCCGTTCGTCGTCGATGCCGAAGTGGTGTGCGATTTCGTGCACCACCGTGATCTCCGTCTCCGCCACCACGTCCTCCCGCGACTCGCACATCCGCAGGGTCGGTCCGCGGTAGATCGTGATCCGGTCCGGCAGCACTCCCGCGTACCACTCGCCGCGCTCCGTCAGGGGCGTGCCCTCGTAGAGGCCGAGCAGGCCCGGGTCGTCCGGCGGCGGCTCGGGTTCGACGAAGACCGCGACGTTGTCCATCAGCCGGGTCAGCTCCGCCGGGATCCGGTCGAGCGCCTGCGCGACCAGTTCCTCGAACTCCTCGTTCGGCATGTCCAGCACATGGCCCATTCTGCGCCAGGCCGCTGAATACTGGCGCGCCACACCGGGCATACGTTGCGAATGGCCCGCGAAGTGCCTTTTGCGGTCTCCCCCGCCCGCGCCCTGTTCGAGCGGCTGCGCCGCGCTCCCGCCCGTGTCCGCCGCTTCCCCGCCGCCGTCCGCCGGCTGGCGGGGCGGGCGCGGTGGTGGCGCCGGGCGCGCCGGGGGCCGGGGCCGCACCCGCCGCGCCGGTCGGGGGTCGAGCCGTCCCTCGCCCACCGGCCCCACCCCTACGCCCGCGCCCTCGGTCTCGCCGCCGTCACCGTCGTGGGCGCCGGGCTCGGGCTGCTCGTCGTCGGCGGGGTCGAGACGTCCGTCGGGCCCATGGACACCCGGATGGCGCTCACGCCGTCCGTGACCGGCGACACCCGGATCCGCGTCTCGCCCCTCGGCGCCATCGACATGGACAGCCACGACGCCCCTCTCCGCCTCGACGTGGAGGTCGACCGGCTCGACCCCGACCGCTCCCGCGCGCTCGTCACACACCCCGAGGAGTTCTCCGGGCTGGCGGAGGAGGTCGCCGCCGACATCCGCCGCAGCACCCTCGGCCTGGGCGTACGCTCCAGCTCCGCCGCCCTCGTCGGCGCCGTCGCGCTCGGCCTCGCCGTCTACCGCACGCCGCGCCGCGCGCTCGCCGCCGGCGGGCTGGCGCTCGCGCTGCTCGCCGCCTCCGGCGCCACGGCCTTCGCGACGTGGAACCCGAAGTCCGTGCTGGAGCCGAAGTACTCCGGGCTGCTGTCCAGCGCGCCCAGCGTGATCGGCGACGCGCGCAGCATCGTCACGGAGTTCGACGTCTACCAGCAGGAGCTGGCCCGCCTGGTCACCAACGTCAGCAAGCTGTACGACGCCGCCTCCACCCTGCCCGCGTACCAGCCGGACCCCTCCACCGTCCGCTTCCTGCACGTGTCCGACATGCACCTCAACCCCGCCGCCTGGGGCATCATCCGCTCCCTCGTCGAGCAGTACGAGCTGGACGCCGTCATCGACACCGGCGACACGATGGACCACGGCACGGCCGCCGAGAACGTCTACCTCGACCCGATCGCCACCCTCGGCGTCCCGTACGTGTGGGTCCGCGGCAACCACGACTCGCTCACCACCCAGGCCGCCGTCGAGCGCCAGAAGAACGCGCGGGTCGTGGACGACGGCGAGTCGGTGGTGGTGGCGGGCGTACGGATCGCGGGCATCGGGGATCCGCAGTTCACCCCGGACCGCTCGGTCGCCGCGGCCGGCGACCCCGCCGAGACGGCGGCCGGCGAGCGGCTGGCCGCAGCGCTCGCCGGGCTGCGGGACCGGGGCCGTCCCGCGGACGTGGCCATCGCGCACAACCCGGTGGCGCTGGAGGAGGTCGACGGTCTTGTGCCGCTGGCGCTCGGCGGCCACCGCCACCACCGCAAGCAGCACGACCTGGCGGACGGTACGCGGCTGATGGTCGAGGGCTCGGCGGGCGGCGGCGGGCTGCGCGCGGTGGAGGAGGACGTACCGGAGGAGGTGTCGGCCTCCGTGCTCTATCTCGACCGGAGTACGCGCCGGCTCCAGGCGTGGGACGAGATCACGCTGGGCGGGCTGGGGCTGGCGTCGGCGGAGGTCAGCCGCCATCTCGTAGAGGAGAACCGGCCCGGCGGCGGCGAGGAGAGCCACACACCTGCCGCCCCCGGCGAGGACTCTTGACAGCCCCGCCTCACAAGAATTAACTCAACCAGACGCGAACGAACAGAGTACAACACGTCAGTTCATCGGTTCCTCCTGCTCATCCGATGTGTAAGGAGCGCCCGTGCCCATCCTCGGCCCGCTGGGACGGCGGCCGGCCGGCACTATGCTGACCGCGTTCACCGTCCTGGCCACCGCCTGGCTGTCGCCCGCCGCGGCGACGCCCGCCCCCGAATCCCCGACCCGCACGGCCACGACCTCCGATGTCTGGACCGTGGCCGCACCCGAAACCACACAGGAACAACTCACCGCCGACGTCGTACGCGACGACTCCACCGGCGCCCTCACGCTCACCGTCCGCCGCGGCGCGGACCCCGTCCTGCCCGACTCCCCCCTCGGCCTGCGCACGCAGGACGCCGACCTGACCCGCGGGCTGGAAGTCCTCGGCCGCGAGGACCGCCGGGTCGACGAGCGGTACGAGATGACCACCGGCAAGCAGCGTCGCGTGGACTCCCCCATGACCCAGTCCCGCTTCGCGCTGCGCGGCGACGGCGGCGTCCGCATGGACCTCGTCGTCCGCGTCGCCGCCGACGGCGTCGCGTTCCGCTACGAACTGCCGGACTCGGCGGGCACCGTCGTCACCGGCGAGGCCAGCGGCTACCGTCTGCCCGCCGACGCGCCCGCGTGGCTGCTGCCGCACACCTCCTGGTACGAGGAGGTACGCGCCGAGACCACCGCCGGCGGCGCCCCCGCCGACGACTACGGCTACCCCGCGCTCTTCGAGGTCGCCGCCGACGAGTACGTGCTGCTCACCGAGTCCGGCATGGACTCCGCGTACCCCGGCAGCAAGCTCGCGCACGCCGCCGGGAGCGGCGCGTACGACGTGGTGCTCGCCGAGGAGGGGCAATCGGGGCCTGTCTCGCGCGGCGAGCTGGCCACCCCGTGGCGTACCGCGATCGTCGGCGACCTGGCGACGGTCACGGAGTCGACGCTCGTCACCGACCTCGCGCCGGACGCCGAGTTCTCCGACACCTCCTGGGTCCGCCCCGGCACGGTCTCCTGGTCCTGGCTCGTCGAGCACGACAGCCCGCGGGACTTCGAGCGGCAGAAGGACTACGTCGACTACGCCGCCGCGCACGGCTGGGAGTATGCGCTCGTCGACGAGGGCTGGAGCCGCGAGTGGGTGCCGGAGCTGGTGCGGTACGCGCGCGCCCGGGGCGTCGACATCCTGCTGTGGTTCCGCTGGTGGGAGGTCGACACCCCCGAGGAGATGGACACCGTCTTCGGCGAGCTGAACGACTGGGGCGTCAAGGGCGTCAAGGTCGACTTCATGAACAACGGCGGCGGCGAGCCCGAGGGCGTCGGCAGGCACGCCTGGTACGAGGACGTGCTCGCCGCCACCGCCGAGCACGAGCTGCTCGTCAACTTCCACGGCGCGACGCTGCCGAAGGGCCTCCAGCGCACCTGGCCGCACCTGATGACGTACGAGGCGGTGCGCGGGCACGAGTACTACTCCTTCGACCAGCCGCTCACGCCCACGTACAACACGATGCTGCCGTTCACCCGGAACGTCGTCGGCTCCGCCGACGTCACGCCCGCGACCTTCTCCATGACCAACAGAACCCACAGCGACGCGCACGAGCTGGCGCTGCCCGTCGTGTACGAGTCCGGGCTGCAGCACCCCGCCGACAGCCCGGAGACGTACGCCGCGCTGCCCGAGGCCGAGCGGGTGCTCGACCAACTGCCCACGGTGTGGGACGAGACCCGCTACCTCGGCGGGCGGCCCGGCGACGACGCGGTGCTGGCGCGGCGCGCCGGCGAGCGGTGGTTCGTCGGCGGGATCCACGCGGGCGCGGCCGGGGACGCCGAGGTGGACCTCGGCCGGCTCGGCGCGGATGCCGGCGACCGGCTGCTGGTGGAGCTGGTGACTGACGGCGCGGACGGGCTGGCCCGGGAGGCCCGCACGGTCGGCGGCGACGCGCGGCTGACGGTGCCGGTGGCGGAGAACGGCGGCTTCGTGGCGCTGGTCTGCCCCGCCGGGAAGGGCCGTACGACGTGCGACGAGCCGGTACGTACGACACCGGCGACCGCACTGGCGATCACCCCGCGGACGGCCACCGCCGAGCCCGGCGACGAGATCGAGGTCACCGGCGCCTTCGCCGCCGCGGACGGGGAGTCGGCGACGCTGCGGGACGTCACCCTCGCCGCCCGGCCGCGGGCCGGCTGGACGGCGGCGGGCGACGGCGTGGCGCGGCCGGCGCTGCGGCCGGGGCAGGAGCTGTCCGGCAGTTGGACGGTGACGGTGCCCGCCGACGCGGCGCCGGGGTACGCGGACGTGCCGGTCGTCGCCGAGTACCGCGCGCCGGGGGCCGGTCCTTCGGAGCCGGCGGTGCACGTCGAGCAGGCGGTGCGGGTGCTGGTCGCCCCGCCGGTGCCGCAGGGCGAGGCGCACGTCGGCGACCTGCACCTGCTCACGGCGGAGAACGGCTGGGGCCCGGTCGAGGTCGACACCAGCGTCGGCGAAGACGGCGCCGGCGACGGCGCGCCGCTGACCATCGGCGGCACGACGTACGCCAAGGGCCTCGGCGCCCACGCCCCGTCCCGGGTGACGGTCTACCTCGGCGGCGCGTGCACCACCTTCACCGCGCAGGCCGGCGTGGACGACGAGGTCGGCGACCAGGGCTCGGTGAGCTTCCGGGTCCTCGGCGACGACACGGAGCTGGCGACGACCGGCACCCTGCGCGGCACGGACGCCGCGCAACCCGTGACGGCGGACGTGACCGGGGTCGACGTCCTCACCCTTGAGGTGGCGGACGGCGGCGACGGCATCAGCTACGACCACGCGGACTGGGCGGACGCGAAGGTCACCTGCGGCTGACCCGGAGGGCCCCGGCGGCAGGCCGCGCACAGCGCGCGTCCCCTGCGCCGGGGCCCTTCCCTTCAATGACCGTCGGTCTGGCTGAGCAAGACCTGCTCATGGAGTTCACCGGCAGAACGAGCACGTCCTGCCGGAAGCGGCCCGAACGCGGCCGGTAGTACCCCTCGCAATGCACAACCGCGGAGTCCCGGGTACGAGCACGCTCCCGGCAGGAAGTCTCTTCCCACGTACATCTCTTCGGCGTTGCGGAGCGGCCCGTGTGCGGATCACGGCAGCGCGCCTGCCAACGCCGGGCGTGAGTAGGCGAACCGGGACGATGCCGACCTGATCCCGAGTCTGTCGTCAGCCCTCGCATGCCCGTTAGATCGGAACCATACCAACAGATAGATGCTATCCATGTCTTGACGTGCGCAGAGTCGGCATGCACTCTGGGTCAGGCTTGAGGCCATCCTCTCGGCCAGCAAGCCGATGCACCGCCCTGCGCACCGGGCCTCGGGGCCCGCGGAGGTCTCGCCATCACCCTCAGCGAGAAGGATATGAACTATACGCTCAAGTGCCCGTAGATCCACTCCTACTTAGATCGCTCGCCAGAGGCTCACATGGATCAGTTATACGAGCTCAAGGTCACCGCCAGCACTCCGGTGATCCGGTAGGAGGCCACCGCTGGTGCTCTGCCGGCGGGGCTGGCGCTGAGCAGTGATGCCGGTGGTACCACCGGCATCCCGAGAGCGAAGCATCGAACGGCCGCTAGTGTCTCGTGATCCGGTTCGTGTCAGTTCGAGTTGTTGTTGACAAGCTTCTTCACGCTGGTCGCGACGAGCCGGACCTTCGCGAGGATCTCGCCGGTCGTTGCGGTCCAGGTGAATGGTTTCGGGTTCTGGTTCCAGGAGTCGATGTAGTCGCGGATCTGTTTGACCAGGACGTTGACGCTGGAAAACGTGCCGCGACGGATCGACTGCCGGGTGATGACCCCGAACCAGATCTCGATCTGGTTCAGCCAGGAAGAGCCGACAGGG
>NZ_JCANSZ010000103.1:0-12701 GCF_059570535.1 Streptomyces sp. CNP082
TCTGTCCGACCTGTCTCGGCAAGCACCTCGTCGACAAGATCACGATCGACGATACGAGTCAGGACCCCTACACCGATTCGATCCGTCATACGTACACCCGCGAGCGCGGTGCCACGATCGCCCTGAAGCATGGCGAGAAGATAGCAGAAGGCAGGCAGAGGAGGAACAGAAGGAAAGACCTGCCGCTTTATCCACAGAACGCACGGGAGTGTCGCTGTGGAAAAGTGGATGACGAAATGCCGAGGAGCTTAAATGAGTGGCATTGCGCTGCGCGCAACCCCCACGGCATCGACGCACCACACGCACCACGCACACCACGCACACAGCACGAGCAGCACATGCAGCAGGCAGCCGGCAGAGCACAGAAAGCGACGGTGACGTATGGAATCCCCCGCACACGACGGCAGTTCGCGCCGGTCCTTCCTCAAACGCGGCTCGACCGCCGCCGCAGCCGCCGCGATCGGCGCCTCGGCCGGCGCCGCGGGCTCCGCGTTCGCGGCGCCCGGCCCGGGCGGCGGCCCCGCGGCCCCCGGCGGCGGCCCCTCGGCAAATGCACCGTTCCCGCAGTTGACATGGCCCGACGAGGTCCGCGAAGGACCCGACACGCCCAAGCTCTGCCAGTGGATGTCGCGCCGCCCCGACGAGGCCACCGTGCGCCGCTGGCGGCAGGCCGGCATCACCGGCGCGCTCGTCACCGACGTGCCGGCGGTCCCCTGGGACGCCGCCGAGCTGCGGGCCGACCGCGAGCGCGTCGAGGACATGGGGATGCACGTCACCGCGTACCTCATCAGCGCTCCCGACGCGGTCGTACGCGGCGAGGACGGCCGGGACCAGGCCATCGAGGACATCAAGACCTCGCTGCGCGCCGCGGGCGAGGCCGGCATCGGCGTCGTCGAATACAACTGGTACGTCCACCGGCTGAAGGAGGGTTATTTCGAGGAGATCGACGAGACCGACCGCATCGGCGCCGGCTACACCGCCTTCGACCTCGACCACGAGGTGGACGGCGTCAAGGTCCGCGACCTCCCCCGCCCCGACGGCGTCCCCGCCTTCACCCGCGACGAACTCTGGGGCCACTACGAGCACTTCCTGCGCGAGGTCATGCCCGTCGCCGAGGAGGCGGGGGTGCGCATGGCCGTGCACCCCAACGACCCGCCGGCCGCGATCAGCCGCGGCAACCCGCAGATCATGGCGTCGGTCGCGGACTGGAAGCGGATGGTCGAGACCGTCGACAGCCCGTCGAACGGCATGACCGTGCACGCGGGCGTGACCGCCGAAGCCGGCTTCGACTCCGTCGACTTCCTGCGCTGGATGAGCGGCAAGGACCGGGTCAACCACATCCACTACCGCAACGTGCGGGCCGACGAGCCGCAGGTGCGGTACGCGGAAGTGTTCCCGGACACCGGCGAGACCGACATGTTCGGCTTCATGCGCCAGCTCGTCCGCGCCGGCTACCCGCGCGGGATCCTCGCCGAGCACCCGCGCGCCAACGACTTCGACCGGGAGAACGGTTCTGACCAGTCCAACCAGTACGTGGACGTGGGTGGCGGCGGCCACGGCATGGAGCTGTACGACACCGGCTACGCGCGGGCGATGATGCAGGCCGCGCTGATCATGGAGCGGGGCCGCTCCGGGCGCGACGGCGACGACGGCGCTCCGTGAGCGGACTCCTCTACGAGGACGCGGCGCGGGCCGCGCTGCGCCGGGGCGTGGCCGCGGTCGCGGACGCGGCGCGGGTCACGCTGGGACCGCGGGGGCGGCTGGTGGTGCTGGGCGGGGACCCCTCAGGCACCCGCGGCCCCCGCACCCGTACCGAGGACGCCGCACCGGGGGCCGGCGGCGGGGCCGGAGCTGCCACTGGCCCCGTCGCCACCCGCGACGGGGCCACCGTCGCCGGCGCCGTCCGGCTCTCCGACCCGTACGCGAACCTCGGCGCCTCCCTGGTCCGCGAGGCCGCCGCCCGCACCCGCCGCGCCGCCGGTGACGGCACGACGACCACCATCGTGCTCACCCAGGCGCTGTTCGCGGCCGGCCTGCGCGCCGTGGCCGCCGGAGCCGACCCCGTCGCCGTCAAACGCGGCCTCGACGCGGCGGCGGACGCGGCCGTCGCGTACCTGACCGCCGCCGCCCGCCCCGTCGGCGGCGAGCAGGACGCCGCGCGCGTCGCCGCCGCGGCTGCCCGCGACCCCGAGTTGGGCGAGCTGGTCGCCGGCGCCTTCGCCAAGGCCGGGCAGCACGCGGCGATCTCCGTGGAAGAGGCCCATGTGGCGGGGGTGGAGCTGGAGTTCACGCAGGGGCTGCGGCTGGACCGCGGCTTCCTCAGCCCGTTCATGATGACCCACCCCGAGCAGGGCACGGCGGTGCTGGAGGACCCGTACGTCCTGCTGCACCACGGGCGCATCGCAGGGCCCGGCGACCTGCTGCCGGTCATGGAGCGGGTCGCGGCCACCGGCCGCCCCCTGCTGGTCGTCGCCGACTCCGTCCAGCAGGACGCGCTCGCGGCGCTGGTCGCCAACCGGCTGCGCGGCACCCTGCTCTCCGCGGCCGTCCCGGCACCGGCGCTGGGCGCGCGGCGGCTGGCGCATCTGGAGGACCTGGCGGCGCTGACGGGGGCGGAGGTGGTGCTGCCGGAGAAGGGGATGGTGCTGCGCGCCACGGGGCTGCCGTCGCTGGGGCGGGCGGAGCGGGTGGTGGTGACGAGGCGTACGACGACGGTGACGCGGGGAACGGAGGCCGGGGCCGCCGAGGCGGTGGCGCGCCGGGTGGCGCATCTGGAGTACGCCCTGGCCGGTGCGGCGTCGGACTTCGACCGGGAGGTGCTGGAGCTGCGGCTGGCCCGGCTGACGGGCGGGGTGGCGGTGCTGCGGGCCGGCGGCGCCACGGACCCGGAGCGGGCGGAGCGGCGGGAGCGTGTCGCGGGGGCGGTCGCGGCGGTACGGGCGGCGCTCGCGGAGGGCGTCACGCCGGGCGGCGGGACGGGTCTTGCGGGGGCGCGGGGGGCGGTGGACGGGCTGCTGGCAGGGAGCCCGGCGGCGCCCACGGTGACCGCGGCGTACGGGACCGCACCCACGGTGACGAATCCCGCCGGAACAGCCCCCACCCGGACGGACACCGCGAAGACAGCGGCTGGAGCAGCCCCCGCCCTCTCCGCCGATGAGCGGGCGGGGGCGCTGGCCGTACGGGCCGCACTCACGGCCCCGCTGCGGCAGCTCGCCGGCAACGCCGGCGCGGACGGCGCCCGCGTCGTCGCCGAGACGGCCGGCCTCCCGCCGGGCCACGGCTGGAACGCGGACACCGGCACGTACGGCGATCTGCTGGCGGCCGGCGTACTCGACCCGGTCCGCGTGCCCCGTACCGCACTGCAGAACGCGGCCTCGGTGGCGGGGCTGATGCTCACCGCCGGCGCCCTGGTGGTCGACCGGGCGCCGCGGGACCCGGACGCGGTCAGCTGGCGCCGCAGAGGCCACGGCCACCACCACGGCGGGGGCCACCACGGCAGGGCCCACCCCCACTGACGACCGGCGCCGGCTGTCGGTGGCGTGCAGCACAATGGTCGGCGGACGACGGAAGGACGGTGACGGTGCCATGGCGGTGTGGGACGAACTGGTCGGGCAGCAGCGGGTCGGTGATCAGCTTGCCGCCGCGGCCCGCGCCGCCGACGCACGGGTCACCGCGGAAGCCGGCACCGCCGCCCCCGGCACCCCCGCCGACGCCGGCAGCCACCCCGCCGACGCCGCCGGCACCCACCCGGCCGACGCCGTCAACCTCCCTTCCGGCTCCGCGATGACGCACGCCTGGCTGTTCACCGGCCCGCCGGGCGGCGGCCGGACGACGGCGGCCCGCGTGTTCGCCGCCGCGCTCCAGTGCGTCAGCCCGGACCGGGCCGCCGCCGGCCCCGGGTGCGGGTTCTGCGACGGCTGCCACACCGCCCTCGTCGGCACCCACGCCGACGTCGCCGTCGTCGCCACCGACCTGCTGACCATCGGCGTCAAGGAGACCCGCGAGCTGGTCCGCCGCGCCCAGCTCGCCCCCTCCTCCGGCCGCTGGCAGGTCATCGTCGTCGAGGACGCCGACCGCCTCACCGAGGGCGCCGGGAACGTGCTGCTGAAGGCCGTCGAGGAGCCCGCCCCGCGGACGGTGTGGCTGCTGTGCGCGCCGTCGCTGGAGGACGTGCTGCCCACGATCCGCTCCCGCTGCCGCCACCTCTCCCTCAACACCCCCTCCGTCGCCGCGGTCGCCGCCGTCCTCGTCCAGCGCGACGGCATCACCCCCGCGGTCGCCGAGTCCGCCGCCCGCGCGGCCGGCGGCCACCTCGACCGGGCCCGCCGCCTGGCCACCGACGACCGCGCCCGGGAGCGCCGGGCGGCGGTGCTGCGGATACCGCTGCGTGTCGAGGACATCGGCGGCTGCCTGCGCTCGGCGCAGGAGCTGGTCGAGGTCGCGGCGGACGCGGCGAAGGAGCGGGCCGAGGAGACGGACGAGCGGGAGACGGAGGAGATGCGCACGGCGCTCGGCGCGCAGCCCGGCGGCCGGATGCCGCGCGGCACGGCGGGCGTGATGAAGGACCTGCAGGAGCGCCAGAAGCGCCGGGCGACGCGCAGCCAGCGCGACAGCCTCGACCTGGCCCTCACCGACCTCGCCGGCTTCTACCGGGACGTGCTCGCGCTCCAGTTGGGCGCGGTCGCGGACGTCTCGCTGCTCCCGTGCGCGGACGTGAGCGACGGGCTGCGGCGGATCGCGGAGGACAGCACCGCGGAGACGACGCTGCGCCGGATCGACGCGATCATGGAGTGCCGGGAGGCGCTGGAGCGGAACGTGGCGCCGTTGCTGGCACTGGAGGCGATGACGGTGACACTGCGTAAACCGTGACGTATGGGACGCCCCGCGCCGCCGCAGGACCACGCCCCGTCACCCGTACGGGTGGGAAGTGACCCGGCGACGGCGGCCCCCAGCGGATACGCTCAGGCGCATGGATTTCCGCAGCCTGTTCCGTACGGCCGCACCCGTCACCGCGCTGGTGGTGCTGATCGCCGCCGCCGGGTGTGACTCCGCCGGATCCGACGACACCGGCGGCACGGACACCGGCGGCAGCGGCGCCGACGCCGCCCGCGCCGGCAGCGTCAGCAAGGTGCTCGAACCGCTTCCGGCGCAGATCCCCGCGGACCTGAAGCCGTACTACGAGCAGAAGCTGGACTGGACCGGCTGCGACACCCCCGGCTACGACTGCGCGACGCTGCGCGTCCCGCTGGACTACGCCAGCCCGGGCGGCGGGGACGTGAAGCTGGCGGTCTCCCGCAAACGGGCCGAGAACCCGGGCGAGCGCCTGGGCTCGCTGCACGTGAACCCGGGCGGCCCGGGCGCCTCGGCGATCGAGTTCCTGCAGAACTTCGCGGGCGTCGGCTACCCGGACGAGGTCCGGGCCCGGTACGACATCGTGGGGATGGACCCGCGCGGCGTGGGCGGCAGCGAGCCGGTGACGTGCATGACGGACGCGCAGTTCGAGGCGTACACCCAGGTCGACCAGACGCCGGACGACGAGCGCGAGGTCGAGGCGCTGACCGCGTCGTACGACACCTTCGCGCAGGGCTGTGCGAAGCGCTCCGGCAAGCTGCTGGGCCACGTCTCGACCCAGGAGGCGGCCCGGGACATGGACGTCCTCCGCGGCGTCCTCGGCGACAAGAAGCTGACGTACGTCGGCGCCTCGTACGGCACGATGCTCGGCGCCACCTACGCGGGCCTCTTCCCCCAGCGCACCGGCCGCCTGGTCCTCGACGGCGCGATGGACCCGGCCCTCACCTCCCGCCAGCTCAACCTGGACCAGAACGCGGGCTTCACCACCGCCTTCGACTCCTTCGCCGAGGACTGCGTGCAGCGCGCGGACTGCCCGCTCGGCACCGACAGCGCCGAGGACGCGGGCACGCAGCTCCGCGCCTTCCTGGACGGCCTCGACGCGAAGCCTGTACCGACCGGCGAAAAGCGGAAGCTGGGCGAGTCGGTGGCGACGATGGGCGTGCTGATGGCGATGTACCAGGAGGACTTCTGGCCGCAGCTCCGCGACTCGCTGACGGACGCCATGGAGCGCAAGGACGGCAGCGGGCTGCTGGCACTGTCGGACATGTACTTCGAGCGGGAACCGGACGGCACGTACGGCAGCATGATGTACGGCTTCACGGCGGTGAGCTGCCTCGACCAGCCGCCGGCCTTCGAGAACCCGGCGGCCGTCGAGAAGTCGGTCCCCGACTTCGAGGCCGACTCCCCGGTCTTCGGCCGCGGCTTCGCCTGGGCGGCCCTGAACTGCGCCGACTGGCCCGTCCCCGCCACCGGCGAGGCCAACCGCATCGAGGCGGCGGGCAGCCCGCCGATCCTGGTCGTCGGCACCACCCGCGACCCGGCGACACCGTACGTCTGGGCGGAGAGCCTGGCGGCACAACTGAAGGAGGGCGTGCTGCTGACGTACGAGGGCGACGGCCACACGGCGTACGCGAGGGGCAACGGCTGCATCGACGGCGCGGTCGGCACCTTCCTCCTGGAAGGCACCCCACCCGAGAACGGCAAACGCTGCCAGTAGCCCACCCCCGCCCCCACCGGCAAACCGCGTGCAGAGAACCCCGGGGAACTGTGTAAACTTGTCGCCGTTGCCCGGGCCACGGCCCGCAACCTGCCGCCTTAGCTCAGTCGGCCAGAGCGACGCACTCGTAATGCGTAGGTCAAGGGTTCGATTCCCTTAGGCGGCTCCACTGAACCCCAGGTCAGAAGTGTTCTGACCTGGTTTTTCAGGTTTCAGCGGAGGCGGCGGCGGCGCCGTACGCGTGCCGCTCGGGTGTCCCGGGTCTCAGCTCTGGTCTCAGATGTGGTCCCCGGGCGGGGCATGACGGCGTCTCCCACGCGGCGCATGGCGTCCTTCGAGAGGTGCGACCGGCCCTTGACGTACCGCCGTGGCCATGGCCACCGCCTTGAGCAGCTACAAGAAGCTCGCGAAAGCAGCCACGTGAGACAAGCTGTTACTGGGCGCCGAGTTCGGTGGCCAGGTCCTTCGCTTCGTTCTCGGTGAAGTTGCCGGTGATGTCCACCCTGCCGTCGCTGATGACCTCGGCGACGGCGGAGGCGCTGATGAGCCGGTCGCCCAGGACGATCAGCATCTGGTTCCGCGGGGGCGTGCGGTCCACCGCACGCTGGGAGAGTGCCGCGAACCGCTCGGCATCGGCGTCCCGGAACGTCATACGGATCACCCAGCCGCCCCCGACGTTCTCGTCCGGCGCGGCGCTGACGTCCTGAAGCCGTACGACACTCATCCGGTCCCCGGTCCGGGTCGAGATCTGATAACAGGTATTCAGCTGTGCCGAGTAGAAAGTGGGCGGAGGCAGCGCGTCGGTGCACTCACCCTGCGCGCCCTGCTCCACCAGGGCCAGCCGCAGGTCCTGCCGCACCGGATCCGGCGCACCGCCGCCCCCGTCGTCCTGGAGGGCGTACACGGCACCGCCGGCGGCGAGGGACCCCGCCACAGCCAGCGAGACCCACAGCCCGACGCGACGGCCCCGTCGGGCCGGCGCGGACCGCGGTGCCCCGGCGGGCATGCGCCGGGTACGGGGCGCGCCGCGCGGGGTGCGCTCGGTGACCGCGTCGGGGTCGATGCGCCGCTCGGCCGCGTCCGCCTCCTCGGTACTGCGGCGCCGGTGCTGCGCGATCGCCTCAGACCACTCCCGGGGCAGCCAGTCGGCCGCGCCGCGGGCCTGCGGGCGGGCGGCGATGACGTCGCCGACCAGGGTCAGCAGCTCGTGGGGCGTCGGACGGTCAGCGGGGTCCAGAGCAAGGCACGGCCCGATCAGGGCCCCGAGTTCCCCGGGCAGGCCAGACAGATCGAGGTCGCCTTCCGCGGCCCGGACCAGTTGCTCCATCGCGGAGCCCTGCCCCATGTGCCGGTACGGACTGCGCCCCGTAGCCAGATGAAAGAGCGTGGCACCCAGCGAGAACACGTCGGACGCAGCCGTGGTCGCCTCACCCCGGGCCTGCTCCGGCGCGGCGAACGCGATCGTCCCCAGGGCCGACCTGGTACGGGTGATGTCGGCAGCCTGCGAGATCCCGAAGTCGATCACCCGGGGGCCGTCCTCGGGCAGCAGCACGTTGGACGGCTTGACGTCGCGATGCACCAGACCGGCCGCATGGACGCTCACCAACGCCTCGATCATCCCGGCTGCCACCCAGTGCAGCCCGTCCGCCGGCAACGGACCGTGCGAGGCCACCAGATACTCAAGCGACGGCGCCGGAACGTACTCCGTCGCCATCCACGGAACACGCGCCTCGGCATCGGCATCGACGACACTGGCCGTGAATACCCCCTGCACCCGCCGCGCCAGCGCCACCTCACGGGCAAAACGCCGCCGGTCCACGTCGTCAGGCGCAGCACCCCCGCCGACCGCGGGCAGCACGGTTTTCACCGCCACCGTACGACCGCCCGGAGAACGGGCCAGATACACACGCCCCATCCCCCCACTGGCCAACTCCGTGAGCACGGTGAACGGCCCGATCCGCTCCCCAGGACGCACCATCGCCGCCCCCGCCCACTCCCCGCCCACCGGAACCTCCCCGCCCTCTCAGGCCACTGCCGGCCTCAGCCTATGCCGTGATCCACAAGTGCGACTCCCTGTTACCCGCGTCGGCGCTTGCCGTCCCGGGGACGACGCCCAGGCGAGAGGGCAGCTCACGCTTCCGGGCGGCGGCCGGCCATGCGCTACGGCTTGCGGGCGACTCCGCAGTGGATCGCCGCCTTCGGCGGCTCACCGACCACCGCCGCGTCAGGCCGCCACAGCGGCGTGGACACCACTCCCGGCTCCACGAGTTCCAGACCGTCGAAGTACGCGGCTATCTGCTCGACGCTGCGGTTGGTGTACTCGTGACCGGGGTTGTTCTTGTTGAATTCGTCGACCGCCGCCACTCTGCCGGGGTCGGTGGTGTCGCCATCGCTGACCACCAGATACGAGCCGGAGCTGACCGCCTCCAGCAGCCTCGCCCGAATCGCAAGCGCCTGGTCGTGGTCCGGGATATTGCCGAACAGGCCGAGCAGCGTCAGCCCCACGGGCCGGGTGAAGTCCAGTGTCTTCGCGGCCTCTTCGAGGAGGTAGTCGATGTCGCGGGCGTCGGCGTCGATGTACGCGCATGCGCCCTCCGGGGCGGAGGTCAGCAGGGCGCGCGCGTGGGTCAGGACGATGGGGTCGTTGTCCACGTACACGATCCGACAGCTCGGATCGACGGTCTGGGCCACCTCGTGAGTGTTCTCCACCGTCGGCAGGCCGGTGCCGATGTCCAGGAACTGGCGGATGCCTTCCTCCTGGGCGAGGTAGCGCACCGCGCGGCGCAGGAAGGCGCGCTGCTGGCGAGCGTCGACGACGATCCCCGGGAAGGTCTCCATGACGGCGTCGCCGGCCGCACGGTCGGCGGCGTAGTTGTTCTTCCCGCCTTGCCAGTAGTCCCACATACGCGCCGAGTGCGCCACGCTCTGGTCTATCCGGTCTTCCACGCTGCCTGCTGCGTCGTCCGCCACGGCCGTTGTCTCCTGATGCGTTCGGGAGCGGGTAACGGTCAACGTACAGCAGCACGTTGACGGTCGGTCATCTGTTCGCCGGACCCGATCCCTCACGCCTTCACCGGGCTGGGCAGCACGGAAATGCTCAGGCAGCTCGGCTGGTGAAGAGGGCGTAGAGCTGCGTCGCCGTGGCGACCGGGGCGACGTGGTGGATCGTCGTCATCCCAAGAGCCCGCGCCGGCGGCAGGTTCCTGGCGTGGTCGTCGACGAAGACACACTCGGACCCGGTGAGCCCGAGGACGTCCAGGGCCCTCTGGCAGATGAGCGGGGCAGGTTTTCTGCTCCCTCATCACCCGCATACCGAGTCCTTCCGGCTCGCTCGCACCAGGGCGAACCAGGCCAACGGGACGAAATAGCAGCCCTCCCAGTGCACGGAGGACGATCTCGTGCAGTTCGGGCACCCAGCGCCAGGCACGTGCGGCCACGCTCGGAAGGTGGTCGGAGTCAGAGAGGATGTCAGAGGCCATGCGCTCAGAGCGGTCCGCGGTGGGCGGCGGGCCGATGACCGAGCCGTCCAGCATACGGGGAGCGGGCCGAATCCGGGTGGCGATCGGCGGCGACCGCCTGGGCGGCAACGGCCGAACCCATGGCGCCAGGATGGAGCATGGTGAGTGTCGTCATCGTGGTCCTCCAGGCGGGAGCTCTGCGACCTCGACGGCGGGTCCGCAGAGCAGGCTGATGTCCTCGGGGGCGGAGGTGAGGACGGTGACTGGTTTTGGCGTCGCGCGTGCGACGGCGGCGAGGACGGCGTCGATGGCGTACTTGTGGCCACTGAGGTGGTGGTCGCGCAGCAGTGCTGCCGCGTGGTCGGTGACTCTCTTGGTGACGTCGTGGACGTCGATCCGGGAGAGTACCCACCGGATGCGGGCGGGGTGGATGCGCTCGTAGTCCGCCTCGAGCGTGGTCATGGCGGTCGTGGCCACTCGGACGCCTTCTTCCGAGGCTGCTTGGACGAAAGCCAGGACGGTGCGGTCCTTGAGGTAGAGCTTGGACAGGCCCTCGCTGTCGAGGAGGAGCGTCCCCGGCATCAGGCTGCGACGCCGCCCGAGCCGTGCTGATCACGGCGCAGTACGGCGCGGGCCGCTTCGATCTCTTCGCGGGACAGCGGGTCGTTGTCGGTCTCGAAGTCGGCGACGATCTCGCGAAGCTTGTCCATGGCCACGCGCTGCTCAAGGGCCTCGGCCACGTAAGCGGAAAAGCCACCTGGGCCTACATGGGTGCGCACGGCCTCGGCGAGGTCTTCGGGGAGGCTGATCGAATACTTCTTACTACCACCCATGGTTCCGATCTTACCATGGGTGGTAATCCTCGGCGGCCCGCCGCTGACCACCGTCACCGGGGAGGCCGGCCTTCAGTCTCTCTGGCGCGGCGGTTTGTTCTGTTTGTCGCCTCCATTCCGTGGTACCCGGAAACGGCAACAACGTCTCGGCAAGACGGGAGGCGATCATGGCCGTCGAGAGCGTGATCCTCCGGGTCGGCGGTGCGGAGCTGAGCGGTGATCTCGCGGTGCCCGATGCAGCCGCCGGGCTGGTGCTGTTCGCCCATGGCAGCGGCAGTTCGCGGCACAGTCCGCGCAACCAGGCCGTCGCCGCCCAGTTGAACGACCACGGGTTCGGCACCTTGCTCCTTGATCTGCTCACGCCCGCCGAGGATCAGACCGATGCCGTCACCCGCGAGCACCGCTTCGACATCGCGCTGCTGACCCGCCGGCTCAGCGGCGCCGCCGACTGGCTCGCGGCCCGGGCCACCGATCTGCCCATCGGACTCTTCGGCGCCAGTACGGGCGCCGCGGCGGCCCTGACCACCGCGGCCAAGCGGCCCGAGCTCGTACGGGCCGTGGTCTCCCGCGGTGGGCGTCCCGATCTCGCGGGGGACGCGCTCGCCGACGTACGGGCGCCGGTGCTGCTGCTCGTGGGCGGCCGGGACGACCTCGTGATCAAGCTCAACGAGGAGGCCGCGGAGCGGCTCACCGCGCCGTACGAGCTGCGCGTGATCCCGGGTGCGACGCACCTGTTCCCGGAGCCGGGGGCGCTGGAGGAGGTCGGTGAGGCGGCGGCGGACTGGTTCCGGCGGATGGCCTTCGCCGCCCGGTGAGGCGCAGGGCGCGAGGTGGGCGGCGCGGTTCGGATTCCCCATCCGGCACCCGCCCCGCCACCACTTCACCCCCCTGGTGGAGATACCCGGCCGACCCGCGGCGGGATTCTGATCAGGTGGCGGTACGCGGCGGTGCCGGGCGGTTCGCCGACGGGGTCGCCGTCCACCTCGACCCACGCGTGGGCGGCGAAGGGCTGCATGCGCACCCCGGTGCACCACGTGGGCCAGGTGCCGCGCAGCCGGCACAGCAGCGCCGTCGCGAGGGAGCGCTGCAGGCAGTAGCGGCCCGCGCAGACGGAGGAGGTCGCGGTGACGTCGTCGCGGGCGGTGCGGGCCTGGTCGTGGGTGGCGGGGGCCGCGCCGCGGCGTAGCAGGTGGAGGACGCGCCGGATGCGGCGTGGCGGCAGGCGGGCCAGCAGCAGGGCGGCGGTGACGGCGGTGCGCGCGGCCAGGCGGCGGCGCAGCGGCAGCCGTTCGCGAGGGGCGTCGAAGACCTGGCTCACCGCGTGCCCTTACGCGGCTTGCGTGCCGGCTCGGTCAGGCGGGCGGCGGTGAGCTGGGAGAGGAGGTCCGCGACGTCGGCGGCGACCCGGGTGTGGGGGACGTGCAGCGTGGTCGCGAGTTCGCCGGACACCTCCTGCGGGCTCGCGCCGTCCAGCAGGCGGCGCAGGATGTGCGCGCCGGTGCAGTGTCGCAGACGGTGACGTCACGGCTCAGCCGCAGCGCCGCTGGCGGAGGCGTCATGGTGCTGCCCTACCTTTCAAGTCGTGGGTTCGAACTGGTCATTCGTAAGATCGGTGGGCCCAGGGGCTCTGGGTATGGCTGCATGGGTTGCCCTACCTTTCAAGTCGTGGGTTCGAACTGGTCATTCGTAAGATCGGTGGGCCCAGGGGCTCTGGGTATGGCTGCATGGGTTGCGCCCGTGATGGCTTAAGGAGCTTGGCCGCCCGGAGCCCCGCGACGACTCGACCGCCAATTGGGAGATGCGACTCGATCGCTGCGTAGGGCAACGTCGGCGAGGTCGTCT
>NZ_JCANSZ010000104.1:0-12317 GCF_059570535.1 Streptomyces sp. CNP082
AGTGGTGGTGTTCCTTGCCGATGTCCACTCCGGCCCATATCTGGGGCACGGTCACCTCCGCCAGCTCGTCGCGCGTTCACAGCCCAGCAGACGACCTCGCCGACGTTGCCCTACGCAGCGATCGAGTCGCATCTCCCAATTGGCGGTCGAGTCGTCGCGGGGCTCCGGGCGGCCAAGCTCCTTAAGCCATCACGGGCGCAACCCATGCAGCCATACCCAGAGCCCCTGGGCCCACCGATCTTACGAATGACCAGTTCGAACCCACGACTTGAAAGGTAGGGCCACCCATGACGACCGCACGCACCCCCGCCACCGCCCGCCGGCCCCGCATCGGCCTGGTCGCCGGCGGACTCGGCGCGTACTGGCCGCAGTTCCCCGACCTGCTGCCGCAGCTCCAGCGCTCCGCCGCCCGGGTCGCCGAGCGGATGGCGGGCTTCGACGCCGACGTCGTGGACGTCGGCTTCATCTCCGGCGCTCCCGAGGGCGCCGCCGCCGCGGAGAAGCTGCGCGCCGCCGACTGCGACCTGATCGTCGGCTTCCTCACCACGTACATGACCGCGACCATGCTCGTCCCCGTCGCGCAGCGCAGCGGCGCGCCCGTCCTGCTGATCAACCTGCAGCCCACCGAGGCGATGGACCACGCGAGCTTCGACACCGGCCAGTGGCTCGCCTACTGCGGCGCCTGCCCGCTGCCCGAGATGGCGAACGCCTTCGAGCGCTGCGGCGTCCCGTTCCGCTCCGTCTCCGGCTACCTGGAGGACGAGCGGGCGTGGGCCCGTATCGGCCGCTGGATCCGGGCGGCGGGGGTGCGCGCGGCACTGCGCGGCGGCCGGCACGGGCTGATGGGCCACCTCTACCCGGGCATGTACGACGTCTCCACCGACCTGGCCATGGTCCCCGCGAACCTCGGCGGCCACGTCGAGGTGCTGGAGTTCGACGACCTGCGGGTACGGGCCGAGAAGGCCGGCGACGCCGAGGTCGCGGCCAAACTCGACGAGACCCGCGAGGTCTTCGACCTCGACGGGACCGTCGACCCCGACGACCTCGCCTGGGCGGCGCGGGTGTCGGTGGGCCTGGACCGGCTCGCCGCCGACTTCGACCTCGACTCCCTCGCGTACTACCACCGCGGCCTCGACGGTGAGACGCACGAGCGGCTGGGCGCTGGCATGATCCTCGGCGCCTCTCTGCTCACCGCCCGCGGCATCCCCGCCGCCGGCGAGTACGAGCTGCGCACCTCGCTCGCGATGCTCGTCACCGACCGGCTCGGCGCCGGCGGCTCCTTCACCGAGATGCAGGCGCTCAACTTCCGCGACGGCGTGGTGGAGATGGGCCACGACGGCCCCGGGCATCTGGCGATCAGCGAGGGCCGGCCGCTGCTGCGCGGCCTCGGCGTCTACCACGGCAAGCGCGGCTGGGGGGTGTCCGTGGAGTTCGACGTACGGCACGGGCCGGTCACCGCCGTCGGCCTCGGCCAGACCCGCGACGGCCGCTACCGGCTCATCGCCTCCGCGGGCACCGTGACCGCGGGACCGCTGCTGGCCATCGGGAACACCACCTCCCGCGTCGACTTCGGCCGCGACCCGGGCGAGTGGTGCGACGAGTGGAGCGCGAGCGGCGTCGGCCACCACTGGGCCCTGGCCACCGGCCACCTGCTGCCCGAACTGCGGGCGCTCGCGGACCTCGCCGGTCTCGACCTGGTGGAGGTCGCGGGGACCGGGGAGAGCCATGCGTAGCATGTGCGACGGGCCGCGGCCGGGGCGCGCCGCGTACGACCGGCTGGACGGCTGAAGGGGAACGCGCGTGGGGCGCATGGTGGGCATCAAGGACGTCGCGCGGCACGCGGGGGTCTCCGTCGGCACCGTGTCGAACGTCATCAACCGGCCCGAGAGCGTGGCCGCCGCCACCCGCGAGCGGGTGCAGGCGGCCATAGACCGGCTCGGCTACGTACGCAGCGAGTCGGCGCGGCAACTGCGCGCCGGGCGCAGCCGCATCATCGCGCTGCTCGTACTCGACATGACCAACCCGTTCTTCGTCGACGTCGCCACCGGTGCCGAGCGCGCCGCGCGCGAGGCGGGCCTCGGCGTGATGCTGTGCAACAGCGCCCAGAGCACCGCGGAAGAGGCCGAGTACCTGGGCCTCTTCGCCGAGCAGCGGGTGCGCGGCGTGCTCGTCACCCCCGCCGACACCAGCGGGCGCACCCTGGAGTCCTTCGGCCGGCACGGCATCCCGTACGTCTTCGTGGACCGCACCGTCGCCAGCGCCGACGCCTGCTCCGTCTCGCTGGACGACATCCAGGGCGGCGCGCTCGCCGCGCGTCACCTGATCGGCGCAGGCCACGGCTCTCTGGTCTACGTCAGCGGCCCCATGCAGCTCCCGCAGTGCCAGGACCGCCACACCGGTGCCCTGGCCGCCCTCGCCGAGGAGGGCCTGGGGCCCGAGGCACTGGTGCACGTCGAGACCGAGCAGATGGACGTCGCCGCCGGCCGCGACGCCGGCGCCCGGCTGCTGGGCATGTCGCCGCGCCCGTCGGCGGTGTTCTGCGCCAACGACCTCCTCGCGCTCGGCGTCCTGCAGACCCTCTTCGCGGCGGGCGTCTCGGTGCCCGGCGACATCGCGCTCGTCGGCTACGACGACATCGAGTTCGCCGCCGCGGCGGCGGTCCCGCTGACCTCGGTGCGCCAGCCGGCGCACCGGATGGGCAGGGAGGCCGCGGAACTGCTGATCGAGGAGACGGAGCAGGGCGTGGAGCACCACGACCACCAGCAGATCGTGCTGCAGCCGGAGCTGGTCGTCCGCAGCTCCAGCCTCAGACAGCAGCGCTGAGCGCGCCGCGCGCGCCCGGTACGGGACCGGGGTCTGGATCGGGCGGGCCGGCGAGCAGCGCGGTCAGTTCGCGGACCGCCGCGCGGCCGGCGCGGTTGGCGCCGATCGTGCTTGCCGACGGGCCGTAGCCCACGAGGTGGATCCGCGGGTCGCGGGCCGCGCGCGTGCCCTCCATGCGGATGCCGCCGCCCGGCTCGCGGAGCCGCAGCGGCGCCAGGTGGTCGACGGCCGCGCGGAAGCCCGTCGCCCACAGGATCGCGTCCGCCGGGAAGACCGTCCCGTCCGCCCAGGCCACGCCCTCCGGCGTGATCCGCTCGAACATCGGCCGCCGCGCCAGCACGCCCGCCGCCCGCGCCGCGCGGAGCTCGTCCGTGAGCGGCAGCCCCGTCTCGCCGACCACGCTCTTCGGCGGCAGCCCGGCCCGTACCCGCTCGTCGACCCTGGCCACCACCGCGCGGCCCCAGTCCTCGTCGAACGGGCCCTCGCGCCACACCGGCGGCCTGCGCGTCACCCACGCGGTCTGCGCCGCTGCCCCCGCCAGCTCCAGCAGGTGCTGCGTGCCCGAGGCGCCGCCGCCGACGACCACCACCCGCTGCCCGGCGAACTCCCCCGGGCCGCGGTACTGCGCGGTGTGGAGCTGCCGGCCGCGGAACGTCTCCTGGCCCGGGTAGCGCGGCCAGAACGGCCGGTCCCAGGTGCCCGTGGCGTTGACCAGCGCGCGCGCCGACCACGTGCCCGCGTCCGAGACCACCAGCAGCCGCCCGGCCTCGTCCCCGGAGCCCTCGCGCACCTCGGTCACGTTCACCGGCCGGCGCACCGGCAGCCCGAAGGCCCGCTCGTACGCGTCGAAGTAGGCGGAAACCACCTCCGCGGCCGGCCGGTTCCCGTCCGCGTCCGCGGTGGCCAGCGGCATGCCCGGCAGGTCGTGTACGCGGTGCGCCTTGCCGTACGTCAGCGTCGGCCAGCGGAACTGCCATGCGCCGCCGGGGCCGGGGGAGTGGTCCAGGACGACGAAGTCCAGGCCCGCGCGGCGCAGGAAGTACGCCGTCGACAGGCCCGCCTGGCCGGAGCCGATCACCACCACCTGGGTCCGCACGATGCCGCTCATGTGTGCGCCAACGCCTGTGTCGGCACGGATCTTCCCCATGCGCGATGCTGGCCTCATGACCGACGTCTTCACGACCCGCACCCTGAGGATCACCACCGGAGCCGGCGAGACCGTCCACGACCTCACCGCCGACTGCGACGCCTTCCTGCGCGAGGCGGCGGACGGCCGCGACGGGCTGCTCAACGTCTTCGTACCGCACGCCACCGCGGGAATCGCGGTCATCGAGACGGGCGCCGGCAGCGACGACGACCTCCTCGCCGCGCTGCACGACCTGCTGCCCGCCGACGACCGCTGGAACCACCGGCACGGCAGCCCCGGCCACGGCCGCGACCACGTGCTGCCCGCCCTGGTGCCGCCGCACGCCACGCTGCCGGTGCTCGGCGGCCGGCTGGAGCTGGGCACCTGGCAGTCGGTGGTGCTGGTCGACACCAACCGCGACAACCCGCAGCGGCAGGTGCGGCTGAGCTTCCTCGGCTGACGGGGATCGTCTCCCGAGGGGCGTGGCCGTCCCCGCCTCCGCTCCGGGCAGCGCTGCTACCCGGGGGCCGTGGCGAAGACCCAGCGGTTGGCCGCCAGGGCGTCGTCCGGCTCCGGGCGGGGACCGCGGCCGTGCAGGGCGGTGAAGTCGTACGGGGTGTGGAGGGCCACCGTCCAGCCCCGTTGGGCGAGTTCGCCTGCCGAGTCGGGGCGTGGCCCGCTGTCGAAGAGGGCGAGCAGGTCGATGCCGATCCGCTGTCTCGCCGCGGTGTAGACCGGGCTGGCCCGTACCTGCGGTGACTCGGCGATCTGCTTGATTTCGTACGCGAGGGAGCTGCCCGCCGCGCTCAGCCGGCCGATCGTGGCGATGAGGAGGCGCTCCGCCGCCGCCGGAAGGTAGAGCAGCAGCCCTTCGGCGAGCCATGCGGTGGGCGCGGCGGGGTCGAAGCCCGCGCACCGCAGTGCCCCGGCCCAGTCGAGCCGGAGGTCGGCCGCGAGGGTCCGGCGCCTGGTCGTGGGCGCAGCCCCGGTCCGGTCGAGCACCGCCTGTTTGAACGCCAGCACCTCGGCGGTGTCCACTTCGTGGACCACGCAGCCCGGCGGCCAGTCGAGCCGGAACGCCCGGCAGTCCAGGCCCGCCCCCAGCAGCACCACCTGCCGGACGCCCTGGTGCGCCGAGCGGAGCAGATGGTCGTCCAGGACGCGGGTGCGCAGGCCGAAGTACCGGCCGAGCCGGCCCCACAGCGGGTCGGCCTCACCGGCGGGCACCTGCTGCGGGCGGACCGGCCAGCCAGCCGAGGCCGGTGCCGCACGCACGAAGTGCTCCGCGAACGGGTCCCGGGCCAGGGCGTCGGGGCGATGGCTCTCGATGGCGCGGGCTGCGGCCACCAGGAGAGCGGTGCGGCCCACGCCGTCCGCCAGGCCGGCGTTCAGCCCGGCGGCGGCACGCACCACTTCTCCTCACGTCGCAGCGCGGGTGCTGCCCATGCCTGCGGGTCGTCCGCGGTGGTGGTCCGGGCGCCGTAGACGACGCGCATGAACCGCAGCACGGCGTCGTACGGCAGGTGCAGCGCGGTGGTGCAGTCGGTCAGGAGGGTCACGTGAAGCCCCTTCTGGAAGGCCGTGCGGGCGGTGGAGTCCACGCACACGTCCGCATACAGCCCGGCGAAGACCAGGTGGCCCACGCCCCGCGCGGCGAGGTGCTCCTCGAAGCCGTCGGTCAGGAAGGCGTCGAAGCAGGCGCGTTTGGTGAAGACCCGCTCGCCCGCGGCCGGGGAGACGGCGTGGAACTCCGCGCCCCACGAGCCCTCCAGGCACGTGGGCCGCTTGCCGAGGGCCCGGTCCCGCAGCCGCCAGCCGGCCCCCTGGTGTCCGGGGTCGCCGACGAACCGTACGAAGAGCACCTCCACGCCGCGCTCGCGGGCCCTGGCCACCGCCTGGACACAGCCGGCGACGGCTGTGTCCAGCACGGCGGGGTCCTTGCCGAAGCGTGCCCGGGCCGTCGGGCCGGTGCAGAAGTCGTTCTGCAGGTCCACGACGACCAGGGCCGTCCCGCCCGGTTCCCCGCCGGTCATGACCCGCTGACCAGGGCGGCATCCTTCGGCGTCCCGTCGGCTCCGGGCGCGTCGAGCACGTCGAGCAGCGTGTCGACCACGGCGGTGGTGGAGTGCCGTCCGCCGAGGTCCGGGGTGTGCACGCCCCGCTCGTCCAGAGTGCGCAGGGCCTGCTCGGTGGTGCGTACCGCTCCTGGGCATCCGGCGTGGCGTTCCGCGACGAGGGCCGCCGCGCGGATGGCCGCTACCGGGTTGACCCGGTCCTGCCCGGCGAGGTCGTCGGCGGACCCGTGCACCGTCTGGTACTCGACCAGACCGGACAGCCCGGGGGCGAGGCAGACGTTCTCGGTGCAGCGGTTCTCCTGCCGGCCGGAGCCGAAGCGGTCGAGCAGCATGACGTGCATGATGTCGGCCCATTCGTTCCCGGCGACGATCAGCGTGCGGTCGGGCAGGCCGTGGGCGATCAGGTTGCGGTTGACCGTGTCCGGCTGGAACAGGCCGATGCGTATGCCGAGCCGGTCCGAGAGCTCTGCCACCCAGGCGTCGAGGGCGCCGTCGAGCAGATGGAACTTGTAGGCCATGACGATGCGGTCGGCCCGCCCGTCGGGCCACTCGTGCCGGGCTCGGCGCAGGGCGTAGGTGAGCACAGCCTCGGTGATCTCCCGGCTGAAGGTCATGGTGCGGGTGACCTCGCCGGGCGTGTGCCGGTTGTCCCCGGTGTAGAAGCCCTGGGCCTGATCCCGTACCAGGAGCAGGGAGCGCTTGGCGTCCGTGAGGAGGTCGACCTTCACGGCGCGAAGCCGCTGCCGGACGAGGTAGAGGGACTGGGCGTTGACAGCGGTGCGGAAGATCGCCCTGGTGCCCTGCTCGGCCCGGGTGCGGCAGAACCGCTCGTAGTGGGCTGCGTCCTCGGCGGTCAGCGCCTGGATCCTGGCCACGCCCCCGGCGGCGCGGAGCGAGACGTACGAGTGGTAGAGACGGGGGGAGCGCTCGATCGCCACGCCGTGCGGGTGCCTTGCGGTCAGCGCGCCGAGCACCTGCTCGAAGACATCCGCGACCTCGGGTCCGGTGCCTCGCCCGACCGCCAGGCCGATGACGGGCTTCGCGTCACGTAAGGGGGCTTCGGGGGCGGGAACTTGAGTGCGGGTCACGGGGTCGTGCCCGCGGTCAGGTGGTCGCCGGGGATGCCGGCCTTCTCCGGGCGGTAGTAGTCCCGGATGCCGTCCGCCCAGGTGGTCACGGGGATACGGTCGCCGTCGACTGGCGCGAAGGCGTCGAACAGGGCGTCGATGTTGGGACGCTGGAAGCCGATGGCCGTCATCAGGGCGGTGAAGTCGGGACGCTTGACGAAGCCGTCGCCGTCCGGGTCGCCCATGGCCGCCAGGGCGTCCGCGAACTCGTCGACCGTGGCGTCGAACCGCTGGGGGTCGAGCACGATCGCGGTGAACTCTTCGGGGCTGATCCGGCCGTCGTCGTTGGCGTCCAGCTCGCGGACGAGCGTCTCCCAGTAGCGGCGGAAGGCGTCGGACATCCTGCTCTTCGCGTCGTCGCCGGCGGCGGGCACCGCCGCCATGACCCGCTTGCTCATCAGATCGAAGTCCGCCGACTCCACAACGCCGTTGCCGTCGGCGTCGAAGAGGGAGAAGACGAGCTTGACACGGTCGTTCGCCTTGGTCGTGGGCATGGTGTGTCACCTCTGCTGTAGCGCTGGATGGGCCGGGGACGCCCCGGATCCGGGGCCGGCGCAACGATTATCGGCTTGTCGCCGGGGCCCCGGCGGGGAGAGCCGGGCGGGTGCACACGAAAGAAGGGAATCCGCTGCCCGGGGCATGAAGCGGCACGACTCGGGAACGGTGCGCCGTCACCCAGGAGCGGCACACGGTGGGTGAGATGAGGTGATGCGCCTGGGCCGGGGGCATTCGGGGACATCCCTGAGGAATACCTCCGGCCCCTCGCGGCATACTGCATTCGTAAGCAACCCGGTCGAACCCGCCGGGTCGCCGCGGCGGTTCCCCGTCTGCTGCCCCGCGGCGCCCCGGCCGGCTCTCTCCGCTACCCGGGACCGAGTCGGGCGTGGCAGCCCCCACAAGGGGCGCGCGCACGAGGGGCGGAGGTGGAGCCGCTGATGGCGACCGAAGCGGAGCGGACAGCGCGCGCGGCCGGTGCGGAGCGCGCGGCGCGGGGGGAGCGCACGGCGCGTACGGGACGAGCTGCGCGCGCGGGATGGCCGGCGGTGCTGCCGCTGCACTCCGGTCCCGCCCGGGACCCGGACCGCGCCGGGGCCAAGGCCGCCGGCCTCGCCCGCGCCGCCGCCGCGGGGCTGCCCGTGCTCCCGGGCTTCGTGCTCACCGACCCCGCCCTCGCGCCCGGCGCCCCCGCCGGTCCCGACGCGCTGCGCGCCGCCTGGCGGGAGTTGAGCGAGGGCGGGCGGCGACCGCTGATCGTGCGTTCCTCCTCCGCGTACGAGGACGCCGCCGACTCCTCGATGGCCGGCTGGTACGAGACCGTGCCCGACGTGCGCGGCTGGGAGGACTTCGCCGCCGCCGTGCGCCGCGTGCTCGACTCGGCCGCCCGCGGGCCCGCCGGCCCCGCCGCGGCACCGCGCCCGGCTCCGCCGCGGGCCGGCGCGACCGGGGACATGGCCGTCCTCGTGCAGCCCATGCTGCGGGCCGCGGCCGGCGGTGTCATGTTCGGCGCCGATCCCGTCGCGGGGCGGCACGACCGGCTGCTGGTCAGTGCCGTCGACGGCGGCCCCGGCGCCCTCGTCGACGGCACCGCCCAGGGCGTCCGCTACCAGCTCACCCGCCGCGGCCGGCGCGTCGCCGTCGACCCGGCGGAGCCGCCCGGCGCGGCGCTGCTCGGCCGCGGCCGGCTGGCCCGGCTGGCGTCGCTGGCCCGGCGCGCGGAGCGGGTCTTCGGCGGGCCGCAGGACGTCGAGTTCGGCTTCGACGCCGACGGGCGGCTGTGGCTCTTCCAGTCCCGGCCGATCACGGCGATGCCGCCGCGCCCGCCGCGTACCGCCCGGCTGCTCGGCCCGGGACCGGTCGCCGAGACCTTCCCCGCGGTGCTGCAGCCGCTGGAGGAGGACCTGTGGCTCGCGCCCATGTCGCACGGCCTGACCGTGGCCCTCGACATCGCCGGCACCGCACCCCGGCGGCACCTGCGCGCGCTGCCCGTCGTCACCACCGTCGACGGCCGGGCCGCGGCCGACCTGCGGCTGCTCGGCGCGGTCAAGTCGGCCCATCCGGTACGGGACTTCGTCAACCCGCTGCGCGGCGCCCGGCTGCTCGGCGCGGCCTGGCGCGTGGGGCGGCTGCGCACCGCGCTGCCCGCGCTCGCCCTCGACCTCATGGCCGAGGTCGACGAACAGCTCGCCGGACTGCCCGAGCCCGCGGAGACGGTCGGCGGACGGCTGCTGGACGCCGCCGGCTGGGGCCGCACCGTGCTGTCCGCGCTGCACGCGCAGGAGTCGCTGGCCGGCGCGCTGCCCGGTGCGGGCGAGGGGGCCACCGCGGCGGGCGAGGCGCTGGCCGTGCTGGCGGAGGCGGCGCGGCGGGACGGGGCCGGCGACGACGCCGAGTTGATCGCCCGGCACCCGGTGCTGCTGGCGCTGGCCCCGCCGGCGCTCGGCGCGGCGCCCGCGCTGCCGTTGCGCGTCCGGTGGAGCGGAGTGCCGCGCGGGGTGGGCGCGTTGCCCGTACGGGAGGGGCTGCGGCTGCGGATCCGGTGGGTGCAGGAGATGCAGAGCCGGGTCGTCGCGGAGTTGGCGGAGCGGCTGACGGCGGCGGGGGCGCTGGACGGGGCGGCGCGGGTGGCGCTGCTGCGGTGGCCGGAGCTGGTCGCGCTCGCGGACGGCGAGGGGCTGCCGCGGGACTTCGCGGAGCGGCTGCCGCGGCCGGAGCGGCTGGTGCTGCCCGCGGCGTTCCGGCTGGCCGGCGGGCGGCCCGTCGCGCAGCCGCCGGACCCGGCGGGCGGCGCCGGCGGGGCGGCGGGCGGCGGGCAGGGCGCCGGGGGCGGCAGCGGGGCCGGGGTGGCGTGGGACGGCGCGGGGGAGCGGCCCGCGCACGCGGTGCTGGTGGTGCCGGTGCTCGACCCGGGGCTCGCGCCGCAGCTCGCCGGGCTCGCCGGGCTGGTCGCGGAGACCGGCAGCGCGCTGTCGCACCTGGCGGTGCTGGCCCGTGAGTTCGGGGTGCCGACGGCCGTGGGCGTGCCGGGGGCGGTGACGCGCTTCCCGCCGGGGACGGCGCTGACGGTGGACGGCACGACGGGCGCGGTGACGGCCGCCGGGGGCGGGGCCCGTACCGGCGGCGATCCGGCCCGGACAGACGGCCGCGAGGCGGCGGCGTGACCGGCGTCGGCGGCAGAGGCCGCCGGCAGGCCGGAGGCCCGGCGGGGGAGGCGGCGTGAAGTACGCGGGCTACGTACTCGGCGGGCTCTCCGGCGCCGGCGCCGGCGGCTACTTCGTGCTCTACCTGTACCGCTGGGAGTGGCAGCGCGCGCTCATCAGCGGCGTGCTGCTGCTGGCCGTCGAGGTGCTGTTCGTCGGCATCGTGCTGCACGCCCGCGTCTCCCGGCTCCGGCGGGAGGTCGCCGAAGGCCGCGACCGCACGGAGGAGATCCTGCGCGGCCTTGAGCGCACCCGGCCAGAGCCGTCCCCGCGGTTCCGCTGGCTTGAGGCACGGCGGCCGGACGGCACGCACCGCACGTACGTCTTCGTGCCCGTGCTGATGGCCGCCGGGGCGGTGCTGTCGGCCGCCGCCTGGGCGGTGCAGAAGGCCGCTGCCGCCACCGGCCGCGCCGCCGACCGCCGCACGGCCGCGCGCCTCGCCGGTCTCGCGGCCCCGCCCGGCGGCGTGGGGCGCGCGGAGCCGCTGGAGTCCCGTCCCGCGGTACGGCGCCCGCCCCGGATCCGTACGCTCGTCGTGGCCGTACTGGCCCTGGCCGCCCTGGTCTTCGGCCTCGGCCGGCTCGCGGACGCCACCAGGACCCGGCCCCAGCAGCGCCCGGCCGCAGCGGCGACGGCGGTCGTCTTCGAGGTCGCGGTGCGCGGCTCCGCCGACGCGGCGGCGGGCCGGATGGCCGTGCGCGACCTGTGGGAGAGCTGCCGCCGCGCGACCCGCGTACCCGCGCGCCACGCCCCGCTGAGCCGGTTGGAGGGCGACATCTGGGTGGGCAGCGTCCGCCCGGCGCTCGGCGACCACGACCGCATGCGCCTGCGCGGCTGCCTGGACGACGCCACCGCCGAGCGCACGACGGCGACGGTGCTCGGGGAGAGTCAGATCGGCGGCTGAACGCGGCGGGGCGGCCCCGCCGCGGCACCGCCCCGCGCCCGGCTGCACCGCGTCACGCTGGCTGGCCCGTACGTCCGCCAGTCACGCCGTACCCGTCATACCCCGCCGGTCACGCCGCCCGTCACCCACGCGAACGCCCGCTCCGCCGAGAACTCCCGCTGTCCGCGCCGGAACACCAGCCCCGCGCCCGCGCCGACCGCCTCGTCCGCCTGCTCCGGCAGATACGGCACCGCCACGCATCGCATCCCCGCCCGGCGCGCGGCCTCCCACCCCGGCGGCGCGTCCTCCACCACCGTGCAGTCCTGCGGCCGTACGCCCAGCCGCCGGGCCGCCTCCAGGAACACGTCCGGCTCCGGCTTGCCCCGCTCGACCTCCTCCGCCGAGACCAGCGTGGCGAACAGCCCGTCGAGACCCGCCGCCGGCAGCACCGCCTCGATGGCGGTGCGCGAGGAGCCGGACGCGACGGCGATCGGGCACCCGGCCGCGCGCAGCATCTCGGCGAACGCCCGCATCCGCGGGAACGCCTGGGTCGACGCCCGCGCCAGCCGCAGGTACGCGGCGTTCTTCTCCCTCAGCAACTCCGCCGTCGGCGCCGCCAGCCCGTACCGCTCGCGCAGCGTGCGCATCGTCTCGCGGGTGCCCACGCCGAGGAACCCGGTGTGCTCCTCCCAGGTGAAGCCCGTGACGCCGTGCTGTTCGAGAACACGGCGCCCGGCTTCGTAGTAGTTCGGTTCGCTGTCGACGAGGGTGCCGTCGAGATCGAAGACGACGGCGGTGGTACCGGTGGCGCTCACTGGTGCACCATCCTTGTGTCGGTGGTCGTGTGACTGCTGATGCACCCGAGGTGCCGCCGGGTTACCGCCCTGCTCGCTCGACGCGTTGATGACGTCCGGCATGAGTTCTGCGGGATCCGGCGGTTGCCCGGGGCGTGGAGACCGTCGACAGGGCTGAGCGCCGTCGAGCGCCGAACAGTGAGCGGACTGGCAGACACGCTCCGGCACCGATACGAGGGTGCCTCCCCACTGGGTCTAGCAGCGGAGAGGCTGACATGGAGTCTGCCAGCAC
>NZ_JCANSZ010000105.1:0-12160 GCF_059570535.1 Streptomyces sp. CNP082
CGGGGGTGCAGGTCTTGCACGGTCAGCGCCAGCCGGGTTGAAGACCAGCCCGGACGAGCATCACGCGGGCGGAGTTCTTGTCCCGGGGCCGGGACACTCCGCACGCGGTGCACGTATACGTTCGTTCCGAGAGAGGCAGCGCGTGCTTGGTTCTCGCTCCGCAGTCCGCGCAATCCATGGTGGTGTGCGCCGGGTGTACCAGGTGCACGACCCGGCCGTGTTTGCGGCCCATCTCCACCAGCGCGGCCTTGGTGGCGCCGACCGCCGCGTCAGCGGCCTTACGGGCCATGGCCGACTTCGCCAGGAACTTCGGGCGGAAGTCCTCGACGGCCAGGGCGTCGTGGTCCCGGACGACCTTCTTGGCCCACTTGCGGCCGGTGTCCTTCCGCTGCCGGGCCACCTTCTGGTGGAGCCTGGCCGTCTGCCGCTTCGCTTCGCGGTAGCCGTGCGAGGCGGCCTGGCCGCGCTTCGGCCTCCTGCGGGCCATCATCCGCTGGTACCTGGCCAGCTTCTGCGCAGCGGTCCTTCCGTGCTGGGGGTGGGGAAGGTCGTGGTCATCGGAGGTGTTGGTGGCCGTCTCCTTCACACCCCAGTCGATGCCGATCACCCGTCCGGTGGCGGGAAGCCGCTCGACCACGGCGGGGACGACGAAGCTCGCCTGCCAGTGCCCCACCGCATCCCGGTAGACCCGCACCGAACTGGGCGGCTCGGGCAGTTCCCGCGACCACACCGGACGCACGACGATCCCGCCGGCCAGATGCAGACAGCTCCCCTTGAGGCGGAACCCGCGCCGGGTGTATTCGAGCGTGGGCAGCGCCTCGCGCTTCTTCCTGTACCTCGGCATCCCCGCCCGCTGCCGCACCGGCACCCCGGCCCTGATGTCCCTGATCGCCTTGGCCCGGGATTTGGCGAAGTCGCGGATCACCTGCTGCTGCGGAACGCACGCCCCCTCCCGCAACCACGGGGTGCGGGCACGGGCCCCGGTCAGCATCGCCGCGAGCTGCACCGGCCCGCACGTCGCCTTCCCGCCCGTCGCCCGGTTGTGCTGGTGCACCTGCCGGGACTTGGCGACGCACTCATTCCACGTCCAGCGCACCCGGCCCCACTCGGCCTCAAGAGCCACACAGGCTGTGGACGACACGCGAAGACGAAACGTGTACCGGGCATGCCCGGCCGCCTCCGCCGCCACCTCTGTCGTCATGCACCAGAACCTACCCGGGAGGACTGACAATTGACCTCGAATGATCTTTGCGGTGTCCCTCACCAGCAGGTTTGGTGGACGCCGCAACGCCCTGACGGCGATTCGGCTCTCCCTGCCCCGCTCTCGCGGGAGCTTCGCTTCCTCCCCCGGCTGAAGCCGGGGGTATCCACGAAGGAAACCCGATGACGTCTGGTCCAGGTGGAGACCGGCGCGCCCCCAGGGCGGGCGCCGGGGCCGGGAACGGGAACAGGAGCGGGAACGACGGCGAAACCGGGGCCGGCGGCGACGAGTTCGCGGACGCGATGGCGCTGGCGAACGACCACCGCGACCTGGCCGCCACCTACGGCGACGCCTTCACCCTCGCCGACCCCCCGCTCGCCGCGCCCGCGGGGTCTCCCCCGCTCTCCGCTTCCCCCGCGCGGTCGGGGACGTCCCGCAAGCCGGCGCGGACCGACGAGCTCGGCGACGCCTTGGCCCTCACGCAGCCGGCCGGAACGGTCGAGGACCGGGAGCCGTCGCCGCCACGTCGCCGGGACCGCCCCACCGGGACGGCGCCGCAGGCGCGTGTGGGCTCGGGGCGGCGCCCCGAGCCGCGCGGTGCGGGGACTCCCGATGGTGCCGGTGGTCGGGCGGTGGCTGCGGGTGGGGGCCGTGGTGCCCAGGCGCGTCGCGGCGGGCCGGGCGCGGGCGGCGAGGGGCCCAACGGGCCGGTGGCCCGCGCGGGTTCCGAGCCCCGTCCCGAGGGCCGTGGCGCGGCGACGCCGGACGACGCCGGCGCGGGTGCGGCCCGTACGGGCGCGGGGCAGGGGTCTGGGGCGGGTCGTGGTGCCCAGGGGCGCGAGGGCGCGTCCGCGGCGCGCGGCGGCGGGGATCCGCTGGACGTCGCGCTGGGGCTCGACGTACGCGCCGCGCGCGAACCCCGCGACCCCCGCGGGCTGACCTGGGACTCCGCCCGGCAGGTCGCCGTGCGGTCCGGGCGGCGGCTGGGCGCCGTCCTCGTGCCGCTGGCCGGGGCGTACGGGCAGGTGCTCGCCGACCCGCTCAAGGCGCTCGTCGACCTGCCCCCCTTCGACACCTCCGCCATGGACGGCTACGCCGTCGCCGGCCCCGGCCCCTGGCGGCTCGACTCCGCCGGCCAGGGCATCCTCGCCGGCCACTCCGCCCACCCCCCGCTGCCCGACGGCCACGCCGTACGCATCGCCACCGGCGCCCGCGTCCCGCCCGGCGCCACCGGCGTCCTCCGCTCCGAGCACGCCGAACTCCGCGACGACGGCACCCTCTACGCCACCCCGGCCCCCCGTACCGCCCCGGCCCACGACGTCCGTACCGGCCACGACATCCGTACCGGCCACGACGTCCGTACCGGCCACGACATCCGTACCGGCCACGACGTCCGTACCGGCCAGGACATCCGCCCGCGCGGCCAGGAGTGCCGCACCGGCGCCGAGTTGCTGCCCGCCGGCGCGCGCGTCACCCCCGCCGTCCTCGGGCTCGCCGCCGCCGCCGGCCACGACGAGCTGCGTGTCGTCCGCCGCCCGCGCGTCGAGACCCTCGTCCTGGGCGCCGAGTTGCTGCACCGCGGCCGGCCCCGCGAGGGCCGCATCCGCGACGCGCTCGGCCCGATGCTGGAGCCGTGGCTGCGCGCGTGCGGTGCCGAACCGTTCGTCACCCGGCGCCTCGGGGACGACGCGGAGCTGCTGTACGAGGCCGTCGCCACGTCCACCGCGGACGTCGTGGTGACCACCGGCGGCACCGCCGCGGGCCCCGTCGACCACGTCCACGGCACCCTGCGCCGCCTCAAGGCGGACCTGCTCGTCGACGGCGTCGCCGCACGCCCCGGCCACCCGATGCTGCTCGCCGTGCTGCCGACCGGCGCCCACGTCGTCGGGCTGCCCGGCAACCCGCTGGCGGCGGTCTCCGGGCTGCTCACGCTCGCCGAGCCGCTGGTGCGCGTGCTCGGCGGGGCGCCGGTGCCGGAGCCGCCGGAGGCGGTGCTCACCGCGGACGCGAAGGGCCACCCGACGGACACCCGGCTGGTGCCGGTGGCCCTGGAGGACGCCGCGGCATCCACCGCCGCAGGGACCGCACCCGTCTCGTACGCCCCACCGCCGACCGCCCAGCGCCCGGCGCGCACGCCCGCGCGCCCGCCCACCCCCGCGCCCGCCCGCGCCACCGTCCCCGCAGCCGGCGCCCCGTACCCCGCCGCGCGCCCCCTGCACTTCACCGGCCCCGCCATGCTCCGCGGCCTCGCCGTCGCCGACGCCCTCGCCGTCGTCCCGCCCGGCGGCGCCCCCGCCGGCACCCCCGTGCGCGTCCTCCGCCTCCCCTGGACCGCAGCGACCGCAGCGACCGCAGCGACCGCAGCCACCGCGGCGACCCCGCCCGCCACCCCGGCAGGCCCGGCGTGAAGTACCCCGACCAACCCGTCGCCCTGCCCCGCCGTCCCCGCGCCCCCCTGCGCCAGGTCGGCGGCCGGATACTGGCCGCGCTCGGCGTGCTCGCCCTCTCCGTGTGCGTCGTCTACCTCGGCCGCGACGGCTACCACGACAACGCCGGCGGCAAGGTCGGCCTGCTGGACTCCGCGTACTACGCCACCGTCTCCCTCTCCACCACCGGCTACGGCGACATCGTCCCCGCCACCCCGGGCACCCGGCTGACCACCGTCCTCGTGGTGACGCCGCTGCGCGTGCTCTTCCTGATCATCCTCGTCGGCACCACCCTTGAGGTGCTCACCGAGCGCACCCGCCAGCAGTGGCGGCTCGATCGCTGGAGGTCTGCGTTGCGCGATCACACCGTCATCGTCGGCTACGGCACGAAGGGCCGCTCCGCGCTGCACACGCTGCGCGCCAAGGGCTTGGACAAGGGCCAGATCGTCGTCATCGACCCGAGCAGCAAGGCCGTCGACGCGGCCAACGCCGACGGTTACGTCGGCGTCCTCGGAGACGCGACGCGCTCCGCCGTGCTGCTGCGCGCCGAGGGGCAGCGGGCGGCGCAGTTCGTCATCGCACCGCAGCGCGACGACACGGCGGTGCTGGTGACGCTGACGGTCCGGCAGTTGAACCCGCGGGCCAAGATCGTGACGGCGGTGCGCGAGGAGGAGAACGCGCCGTTGCTGCGCCAGTCCGGCGCGGACGCGGTGATCACCAGCTCCAGTGCGGCGGGCCGGCTCCTCGGCCTGTCGGTGCTGAGCCCGAGCGCGGGCACGGTGCTGGAGGACCTGATCGTGCAGGGCTCGGGCCTGGACCTCACCGAGCGTCCGGCGACCAAGGCGGAGGCGGGCCTCCACCCGCGGGAGACCGACGACCTGGTGGTGGCGGTCAAGCGCGGGCACCGGCTGATGGCGTACGACGATCCGGATGTCGGCCGGCTGGAGATGACGGACCGCCTGATCACCATCAGCCGGGCCGAGGGCCCGGCGACGACGCCGGAAAGGGAACGCATAGTGACCCGCGTGGGTGGCTGGGACCTGGGCGGACGCCGGGACCGCGACTACCGGGACTACGACGACATCCGCGACGCCAGGGACGCGAGGGACGCCAGAAGCTACGGCGCCCACGGCGAACTGGGCGGCACGGACCCGGAACGCGACCGGCGCCGCAACCGGAACGACGACGGCGGCCCGGAGGAGGGCCGGGAGCAGTAGCACGCACCGGGCCTGCCCTCGCCAGCGGTGCCGGAGCAGCTGCCTGCGCCAGCCGTGGCGGGGCAGGTCACGGCCCGGCGGGCGGCGTCGGCTAACCTGCACGCCTGCCCACCCGTACCGCCTCCCGACTGCGATCCGACTGATGCCTGAGACACCCGACCCCGGTAAGCGCCCCGAACGCTGGAAGCCGCCGGACGGGTCCTGGGCCTCGTCCGCCATGCGGCGCAGGAACATGCAGGCCATTCGCAGCCGGGACACGCAGCCCGAGCTGGCCATCCGCCGCATGGTTCACGCTCTCGGCCTGCGGTACCGGGTCGCCGCTCGCCCGCTGCCCGCGTTGCGGCGGACCGCGGACATGGTCTTCCGCCCAGCCAAGGTCGCTGTCTTCATCGACGGCTGCTACTGGCACGGTTGCCCGGAGCACTACACGGCGCCTCGTACGAACGAGGGCTACTGGTCGGAAAAGGTGCTCAAGAACGTGGCCAGGGACCGTGACACCGACACGCAACTGGAGGAGGCGGGGTGGCTTGTGCTCCGCTTCTGGGAACACGAACCACCGCCGGAGTGCGTCGACAAGATCGCCGCTGCCGTACGCTCTCGACGCGCCGGCCCCTCGATGTGACACCCCCCACAACGTGCGGCCGGTGCCACAAGAAGAGATTTGCACCAACCCAGCTGACAACAGGCACAGTGAACTCGTAAGCTTCACGCATGCCTGGTCCCGCGACGCGCCAAGACAAGCTCTTCGACGATTCAACGAGCGCTCCCCCCGCGGGAGATGACGCGGTCGTGCCCAGCCGTATCCCCTCCTCGTCCCCTTTCCACCAGCCCCGTGACTTGACGGAGGCCGAGAGGGAACGTTTCAGGCAGATCGCACGGGAATCCCGCCGCGCCCGGCAGTCCGCACTTTCCGGCGAAGGCCCCGACCCGCTCCACGAAGTAAATGTTCCCCCATTCGATCCGCTGGAGCTCATGCCCGTGCGGGAGGCCGGCGGGCTGCGCTCACTCTCCTTGTTCAGCGGCGGCGGCGGCCTCGACCTGGGGTTCGAGCGCGCAGGCTTCACACATGTGGCCTCGTACGAACTCATGGAAGAGGCTGGCCGGACGCTGCGGCAGGCCCGGCCTGACTGGGAGGTCCACAGCGGCGAATCCGGGGACGTCCGCGGTGTCGACTTCAGAAGATGGCGTGGTTCCGTGGACGTCCTCCACGGCGGACCTCCTTGCCAGCCCTTCTCCAATGCCGGGCGTCAGAATGGCCACCTCGACGAGCGCGACATGTGGCCGGAGTTCGTGCAGGCCGTGCGCCAGATCAAACCGATGGCGTTCGTGGCCGAGAACGTGCCCGCCCTGGGGAGCGCGAAGTTCTCGGATTACGTTTCCGAGAACATCGTCGGCCCTCTCTCGAAGGATTATCACGTCGAAGTGGTGACGTTGCAGGCCAGCGATTTCGGGGTCCCGCAGGTGCGGCGTCGCATCTTCTTCGTCGGGTTCCGCAACAAGCGCAATGCGAAGCGCTGGAAGGCACCCCAGCCGACACACTACTGGGGAGAGGCCACCATCGATGAGGGAGGTCAGCGCTGCATGGGGCTGCGCGAGGCGCTCGGGCTGCCCGACATCGGCGTTGACGATCTCTCACCTACGATCCGGAGCAGCCTGACCGGGCCGCGGCACACGACGTCGATCCTCAACAGCGTTGCGGCACAGAGGAAGTTCGCATCTCTGGAGATCTGGCCGAACGGAGTTGCCGCCAGCCGCGAGGCCGCCAGGGCGTTCGTCGCAAAGAACGGCCACTTCCGGCTTTCGGTACCAGACGTGGCGTTGATCCAGGGGTTCCCGGAGGACTGGCTCTTCGTGGGGGCAACGTACATGGCTCTCGGGCAGATCGGAAACGCCGTCCCGCCTCCGCTGGCCTACGCGGTCGCCTCGTCCGTTGCGGCGGCGGTCTCCAAGTAGTTCCTGACGTACGTCCGAAGGCTGATCGCGGGCTCGTCCTTGTCCAGGAGGGGGAGTTTTTCCACGAAGGTGCGCGGGATGTGGGGATTGTTCAGCGTTGACCCGCGCGCCATGAGGTAGGAGCAGCGAAGTTGCAGCATTTCCGTCATGCGCTGCAGCGAATACCCGTCTGACAGGTCCCTGGCCTGCTGATATTCTTCAGCACTCCACTGGTTCTTCATGATCCATTTGGCGTCGTCCTTCGTGTAAGGCTCTGCTCTGCCGTCGAAGATGCGCGCAACGGTGCCGGAAGTGACCTTCATAGAGATCTCCTGGCCGAGGATAAGGTCCGGCAGCACATAGAGCCGCTTCCCCTCGATCCATGGCGACATGTCAGAGGGGGACGCGTAATGGCATCGCTGAATCTTGGTGCCACCCTTGTTGTAAATGGCGATGATCCAATGCAGATCCTGCCACTTCTCGATGTGTGAAGGTCCGAAGTCGCGGACGGTCGATACCGACCCACTGGTGGTGGATTTGAGCTCGAAGTTCACAATCCGGTCATCGACGCGAAGGTATGCGTCGATACCGTCCCGCTTCCGATCGTCGGCGATCTGCAAGTTGAAGCGGTCGCGCATCTGCTGTTCACGGGTGTCATCCTGCACTGCCATGACCGGGATGATGCCACGCGCGGTCACGCAGTGCCGACTGTATGCACCATCTTCCAAGAACGGGGACGGTGTTGGGGAACGTGATCGTGCAGGGCTCGGGGCTGGATCTGATCGAGCGCCCGGCGACGAAGACGGAGGCGGGCCTCCAGCAGCGGGAGACCGATGACTTGGCGGTGGCGGTCAAGCGCGGAGCCGTCATAGCGGATCACCCGTACCCGCCGGGTGAAGAGGGCGGCGAGAGGGAGTACGGCGTTGGTCTGCCTGTGTCCGGGCTGCTCAGTTCGGCAGTCTTGCCGCGTAGATCCAGTCGAGGCCGTCGTCTCCGGTTTCGTCGAGGTGCTCCGCTCGGGTCAGGCCGGCGCGCACTGCCACGCGTTGCGAAGCGACGTTGCCCGGCCGGACGCGGGCGATCAGTGGGAGGCCGGGAACGTGACGGGCTGCCCAGGCGGTGACCGTCGCCGCGGCCTCGCTCGCGAAGCCGTGGCCCCAGGCTGAGGTGGCGAAGCGGTAGAAGAGGTTGAGGACTTTCATGCCGTGCAGTTCCATGGGCTTGATTCCGCAGAATCCCAGTTGCGGGGTGGAGTCGCGGCGTCGGACGACCCAGTACCCGTATCCGCACCGCTGCCACTGGTCGTTCAGCGGCGATACAGTTCCTCGGCCTCGTCGAGCCGGGTGAGCGCGTCGGAGGGGTTGTGGAGACAGGTCTCGGGGTCACGGTGAATCGCGAAGATCGCGCCGATGTCGGCCTCTGTCGGACGCCGCAACGACAGCCGGGCGGTCTGAAGTTGTTCGGCTGCCGGGCCCACGTCGCTCATGGGTAGATCGTAGAAGTGCATACTCGGTCATTCATCGCCGACATCGGAAAGGCGGTCGTCGCCGAGCCGGCCCTGAACATGCTGGAGCAGTATCCGGAGCAGTTCGGTGAGGTGGTCCTGCTGTTCGGGCGTCAGACCGTCGATCAGCTCGGCCTCCCGGCCCAGAACGTGGTCGACGGTGGCCTCGACCAGGTCGTGTCCGGCCTGGGTCAGTGAGACCAGGACCGTGCGGGGCCGCCCTTGCCCGGGGCGGCGCGTGACGAGGCCGTCGCTTTCCGCGCGGGCCACGCGCTGCGAGATGGCGCCCGCGGTGACCAGTGAGCGCCGGCTGAGTTCGCGTGTGCTCAGCGTGTACGGATCGCCGCTCCGCCGCAGCACACTCAGCAGGTCGAGGGTCGCGGCGTCGACCCTGGCCTGCGCGAGGACCCGCCGCCGGTCGTCGCCCAGCAGCTTCGCCAGCCGCCAGATGGGCGTGACGATCCCGATCGACGTCACGGGTGTGCCGGGCCGCTCGCGCTCCCAGGCGGCGGCGATGTCCTGTACGGGGTACGTGGAGGCGTCGTCCATCGGGTAGCCCGTGCTCTTCGGCGTGGTGGGCTCGTGTGCCATGCCGACTCTCCCGGGTGGTATGTTTAGCTCTAAATTTAGACCTGAATCTGGTTCTGGGGAGTCATCGTATGCCACGCACGATCCTGGTCACCGGCGGCGGTACGGGCATCGGCCGCGCCATCGCCCGCCACTTCTCCGACCAGAACGAGACCGTCATCGTCACCGGCCGCCGCCCCGCCACCCTCGACGCGCTCGCGGCCGAAACCGGCGTCCGCCCCCTGGTCTGCGACCACACCGACCCCGAGGCCCTCCTTCGCCTGGTGGCCGAACTCCCTGAGCGCGTCGACGTGCTGGTGAACAACGCGGGCGGCAACGTCGCCTTCGACGCCGACGGCAGGACCGATCTCGCCGCCTACGCCCGCGACTTCCGCGCCAATCTCGACGCGAACCTCGTCAGCGCCGCCCTCACGACCCGTGCCCTGGACGACCGCCTCGCCCCGGGCGGTGCGGTCGTCCACATCGGGTCCATCGCGGCCGACCAGGGGGCCGGCTCCTACGGTGCCTCCAAGGCCGGCCTCGCCACCTGGAACCTGAGCCTCGCCGACACCCTCGGGCCTCGCGACATCACCGCCAACGTGGTCGCCCCCGGCTACATCACCGACACCGAGTTCTTCCGCGACCGGCTCTCCGACGACCGCCGCACCGCCCTGATCGCCGCCACCTCCACCGGCCGTCCCGGAACCCCGGCGGACATCGCGGGCGCGGTCGCCTTCCTCGCCTCGCCGGCCGCCCGCCACATCACGGGGCAGGTACTCAACGTCAACGGCGGCGCGAGGAAAACCCGGTAGCCGCACCGCCGGTGGCGGCGCGCGGCACAGGGCGGGAGCCGGTGGTCTCCGCGCTGACCCGGTGGCCGCACCGCCGGGGACGGAGACCGCTTGGGCGGTGCGGAGTAGTAGCGTCCACCGCATGCATGCGATCACCATCTCAGAGCCCGGCGGCCCCGATTCGCTCGTCTGGGCCGAGGTCCCCGACCCTGTGCCGGCGGAAGGCGAAGTGCTGATCGAGGTGGCTGCCGCCGGCGTGAACCGCGCGGACGTGCTGCAGCGCCAGGGGTTCTACGAACCGCCCGCCGGCGCGTCCCCGTATCCCGGTCTTGAGTGCGCGGGGCGGATCGCCGCGGTGGGGGCGGGGGTGGCCGGGTGGAAGGCCGGTGACGAGGTGTGCGCGCTGCTCGCCGGCGGCGGGTACGCGGAGCGGGTCGCGGTGGCGGCCGGGCAACTGCTGCCCGTACCGCGCGGGCACGACGCCGTGACCGCCGCCGCCCTGCCCGAAGTGGCCTGCACGGTCTGGTCGAACGTGTTCATGATCGCTCACCTGCGCCCCGGCGAGACGCTGCTCGTGCACGGCGGCGGCAGCGGCATCGGCACGATGGCGGTGCAGTCGGCCAAGGCGGTCGGCGCCCGGGTGGCGGTGACCGCGGGCAGCGCGGAGAAGCTGGAGTACTGCCGCGAGCTGGGCGCGGACGTGCTCATCAACTACCGCGAACAGGACTTCGTCAAGGAGGTACGGGCCGCCACGGGGGGCGCCGGCGCCGACGTGATCCTGGACATCGTCGGGGCCGCCTATCTGGCGCAGAACGTGAAGGCGCTGGCGGTCAACGGCCGGATCGCGGTGATCGGGCTGCAGGGCGGCGCGAAGGGGGAGCTGAACCTCGGCGCGCTGCTGGCCAAGCGCGGGGCGATCACCGCGACGTCGCTGCGCGGCCGGCCGCCGGGCGAGAAGGCGGCGATCGTGGCGGCGGTACGGGAGCACGTGTGGCCGCTGGTGGAGGCGGACCGGGTACGGCCGATCGTGGACCGGACGCTGCCGATGCGGAAGGCGGCGGAGGCGCACCGGGTGATGGAGTCGAGTGCGCACGTGGGGAAGCTCCTGCTGACGACGTGACGGACGGTACGTACCCGGCGGCGGTACGCCGTACGGGTACCCGCACGGCGTAGCCCCGAATGTCAGCTTTGGTGACTTATGTGACTCTGGTCACGTCAGCATTGCCGGCACGGAAGGGGCCCCGCCGTGGCTGCTCCCGCACGTCGCCTGCCCCTCGCGGCCGGGGTGGTGGCGGTGGTGCTGTGGCAGGGGGTTGCCGACGGGAGTACGGCGGTGGGTGTCGGTGCGTACGGGAAGCAGCAGGGTGCGGTGTCGCGCGTGTCGTCGTACGGGGCGAGCCGCGCGGCGTCGCCCGGAACCCGGCACGGCACGGCGCCGGAACGCTCTCGCGCGGCGGGGCGTCCAGCGGCCGTGGGTGGCGGGGGGCGGGGCGTGGCGGGCGAGGGTCTGGGCGCGACGGCCGCCCGCCGCGGTGCGGCGGACCAGCGTTCCGACGCCGCGGACGACCGTTCCCGTGCCGCGGGCGACCGTTCCCGTGCGACGGACGAGCGTCCCCGTGCCGCGATCGACCGTCCCCGTACGACGGACGACCGTCCCCGCGCCGCGGGCGACCGTTCCCGTGCCGCGGGCGACCGTTCCCGTGCGACGGACGAGCGTCCCCGTGCCGCGATCGACCGTCCCCGTACGACGGACGACCGTCCCCGCGCCGCGGGCGACCGTTCCCGTGCCGCGGGCGACCGTTCCCGTGCGACGGACGAGCGTCCCCGTGCCGCGATCGACCGTCCCCGTACGACGGACGACCGTCCCCGCGCCGCGGACGACGGCCCCCGGGCCACAGAGGATCGGGCCCGCGCCGGCGGCGGGGCCGGCGCCCCAGACGACCGTCCCCGCGTGAGCCACGACCGCCCCCGCCGCGCGGCAGCCGCCCAGCCCCGTCCCGCAGCCGGCCACCACGACGCCGCGGTCCCCGACCCCGCCCCGCGCGACCGCCCCGCCGCCCCCGCCCCCGGCATCGCCGTCCTCCGCGACCGTACCCCCGACGACGCCCGTGACCGCACCCGCACTCGCGACCCCGGTCCCGACCGTCCCCGCCGCCCCGGCCGTCTCGCTGGCAACGGTGCCGGTGAAGGCCGCCGCCACCCCGGTCCCCCCGGCGACGTCACCGCGCCACCCCGGCCCGACCGCCCCGACCGCCCCCGCCGCCCCGCGCCCCCAGCCCGGCCACCGCTCCCCGGCGCCCCCGGCGCCGACCGGTCCGCGCCCGCCGCTCCGCACCGCCCCGGCCCCCCGGCACCGCCCGCCACCCCGCGCCCGGGCCGCCCCGCCGAACCACGCCCCCCGCACTCCGACCGGTCCCCCGCCACCACCGCGCCCCACGGCAAGCGCGGCGACGCCGGCGCCCATACCGGCGCAGAGCGCGACCGCCCCCGCGGCCACCGCCCCGACCGCCCCGACCGCCCCC
>NZ_JCANSZ010000106.1:0-12042 GCF_059570535.1 Streptomyces sp. CNP082
ACAAGAAGCGCAACGTCGTCGAGCGGGCGATCAATCGCCTCAAGAACCACCGGGCCGTGGCCACCCGCTACGACAAACGCGCCTACGTCTACCTCGGGACCATCACCGTCGCAGCCCTGGCCATCTGGCTCCGCACATGATCCGAGAAACAGAACCTAGTACTCCAGTTGCAGTTCGCTATTCCTGCTGGTCAGGAGCACGCTCGTGAGCGTGCTTGGCTGATGTGCCGTCAGGTGGCGGGAGTTCGTGACTTCGGGTGCGGGGGCGGCAGTGGCAGCGGCGGGCGGTGGCCTGGTGACGGCGGCGCCAGTGGGGCCAGTTCAGGGCAGCCGGGCTGCAGCCCAGTCGTAGACGTCGCCGCCGGTTTAACGGATGACGTGTTCCAGTCTGGTTCTCGTTGGTGCCGGGTGCGGCTAGAAGGTTGTCGGGCGGCGTGCCGTGGAAGAATGCCGCGTCCGGGCCGACGAGGACGACGGCGCCGCGCCGGGCGGGCTCGGCGCTGTAGTCGCAGTGGATGTCCCGCAGGCGCGCGACGAGCGGCCCGGTCGGCAGGGTCGGGGTAGGCCAGTGATGTTCTTCGTGCGAGGGCGTGGGCATAACGGTCAACTCACCCCTCGGACACACTGTTTGCAGATGTCGGCGCCCGTGTCTCGCTCAGGCGAGGGACGGCGTTTGTGTCGTTACAGGTACCTGCGCCGGTCAGCGGGTTGGCTGTGCCCGCACCGCGGCGTTTCGGATTGCTGACGGTGAAATTCCTCTCACTCAACGCAACGCGGCGCACCCCCGGTATCACCGCTGCCGACGGGTTTCCCCACGCAAGAAATTGCGTGGGGGCAGTCGGGAGAAGCTGCCGCCCCGGAGCCTTGCTCATTCGACGATTTGGTGAAGGACCTCGCCAGGAGGTCGAAGCGTTCGAAGGGCACGTTCATGAGCGCAGCCAGGGTCAAGGTCCGGACCGGAACGGGCAGCTTCACGGAGGACTGCCCGGAGGCCCGGACGGGCCCCAGGGGGCCGACGGTGCTTCTGTCGCTGCACGCGCTTCGTGAGCGGCCCGCCGCAGCCCCGGCCCGCCCGCCCGCCGCCTCGCCCGAGTCCGTGACGCCGCCCGTCGAGTCTGCCACGCGGCCCGTCGGGTCCGCGGCGACGCCCGCCGAGCGCAAGGCACTCACCCACACCTATGCCACCTGTTACGCCCGGGCCGGCAAGCAGGAGAAGACCCTCATCCTCGACAAGGTGTGTGCGGCGACCGGCTGGCACCGCAGCCACGCCCGCAACGCACTTCTGAACGCCGAACGTCCCGGGCCCGGCAAGCCGGCGAAGCGCAGGAAGTACGACGCGGAGGTCATCGCCGCACTGACCCTGTGCTGGGCCATCCTCGACCGGCCGGCGGGCAAGCGGTTAGCGCCGGTACTTCCCGAACTGGTGCCGGTGCTGCGCCACCACAACGAGTTATCCCTCGACGACCAGTCCGCCGAGCTGCTCATGTCCATGTCGGCGGCGACGATCAGTCGCCGTCTCGCCCCGTACCGGCAGTCCTCCGGAACCGCCCCGCGACTGCGGCCCGGTTCCCGGCCGCGCGGCGAACATCCCCTCGTCACCTGGACGGAGTGGGACCACGGCCGCCCCGGGTTCTTCGAGATCGCCGTCGTCCGCCACGACGGCGGTACGGCGGGCGGCAGTTGCCTGCTGACCGTGGCTGCTACGGACATCGCCACCGGCTGGACCGAGATCCGGACGGCCCGGGGCGCCGGCCAGCTCCCCCTCGCCCTGGACGGGGTCGCGCGGAACCTGCCGTTCCCGGTGCTCGGGCTCGACTGCGGAAGTCACGGCGCCGAGATCGACCAGGCCCTGCTTCGCTGGTGCCGGCGGCGCCGGGTGACCTTCACGCATGCCCGCCCGGTCGGCCGGGGCAGTAACCACGTCGGCCAGCAGAGCTGGCGGATGCTGCACGACCTCGCGGGCGGGTACCGCTACGAATCCGCCGGTGAACAGGCCCTCCTCAACGGGATCTGGGCCGCGCTCTCCCGGCTGGCGAACTACTTCTACCCGCAGCAGCGTGCGCTCTCCGGCGGTGGGCAGGGCGGCTGCCGCAAGGAGTTCGAGACGACGACCGCGTACCGCCGCACCGAACGCCACAGCGGCGTGACCGCGGAGGACCGGGCGATCCTCGCCGACGTCTATCCGTGCCTCAATCCGGCCGAACTGCACCGGCACGTGCGGCGTCTGGCGAACCGGCTGCACCTCATCGCCCAGAGCCGGGCAGCGTTGATGCGCTGCCGCACGTTCAGTCCCGGCCCCGCCTGATGGCGGCCTCACCCACGGCTCGCCCCCGCGGCGATGCCGGAGCGGCGAGCCGTCCAGCGGCCCGCCGCGTGCCCGGTCAGAGCCGGGTGTCCGACGCGCGGTCGACGACCCCCTGGTAGTCGCTTGTGATCGTCTCCAGCCTGGCGGCCATCTCGTTGACGGAGGTTTCGGCCAGGGACCGTTCGGAGTGGTCCATGCTGCGGTTGGCCTCGACGATCGCGTTGGTGGCCGGGAGCCGGACCTTCTCGTACCGCTGGAGCGCGGCCGGGACGTCGTCGCCGGCGTCGGCGAGTTCGGCCGCCAGGGCGACGCCGTCGAGAATGGCCTGGGTGCCGCCGTTCGCTCCGATCGGGTACATCGGGTGGGCGGCATCGCCGAGGAGGGTGACCCGGTTCTCGCCCCAGGAGGCCAACGGGTCGCGGTCGGCCATCACATGGTGCATGAGCTGCTGGCTCGACTCCAACGTCGCCCGGATGTCGAGCCAGCCGAAGTCCCAGTGGGCGAAGTGCGGCAGCAGGTCCTCAAGCCTGCCGGGGCTGAGCTGCACATCGCCCTGCCAGTCCCGGTCCGCGGCCAGGCACACCCAGTTCAGAAGCACCTTGCCGCGCTCGGCGTACGGCCGTGAACACGGGTACGCCACCATCCGGTTGGTCCGGTCGTCGGAGGCGATGATCATCGTCCTGCCGTCGATGAACTCGGGGATCTCGCTCAGGCCACGCCACATCCGTACGGGGGTCCGGCGCAGCGGAGACCCGCCGGGGTGGAGCTGTGCGCGGATGACCGAGTGCATTCCGTCCCCGGCGATCAGCGCATCGGCCTCGACGCTGGATTCGCCTGCGGAGTACGAGCTGACGTGGACGCGTACCCCGTCGGCCTCCTGCTCGAAGCCGCGCACCCTGGTCCCGGTACGGACGGCGTCAGCTCCGAGGCGTGCGCGCACCGCGTCGAGGAGCATCATCTGCAGGTCGCCGCGGTGGATCGAGTACTGCGGAAAGCCGTGGCCCGCGGCGGTGCCGCGCGGCTCGGTCCACACGGTTGCGCCCGTGGCGTCCACGTAGCGGTGCTCGCGGGTGGCGATGCCGGTGGCCGCCAGTTCCTCGCCAAGACCGAGGGCGGTCAGCTCGCCGATCGCCGCGGGCTGGATATTGATTCCGACACCGAGTGGCCGTATCTCCGGCGCCTCCTCCAGCAAGGTGACGCCCAGGCCGCGGGCGTGCAGAGCCAGCGCGGCGGCCAGTCCTCCGATCCCGGCCCCGGCGATGACGATGCCCGGCGAAGCTGTTCCGGTCATGACGGCTGCCACCTCTCTCTGCGGATGAGCGTCTGTGAAGGGAGTCCTGCGGGGGAGGAAGTCAGGGATCGCTGAGTGTTCACCGTCCGATGAGGACGAAGACCGCCAGCACCACCGTGACCCAGCCCATCAGTGCGGCGTGGTAGGGACCGATGAGCGACTTTTTGTGCAGCGCCTCGATCGCCGCTTCGAGCGTGTTGTCGCGTACGTCCCGGATGACGGTGAACAGGAAACGCTGGCTCAGCAGCCAGGCGGCGATCCAGGGGACGAACGCCCAGGAGAACCCGAAGGTCACGTACACCGAGCCGATGAGCAGCGGGGCGCCCACGAGCAGCATCGTGGACTGGACGTACATCGTCTTGGTGAGTCCCCAGGCGACGGTGTACGTCCTGATTCCGAACTGTTCGTCTTCGAGGTAGTCCTCGGCGTGGCTGGTGACGAAGAGGGACACCAGCGTCAGCGCGAAACCCGCGAGGGCCACGACGCTGCCCCACTCCACGCCGTGGTCGGAGGAGCGCAGGACGAACAAGCCGGGCAGGAAGACGAGGCTGAGCTGCAGGGTGGGGAGCTGCCAGGCGCCGGCGCCCTTCAGCTTCAGCGGGGGGACCGAGTACTGGAAGCCGAGGAGCCCGACGAAGGCGGCCAGCGGCAGGAGGTCCCAGTGCCCGGTCCGGACGGCGAGGAAGGCCGCCAGCCCGCAGTTGACGGCCGTCGATACGGCGATGTGGACGACGACCCGCGAGACGCCCAGGCCGTAGATGGCCTCGGACTGCCGGGACTTGTACAGCTCGTCCTGCTCACGGTCGGCCAGGGCATTGGTCATGTTCCCGATCTGCATGCCGGCGACCGAGAAGAGCACGCCCAGCAGCGAGTTGAGCGAGAAGAGCGCTGCCCAGCTATGCGCGCCCAGCAGAGCTGGTGCGAAGGCGACGGTGAGGATGACCGGCATGAATTCGAATCGCCGGATGACACATGCGTACCGTACGCGCGTGGCCAGCGGAGGACGTCGACCGGACACGTCGTGGGAGTCGGTGAGCAGGGCGTCGAGCTGTGCCCTCAGCGGTGGAGCGTCGGCTTTCGGCATGGATCTGTTTCTCTCGTCTTGTTGTGTGGTGTGTCACCGGAGGGCTGGGGCCGGGAAACCCGGCCGGCTCACGGCCGCCCGCCTTCAGGGTGCGGTCAGCGGGGCCTCACCATCGAGTGTGAAGCCCTGGTAGTCCGCGGCGACGATCTCCCGCAGCTTCTCCCGGTACGCGGCGATGCCGCCGAAATAGAAGAGCGTGCGCCGCTTCTTTCCGGGGATGTTCGAGCCGAATATCCAGGAATCCGTCTGCGCGAACAGGCTGTGCTCAGCCATCTCCCGGCACATGGCGGTCCACTCCTTCTCCGCGGCGGCGGTGGCCTCGACCGTGCCGGCTCCGCGCCCCCGGGCGGCGCCGATGGTCTCCGCGATCCACTCGACCTGGGTCTGGAGGGCGGGCGGCAGATTGGAGAAGACGCTGTTGGGGCCGAAGACCGTGAAGAGGTTCGGGAATCCGTTCACGGCCATCCCGAGGTAGCTGCTCGGCTCCTCGCCCCAGTACTCCTTGAGCGTCACGCCGCCCCGGCCCCGGATATCGATCCGGTTGTAGCTCCCCTGCATGGCCTCGTAACCCGTCGCGTAGACGAGCACGTCCAGCTCGTGTTCGGTGCCGTCCTCGGTCACCACACCGGCCGGGGTGATCCGGACGATCGGGTTCTCCTTGGTGGCGACCAGCGTGACATTGTCGCGGTTGTAGGTCTGGTAGTAATCGGTGTTGCAGATCGGCCGCTTCGCGTAGAGATCGGTGGGCAGGAGCTTGCGCGCGGTTTCCGGGTCGCGCACGATCTCCTTTATCTTCGACCTGATGAACGAGGCGGCGGCGTCGTTCGACTCCGGATTGAATGCGATATCACCAAAAGTGCCGAACATGAAATGGAACCCGTTGCCCGCATCCCAGCTCTCCTGGAACCTGCGTTCGCGTTCCTCCGCGGAGACGCTCATCGCGGAGACCTCGCTCTCCTGGAAACCGCAGGCGACACGGGAGTTGAAGGCCCGCTCCCAGAACTGCTTGTGGTTCTGCCGGTAGTCCTCGATGAACTCGTCGCTGAGCGGCCCGTCGCCGGCCGGGACGACGTACTGCGCGGAGCGCTGGAAGACCGTGAGGTGTTCGGCCATCGTGGCGGCGGCGCCGATGAACTGGGTTCCGGTCGAGCCGGTACCGATGACCCCGACCTTCTTGCCGGTGATGTCGAGGTCCTCCGGCCAGGCGCCGGTGTGCGCCTGCGCGCCCGTGAAACTGTCCCGTCCCTCAAGGGCGGGGAAGTTCGCGGTCGACAGCGGCCCGAGCGCGCCGACGACGTAACGGGCGGTGAACTCCTCGCCGCTGTCGGTCCGTACCGTCCACAGACCGGAGGTCTCGTCGAACGCCAGCGACTCGACGGTGGTGCCGAGCCGGATGTCCTTGCGCAGGCCGTACCGGTCGACCACGTGCTCCAGATAGGCCAGGATCTCCGGCTGGGTGGCGTAGCGGGTCTTCCAGTTCCACTCCCGCAGCAGGTCGCTGTCGAAGGAGTAGCGGTACGCGATGCTGTCGACGTCGGCGGCGGCGCCCGGATAGCGGTTCCAGTGCCAGGTGCCCCCGATACCGTTCCCCCGCTCAAAGGCCCGCACGTTCAGGCCGAGTGTGTTGCGGAGCTTGTGCAGCGCGTAGATACCGGCGAATCCGGCGCCTATGACGATCGAGTCGAGGTGGGTCGGTGTCTTGGGTCCTGAATCGTTCACGTAAATTCTCCCCCCGTAGATTTACGAATGATGGAACACTCAACCGCAGATCCGGCTCACTGCTGCAGCTCATGGAAAGAAGCCGAGTTACGATGGTGCAAGCTGCAATGTGTGCACGTTCAGTCACGGATAGCCGGTTGAGGTGCCGACAACTTAGCGATGCAATCCAGCGGTCGCAACCGTCTGTTGCCTCATGAAGATCCGCGCTTTGCTGCGGCGGCCAGACTTCCGCTCTTCCAGGGATATGCGGGCAGCTTTCGCAGACTGTGCAACTTTCCGGACGATAGTGTTCCGATCTTCGTCGCGGGCTGCGCCGGTGTGCGCTCGCTTGATTGCCGACCCATCGCGGCCCGCCGGAGTGGCGCCGGGGGAGCCTGCCCGCCGGTGCGGCGCGGCAGCGCGCCGGGCGCGAAGCGGACCGGAGAGGATTCGTGCTCGTCCGGCATTGACGTGGACACGCTTCGAGCCTACTTTCCGTCCGGAAAGCCGGTCATCGTTCGATATCGCGAACAACCTGCCTCGGTAAGGAGCCCCATGTCCCTACCGCCATCCGTCCCCTCCGTTCCACACCCGAGTCGCCGGCGTCTGCTCGGCTCCGCCGCGGGGCTTGCCGGGCTCGCCGCGCTCACCGGCGCGGGCGCGGCCGGCACGGCGAGCTGTGCCGCGCCCTCCTCCGCGGCGCCCGGCAAGACCCCGCTGCGCTACTGGCACCTGTTCGGCGGCGGTGACGGCGTCACCATGCAGGCGATGCTCCACGCGTTCGAAGCCGAGCACCCCGGCATCGGGCTGGACGCGGCCCAACTGGAGTGGGGGGCGCCGTACTACACCAAGCTCGGCATGGCCGGAGCCGGGGGCCGGGCGCCCGAGGTGGCGGTGCTGCACCTGACGCGGCTGCCGGGCTTCGGCCCCGGGAAGCTGCTGGACGCGTTCGACCTCGATCTGCTCGCCGAGCACGGGGTACGCCCCGCGGACTTTCCCGCGGAGATCTGGGACCGCGGCACCATCGGCGGCGAGCAGTACGCCGTTCCGCTCGACACCCACCCCCTCGTGCTCTACTACCAGACCGAGATCTGCGAGCAGGCGGGGCTGCTGGGGCCGGACGGGCGGATCAAGACCCTGGAAGGCGTCGGGGAGTTCACCGACGCGCTGCGCGCGATCCGCCGGGTGACCGGCAAGCCGCCGCTGGTCATGGAGACCACCGGCCTGGATGCGGCGGGCCCGGCCCGGGTCTTCGCCACCTTCTACGCGCAGACCGGCGGCACCCTGCTGGACGACACCGGCACCCGCCTCACCCTCGACGAGGACAAGGCCCTGCGCGTGCTGGAGTTCATGCGCATGCTCACCCACGAAGGACTCGCCGTCCGCGTCGCCGACTACCAGGGCAGCGTCGGGATCTTCAACGCGGGCGAGACGGGCCTGGCGTTCAACGGCGACTGGGAGGTCAGCACGTATCTGGAGACCGGGCTGCCGTTCTCCATGGCCCCGGTGCCGAACCTCCTCGGCCGCCCCGCCGCTCAGGCCGACTGCCACTCCTTCGTCCTGCCGCACCAGGAGGACCGCGGCGGCGCGAGCAACCGCGCCGCCCACCGGTTCGTCGCCTGGATGCTCACGCACTCGGCCGACTGGGCCAGCGGCGGGCACATACCCGCGTACACCCCCACGCTCAGCAAGCCCGCTTACCTGAAGCTGGAGCCGCAGTCCGAGTACCGCCACGTGATCGACCACGTCGCACTCGACCCGCCCGCCTGGTTCGCGGGTTCCGCCTCTCTCATGTGGCTGGAGCTGGGGCACATCTTCTCCGGAGTGTTCACGGGATCCCGTACGCCCCGGAGCGCCCTGGAAGAGGCGACGGAGGGCCTGAAGAAGCTGCTGGACACGCCCAGTCCGCTCGGCGACGTGCCCACCCCGGGAGGTGAGCAGGCATGACCGTACCCACGCGGACCGCGACGGACACCACCGCCGCGCACGAGGCGCCCGGCGCCCCCGCACCCGTGCCCGGCGGCACCGCCATCCGGCACAGCCGGTTCGAGCACGGGCTGATGTTCGTCGCACCCTTCCTCGCCGTCTACGCCCTCTTCCTGGTCTGGCCCGTGGTGCTCGGCATCAAGATGAGCCTGACCAGCGACAACATCACCGGCAGCGGCGGCGAGTACGTCGGGTTCGACAACTACACCGAGGCGCTCTCCGACCCCGACATGTGGGAGGCGCTGTGGCAGACCGTCTGGTTCACCCTCCTGTCCACGGTGCCGCTGGTGCTGCTCGGACTGGTGATGGCGCTGCTCGCGCACGGCCTGCGGTTCGTGGACTGGCTCTGGCGGCTGAGCTGGTTCGCGCCCTACCTGCTGCCGTCCGGCGTCGTCGGGCTCCTGTGGCTGTGGATCATCTATCCCGCCGACTTCGGCCTCGCCGACCAGGTGCTCGCCGAGTTCGGCCTGCACCCGGGCATCGGCTGGCTCACCGACCCGCAGCACGCGATGCTCTCCATCGTGCTCACCACCATCTGGTGGACCGTGGGCTTCAACTTCCTGCTCTACCTGGCCGCGTTGCAGTCCATCCCGCAGCACCTCTACGAGGCGGCCGAGCTGGACGGCGCGAGCGCCTGGCAGCGCCTGTGGCACATCACCCTGCCGCTCCTGCGGCGCACCACGGGCGTGGTGGTGATCCTGCAGTTGCTGGCCTCGCTCAAGGTCTTCGACCAGGTCTACATCATGACCCAGGGCGGTCCTGACGGCGCCACGAAGACCACCCTGCTGTACGTCTTCGAGGAGGGCTTCACCGGCTACCGGATCGGCTACGCCTCCGCCGCCTCGTACATCTTCTTCGCCCTCATCGTCATCGTCTCCCTCATCCACCTGCACCTCGCCCGCAGGACACGCCAGGAGAGCACCTCATGAGCGCAGCGGCCGACACCTCCCGCCCGGACCCGGTCCCCACCACCGCGCCCACCCCGGCCGGCGGCACCGGCGGCGGCCGGCGCCCGCGCTGGACCCGGGGCCGCATCGCCATGCTGCTGGCCGCACTCGTCCTCGCCGCCGCCTGGGTGCTGCCGCTCGCCTACGCCCTGGCCACCTCGCTCAAGCCGATGGGAGAGGAGGTCGAGACCCCGCTCACCTGGATCGGCTCCAGCATCACCCTCGACGCGTACGACAAGGTGTGGGCGGCCGGGGACATCCCCCGCTGGATGCTCAACACCCTCTACATCTCGGCGATGACCACCCTGCTGACCGTGCTGCTGTGCGCCATGGCGGCGTACGGGTTCGCGCGCACCGAATTCCGCGGCCGGAAGGCGCTCTACGCGGTCGTACTCGCCGGCATCATGGTGCCGCCGCAGGTGCTGATGGCACCGCTCTTCGCGGAGATGGCGGCGCTCGGCCTGGTGGACACCTACTGGGGCGTGATCCTGCCGCAGGTGGCCGTGCCCGCGATGGTGTTCATCCTGGTGAAGTTCTTCGAAGGAGTGCCGCGCGAGCTGGAGGAGGCGGCCTTCTGCGACGGCGCCGGCCGCTGGCGGGTGTTCTTCACGATCGTGCTGCCGCTGTCCCGGCCCATTCTCGCCGCGGTCTCGATCTTCGTCTTCATCCATACGTGGAACAACTTCCTCTGGCCCTTCCTGGTCACCACCGACCCGAACGGCATGACGCTGCCGGTGGGTCTCGTCAACATCCAGTCCAGCTACGGCGTCCGCTACTCCCAGGTGATGGCCTCCCTGGTGCTGGCCGGACTGCCGCTGCTGGTGGTCTTCGCCGTCTTCCAGCGCCAGATCGTCCGCGGCATCGCGCACACCGGCCTGGCGGGGAAGTGACAGCCGTGCCGCGCACCGAGCCGGACAGCCGCAGAGAGGAACCCATGAGCGCCACCGCACGCGTCACCCTCGATCCCGCCTTCACCGCGGGCGAGGCCGGCCCGCGGCTGTTCGGGTCCTTCGTCGAGCACCTCGGCCGGTGTGTCTACACGGGCATCTACGAGCCGGGCCACCCCGCCGCCGACCCGGCCGGGCTGCGCACCGACGTCCTGGCCCTCATCCGCGAGCTGGGGGTGACCGCCGTCCGCTACCCCGGCGGCAACTTCGTCTCCGGCTACAAGTGGGAGGACGGCGTCGGGCCTCCGCAGGACCGGCCGCGCCGCCTCGACCTGGCCTGGCAGACCACGGAGAGCAACCAGTTCGGGCTCCGCGAGTACGCCGGTTTCCTCCGCAAGACGGGCTGCGAACCGGTGCTGGCCCTCAACCTCGGCACCAGGGGCGTCGCCGAGGCCATCGAGCTCCAGGAGTACGCCAACCACCCCCGCGGCACCGCGTTGGCGGACCTCCGTATCGCGCACGGGAGCAGGGAGCCGTACGGCATCCGGCTGTGGTGCCTGGGCAACGAGATGGACGGACCGTGGCAGACGGGCCACAAGACCGCCGCGGAGTACGGGCGGCTGGCCGCCGAGACCGCGCGGGCGATGCGCCAGATCGACCCGGGCGTGGAGCTGGTCGCGTGCGGCAGCTCGAACCAGGCGATGCCGGCCTTCGCCGAGTGGGAGAGGACGGTCCTCACGGAGTGCTACGACCTGGTCGACTACATCTCCCTGCACGCCTACTACGAGGAAGTGGACGGCGACCGCGGCTCCTTCCTGGCCTCGGCCGTGGACATGGAGTCCTTCATCGACAACGTGGTCGCCACCTGCGACCACGTACGGGCCCGGCTGAAGGCGAAGAAGCGGATCAACCTCTCCTTCGACGAGTGGAACGTCTGGTACCAGCGGCGCTTCCACGCCGAGTCCGAGCAGCACCCGCCGGACTGGGCCGAGGCCCCGCGGCTGCTGGAGGACAACTACACCGTCACCGACGCCGTCGTCGTCGGCTCGCTGCTGATCGCGCTGCTGCGGCACGCGGACCGGGTGAAGCTGGCCTGCCTCGCCCAACTCGTCAACGTCATCGCACCGATCATGACGGAGCCGGGCGGCACGGCCTGGCGGCAGACCACGTTCCACCCCTTCGCCCAGGCGGCGCGGTACGGCCGCGGCACGGTCCTCGACGTACGCGCCGACTCGCCGTCATACGGCACCGCGCGATACGGCGAAGTCCCGCTGCTGCACGCCACGGCGGTACGGGACGAGGCGAGCGGCGCCGTCACGGTCTTCGCGGTCAACCGCTCACAGCACGCCGGGCTCCCGGTGGAGATCGCCGTACGCGGGACGGGCGTGACCGCCGTCGCCGAGCACAGCGTGCTGTCCGACCCCGACCCCGAGGCCCGCAACACCGCGGCCGACCCCGACCGGGTCACCCCGCACGGAGCGAAGGGCACGGCGCTGTCGGCCGGGGTCCTGCGGGCCGTGCTGGAGCCCATGTCCTGGAACGTCATCCGCCTAATGGGACTTGCCGGGTCGGTGAGACTCGGTGCCGTAGCCGCCAGCAGGTGAGCACTTTCTTCGCCGGAAGCATCCGACTTCTGTGGTCAGACCGTGCCCCTGCTGGTCGGCCGGGAGGCCAGACCGTTGATGGGGTGGCGTGCCTGCCCCATGGGGCGTGAGCACTGGATCCATTAGGCCGCGTGCCGCGCCTTCCGCAGGCTGCAGAGGAAGCGAAGTTCCTGACCAGGAGGACGAGTTGCTGCTGATCGGCGATGACTGGGCCGAAGACCACCATGACGTCGAGGTCCAG
>NZ_JCANSZ010000107.1:0-11133 GCF_059570535.1 Streptomyces sp. CNP082
CCTACCTGCGCAGGCGAGGCATCAAGGCAGTGATTCCGGAGCGGATCGACCAGATCAACGGCCGTGTCCGCCGAGGTGAGAGCCTTTGCCGCCTCGACCGGGCCACCTACCGCCGCCGCAACCTCGTCGAACGCTGCTTCAACAAGCTCAAGCACAACAAGGCCCTGGCCACCCGCTACGACAAACGAGCCCGCCACTACGAAGCCCTGGTCACCATCGCCTGCCTACAACTCTGGCTCCCCTGACATTGCGGACACAACCTAGGGCCTGTTCCGGACGTGGCTTGAGAGCTTCATGCGGTCGGGTATCAGCACACGCGGCAGTCGCTACAGGCCGCCGGCCACGCGCAGGACCGCGCCGGTGGTGTAGGCGGCGTCGGCCGACAGCAGCCAGGAGACGGCGCCGGCGATCTCCCGGGGCTGTCCGGCGCGGCCCATGGGGATGGACGCGGCCACCTTGGCCGGCCGCTGCGGGTCGGCGTGGAAGTCGGTCCACACCGTGCCGGGGGCGACCGCGTTGACACGGATGCCGTCCACGGCGACTTCCTTGGACAGGCCCACGGTCATCGCGTCCACCGCGGCTTTCGCGGCGGCGTAGTGAACGTACTGTCCCGGACTTCCGAGGGTGGCGGCGGCCGAGGAGATGTTGACGATCGCGCCCAGGCCGGTGTGCGTCATGTCCCGCACCGCCCGTCGGGCGCACAGCAGGTATCCCAGCACGTTCACCTCCAGTGCGTGCCGCATCCCGTCGGCGTCTGCCTTGGCCAGTGGTCCGTTGGGTCCGCTGACGCCGGCGTTGTTGACCAGGCCGGTGACGGGGCCGAGTTGCTGGGCCGCGGCCTTGAACAGCCGGTCCACCTCGTCCTCGCGCGTGGTGTCGACGCCGACGGTCAGGCACCGGCGCCCCTCGGTGCGGACGAGGACGGCGACCTCTTCGGCGGCACCGGCGTCCGTGCGGTAGCCGATGACCAGGTTGTGCCCGTCGGCGGCGAGGCGTTCACAGATCGCGGCGCCGATTCCTCGACTGCCGCCAGTGACGATGGTGACTGGCTTCCGCACAGCGGACCTCCGGGGGTGCACACGGTTCGATCGAAGGGGGGACGGCGCCTGCGGCGGGGCTGGCTCGGGCTGCACCGACGGCGTGCGGCCCAGTGAGCGGAGCCGCAGGCCATGGGGCCAGTTCACCGGTTTCGCCCAGTCAGGGGGAAGTGATTAAGAATGGGACTTAATGATTCGCTTCCATCTCGACGCCTCTGACCTGGCCACCACCTCCCTGGCGTATTCGCCCCTGCTCGAGGCGGCCCTCAGCCTGCGCACGTGGACGCACCCGGGGCACTTCCCGTGGCAGCACGCCCTCCTCACCGCAGAGCGGAGGGCCTTCGAACGCCTGGACACCGATGTGCTGACCGCACTGGTCGCCCGGCGCCGCCCCTGGATCCCCGACTTCCTCACCCCACGGCCCGAGGTCCCCGCCCCGCAGATCGGCGCCGAGCTGGCCGCGCTGCGTGCCGCCGACCCCGCACGGCTGCACGACGACATCACGCGCACCTTCGCACCGCTGGGTGACCCCGTGCCCGCACGCCTGGCGGCCGGCCTGCGCAGGCCGGAGCAGCTCCTGCGGGACGTGGCCGACGCGCTGGAGGACTACTGGGAGTCGTGCCTGGCACCCCGGCTGTGGGCGCGGATCCGTTCGGTCCTGGAGGCCGACCTTGCCTACCGGGCCCGGGTCCTGGCCGAGCACGGCATGCGGCGGATGTTCGCGGACCTGAGCCCACACCTGTCCTGGCAGGACGGATACCTCACAGTCATGCAGGACTCCGACGCGCCGCCCGGGCCCCACATCCCGGTCCGGGGGCGCCGGGTGCTCATCACGCCGACCTGTTTCACCCAGAGAGCTGCCAGCATGCTCGACCGGGAAGCGGCGCCACACATCATCTATCCGGCCCGGGGCCTCGCCACCCTCACCGAATCCGCCCCGCCGCCCCAGGCGGGCGCCGCCGTCGAACGCCTGCTGGGCAGGCCCCGCGCCCGGCTGCTGGCCTTGCTTGCGGAGCCCGCCTCCACCACCGGGCTCGCCCGCAAGCTGGCGATCAGCCCGTCAGCCGTCAGCCAGCACCTGGCCATCCTGACCGACGCCGGTCTCACCCGCCGCGCCCGCCACGGACGCTTCATCCTCTACCGCCGAAGCTCCCTGGGCGACGAGCTCGCCGCCGGCGGCGACGCCGCCACCGGGGGCCACCCTGCAGTCAATGAGACTTCAACTACATTTGGCGTGAACCGAGTTGGGCGTGATCGGGCCCGCCTAGGCTGAGATCCGTCCGCATAAGATCACGTCGGGGCGGCGCCGAGCCGCGCTGCCCGGCGGCAACGGTGAAGGACGCCATGAAGACAGGTTTCGCACTCCCCCAGTTCCACCGCCAGGCTTACGAGGTCGCGCAGACCGCCGCGTTCGCCTCCGGGGTCGAGGAAGCCGGGGGCGCCAGCCTCTGGGTGGGGGACCGCAATCTGGCCGCGGTGCGACCCGTCGTCGGGTACGGCGGGCAGGGGAACACCATTCCGGAAGAGCTGAACCCCGCCGCCGACCCGTTCGTCCTGCTCGGGGTCGCCGCCGCCGCGACCAGCCGGGTGCTGCTCGGCTCGCACGTGCTGATCGCCCCGCTGTACCCGCCCGTCCAACTGGCCCGGTCCCTGACGACGATCGACCTGATCAGCGGCGGGCGGCTGCTGCCCGGCTTCGGGATCGGCTGGTCGCCCGAGGAGTTCCAGGCGGCCGGTGTGGACTTCACCCGCCGCGGCGCCCGCATGGACGAACTCCTCGACACGCTCGACGCGATCTGGACCACCGACCCGGCGCAGTACGAGGGCGACCAGATATCCGTGCCCGAGCACCACGCCCCCCTCAAGCCGGCGCGCAAGCCGCGCCCGCCGTTCTACCTCGGCGCCCTGTCCGAGCGCGCCCTGCGCCGGGTCGCCCGCCGCGGCGACGGCTGGCTGCCGCTGATCGTCGTCCCGAGCTGGGTCGACGTGGACGGCCTCCGCGCGCAGCGCGCGCAGTTGGACGAGCTCGCCCGGCAGGCGGGCCGCGACCCCCGGGCCATCGACACGGTGCTGCGGGTGAACATCGACGCGGGTACGAGCCCGGAGAAGGTCGCCGCCACCGTCAAGGACGTCCACGAGCGGACCGGGATCGACCACTTCATGATCGACTCGATGTACGACGTGGACACCGTCGAGGGCTCCCTGGAACACGCCCACCAGATCCTCGGACTCGTCGGGAAGGGCTGAGCCCCCGCCTTCAGGCGGCGGCCGATCCCGGCGAGCGGGCGGCGTGGGCGCTCATGCCTGGGCGCACTCCACATGGCCCCATCCGGCCTCGTTCTTCGCGATCGTCGTGCCCGCGGCGTACGACTGCCCGCAGCGGCAGCGGCCCGGGAACCTGGCCTTCAGCGTCCCGCCCGCCTTGCCCGCCTTGCCCGCCTTGCCGGCGCGGCGCTTCGGGGCGGCCGTCACCCGCGCCGGGGTGTCCTCCGCCGTCGGGAGCGGGGAGCCGTGTGCGGTGCCCGCCGGGTTCTGGGTACGGGCCGCCTCGGCGGCGGCGGCGTCGGCGGCGGCGTTGTAGGGGTCGCCGTCGACCTGGTGCGCGCGGACGTGGACCAGCCGTACCTCGCGGCCCGTCAGGCGGTCGTCGATGCTGCGTACCAGCTCCTGGTTGGCCACCGGCTTGCCCGCGGACGTCTTCCAGCCGCGCCGCCGCCAGCCCGGCAGCCAGTCGGTGACCGCCTGCATCGCGTACGTGGAGTCCATCCGCACCTCCAGCGGCAGGGCGGGGTCCGTGGCCTCCAGCAGCCGCAGCAGGGCCGTCAGCTCGGCGATGTTGTTGGTCGCCTTGCCGAGCGGGCCGGCCTCCCAGCGCGCGACCGCGCCGTCCGGGCCCGCCACCACCCACGCCCACGCGGCCGGCCCCGGGTTCGGACTCGCGGCGCCGTCGCACGCGGCGATGATCACGTCAGCCATACGGCCGATTCTTGCATCCCGCCCGCCCGGCACGGGCCGCACCCGCGGTCACCCCTCAGTCCCCGCCCGCTCGGTCACCTTCCGCACGGCTTCGCGTACGCGGGCCGCGCCGTCCTCGGTCGCCATATGCGCCGCGGCCTTCGCCGCGGCCCGCGCGTACCCCGGCTCGCCCGCCGCCCGGCTCATGGCGCCGGCGAGCCCCTCGGCGGTGAGGGTGCCGTACGGGATCGGGTCGGTGGCGGCGCCCAGGGCGGCGAGGCGGGCCGCCCAGAACGGCTGGTCGGCGGTGACGGGGACCGGGACCGAGGGCACTTCGGCGCGCAGCGCGGCGGCCGAGGTGCCGGCCCCGGCGTGGTGGACCACCGCGGCCAGGCGCGGGAAGAGCAGGGCGTGGGGTACGTCGCCGATGGTGAGCACATCAGCCCCGGCGTCGCCGGGCGCGGTGAGCCCGGCGCTGCCGGACTGGAGGATGCCGCGCAGCCCCGCGCGGCGCAGCGCCCCTACGGCGATCTCGCCCAGCCGCTCCCCCTCGCCGCCCGCCATGCTCCCGAAGCCGATGAGGACCGGGGCGGGGCCGGCGTCGAGGAAGTCCGCCAGCTCCGGCGGCAGCGGTTCGGCCGGTTCGTACGCGGGCCACCAGGTGCCGGCGACCTGAAGGCCGGAGCGCCAGTCGCCGGGGCGCGGCACAAGCGCGGTGCTGAAGCCGTGCAGGACCGGCCAGTCGGCGTCCTCCTGCCGGCGGCGCATCGCGGCGGGGGAGAGCGGGGGCAGGTCGAGGTGCGTGCGCAGTTCGGTGACGGCGCGGGCGTAGACGCGGTCGGCCATGCGCAGCGCGAAGCGGCCGAGGGTGCGGTTGGCGATCCGGCCCCGGCTGCCGGCACCGGTGACGACCGGCGGGAAGTCGCCGGTCGGTGCGGTGGGCTGGAGGTAGACGCCGAGGGTGGGTGTGCCCGTGGCCTCGGCGAGGTGCCAGCCGAGCGGGGCGGTGGTGGCCGACAGCAGGAGCACGTCGGTGCCCTCGGCCACCGCGTCGGCGAACCCCCGGCCCATCTCGGTGACGAACGCGGCGGCGCTGCGCATCAGCTCCCGGTTGCCCGCGACTCCTCCCCCGCCCGAGCCCACGCCCGCGCCTGAGCCCGCGCCTGAGCCCGAGCCGCCCCCGGCCCGGTGGTCGGCGGGCAGCCGGCGGAACTCCAGCCCCGCCGAACGCACCAGCGGCGCGAACGTGTCCGTAGCGGCGAGGGCGACGTCGTGTCCGGCGCGGGCCAGCTCGGCGCCCAGGCCCGTGTACGGCGCGATGTCCCCGCGCGATCCGGCGGCGGCGATCAGGATGCGCATCAGGCGTCCTCCCCGGCGGCGGGCCGGTCCTCGTGGCGGGCCGCGTTGGCGCAGACCGCCGTCCACAGGTACTCCGCCAGCCCCGGGCGTTGCCGGGCGTGCGGTACGACCAGCGCGAAGGCGCGCGGTTCCGCGCGGAAGTCGTCGGCGATCCGCCGGTGCATGTCCGGCGGGCAGGAGGTGAACCAGCGCGAGACGTGCCGGCGGTGCTCCTCGGCGAGGTCCATGGCCCGCTCGCCCTCGGCCGGCTCCCCCGCGTCGAATGCGGCGAGCAGCTCCGCACGCCAGGCGGTGGCCTCCGCCATCAGGTACCTCCAGTCCTCCTTGGTGTGGGCGGCGGCGCGCTCCATCGCCTCGCGCTGCCCGTGCGAGTGCGCCCACTTCAGTTGCGCCTCGGTGGCGTAGCTCAGGTCGAAGGCGATCTCGCCGAAGACCTCGAAGCGCTCCTCGGGGCTCAGCGGCACCCCGGTCTGCTGGACCTCGATGGCCCGCTCCGCCACTTCCGCGAGCCGCTGGAGCCTGGCGGCTTCCTCGGCCAGTTGCCGCTGCCGGGCCTGGAGGTACTCCAGCGCGTTGGCCTGCGGGTCCTTCAGGATCGCGGCGATCTCGTCGAGGGTGAAGCCGAGTTCGCGGTAGAAGAGGACCTGCTGGAGCCGCGCCAGGTCGGCGTCGTCGTAGAGCCGGTAGCCGGCGGGGCTGCGTCCGCTGGGGGAGAGCAGCCCGGCCTTGTCGTAGTGGTGCAGCGTACGCACCGTCACCCCGGCGAGTGCCGAGACCTGCCCCACGGAGTAGCTCATCCCTCTGCCCTTCGTCGGGCTCATCCTGAACCCTGACGCCACGGCAGGGTCAAACCGGGTACGCCGCGGGGGCCGTGGCCGGCAGCACCACCACCCGCCGCGCCCCGCTCGCGGTCCCGCCTCCGGAGTCATCCGGCCGGAGACGCCGGTGTGCGTCCGCGCCCTCACCGCCCCTCACCGCCCGTCGCCCCCGTCGCCCGCGCCGCGCCGCCCCGCGTTGCGCGGCGCAGGGCGCGGAAGCCGGCGGCGAGCCGGGCCGCGGCCAGCGCGCAGCCGGCGAGTGCCGTGAGCGTGAGGAGCCAGCCCAGGTCGGGGGCGTAGAGGCGGATGAGGGGGAGGCCGACGCCGAACGCCCGCGGGACGAGGACGCCCGCGAGCGCGGCGGCGGCGAGGGCGGCCAGGACCCAGCAGGCGGTGGCGGTCAGGACGCGGCGGCGGGTGCGGAGGGTGCGCGCCGGGCGCAGGACGCGGTAGGCGGACCAGGCGGTGGCGGCGGCGAGGAGGGCGACTGCGGCGGTGAGCAAGGCCAGGAACGCGGTGTACGGGGCGTCGCCGGGGGGCGGTTCGGGATCGCCGCCGGCGAGGATGCGGGCGGCGCCGAAGCCCGCGGCGTTGAGGTCGCCGGCCTGGAAGTAGCCGTAGGCGTTCTGCAGGACGACCAGGGCGCGGTCGGCCTCGGGGAGCAGGATCACCATCGCCTGGTAGCCGGGGGCGCCGCCGGCGTGCCAGACCGTGCGGGTGCCCAGGTCGGCGTCGCGGGTGTCGTCGCGCCAGCCGAGGCCGTACTTCTGGGTGCCGCCCACGGCGGCGGTGCCGCGGTGCATCTGCGCGACGGACCCGGGGGTCAGGACCTGTGACCCGGCGTACGAACCGCCGTCGAGGTGGGCGCCGGCGAAGCGGGCGAGGTCGCGGACGGTGCCGCCGAGGTAGCCGTAGCTGGCGCCGGCCGGGTCGTACCGCACGCCGACGGCCACCGGCTGGCCGTACACGTAGCCGTGCCCGCGGGGCACGGCACGGGCCTGCCGGGGGGTGGTGACCGCGCCGCGCATGTCCAGCGGGAGCAGGACGTGTTCGCGGAGGTACGCCTCGTAGGGGCGGCCGGTGACGGCTTCGACGAGCGCGCCGAGGAGGAGGTAGTTGGCGCTGGAGTAGCCGTGGCGCTCGCCGGGGGCGGCGGTCGGCTCGGTGTCCGCGAGGTCCGCCACGGCCTGGCCGTACGGGTCCTCGCGCGCCCCGAAGCGGTCGGTGACGCCGGTGTATTCGGGCAGGCCGCTGGTCTGCTGGAGCAGGTGGCGGACGGTGATGCGTTCGGCGGCGCCGGGGTCGGCGAGGGTGAAGCGCGGCAGGTAGGTGCGTACGGGCTCGTCGAGGCCGACGGCGCCGGACTCGACGAGCGTCATGACGGCGGTCGCGGTCACGGGCTTGGCGATCGAGCCCCACAGGAACGGCGTGCGCGCGGTGACGGTCCTGCCGTCGCCGTCGTGACCGAAGGCGCCGGTGCGCTCGATGCCTTCGGGGCCGACGATCGCGTAGGCGAGGCCGGGGGTGCCGGTGGCCTGCGCGCGTTCTCGCAGGTACGAGTCGACTCGCTGGGCGGTGTCGGCGCGGGCGTGCGCCGGGGCCGGGGTCGGGGCGAGTGCGGTGAGAAGGAGAAGTATCAGGGTGGCTGCGCGAGTTCGCATGGTTCGGTCTCCAGGCAGGGCGGAGCACGGCATAACCGTATAGTCGTACGGTTATTGCGTAACCATACCCTGATACGGTTATGCGCGTGCCCCGCACCGCAGACCACGCCGCCCGCCGCCGCGAGATCGCCGCCGCCGTCCGGCACTTGGTGACCACGAAGGGCCTCGACGCGGTGACCGTCGCCGGGGTGGCGCGGCAGGCGGGCATCTCCGTCGGTCTCGTCCAGCACTACTTCGCCAGCAAGGACGACCTGCTGCTCTTCGCGTACGAGCAGGTGACGACGGCGTTCCGCGAGCGGGTGGCGGGGTGGATCGCCAAGGGTGCGGAAGAGCAGCGGCGGATTTCCGAAGTCGTCTTCCACAGCCTGTGGGAACAGTTGCCGCTCGACGACGAGCGGCGCGGCGAGTACCGCGTCACCCGCGCCTTCCTCGGCCGCGCCCTCGACAACGCCAGACTCGCCGAAGTCGCGCGGGCCACGGCGGCGGACTTCCGGGGACAGTTGGCGACGGCGGTGCACAACGGCAAGGAGTGCGGCGAGGTGGCAGAGGACGTCGACAGCGAGGTGGCCGCCACGCGCATCGCGGCGCTCGTCACCGGGCTGGCCGACCAGCTCTACCAGGAGCCCGACGGGACGGTTGGCGGTCAGGCGACCGCCGCGGTCGGCGAGGAGCTGCTGCGGGAGTGCCTGGACGGCGTCTTCACCGGGGAGTGCCGGCAGTACGTGTCTTGACAGGCCGGTGGCCGGGCGGTTGCCCGGCCACCGGTGCGCGCTCTGTTGTGTTCCGCGCCCGTCAGTCGAATCAGTCGAAGACGAACGGGCCCGGGGACTGCGGGCTCGTAGCGGTGCAGTTGGCCGAGATACCGAAGACCGAAACCGTCAGGGACGTGGCCTCCAGGGAGTCACCCGAGGCGACCGTGCCGGTCAGCGGCCCGCTGTCGACACCACCGCCCGCCGGAATGGCCGGGTTGTCGCTGCCGGAGAACTCCACCGTCTCGGAGCCGTTCTTGGTGAGCGTGAGCGTCGAGTCGGCGGAGCCCGCCGGGATGCTGATCGGGGCGGTGACGGCGTCGGTCTTGATGGTGATGGTCGCCGCGGTGCCGTCCTGCGTGGCTTCGAGCGTCGCCTGGCCGCTGCCGAAGCTGCCGCATTCGAACTCGAGGGTGGCGGTCTGCGGCTCCACGGCTATCGCGCTCGGCGCGGCCAGCAACATCGCGCCGGCGACCGCGGCACCGACGCCCAGGGCAGTGCGTGCCTTCTTCATGAAGAGCCTCTTCCTGGTGGGGGGTCGGGGTGGATGAGGGGTCACCCCGCATACGTAGGCATTGAGGCAGCCCGCCTCCGGCAGGGCAAGACCGGGGACGGCACTTTATTGTCATGGGCATAGCGATTGCGCCAACTTTGTTACTGGCTGGTTTCAGCGGGCGTTCAACAGCCAGTCCACCAGCGCCCGTACGGCCCCGCCGAGGCACCCGGCGGCCAGCCGGCCGAGGAGCGCGAGTCGTTCGGTACGGGCGGTCTGCTGGGGTGCGGGGGTCTTGTTCATGGGTGGTGGTCCTCCTGGTCGGCGCTGCGTCGGCGCCGCGTCTGCGGCCGTGCCAGGAGGCCGCTGCCGGGGGGTTTCCGGCGACCCCCGCCGGGCCGGACGGCGGCGGCTGGCCTGGCCGGTACGGGTAGGGCGGCCTTTCCGGCGGTCGCCGCCCCCGGAAGCCGCGGAAGGGGACACGGAGAGGTTCTGCGCCGAGCTGGCGGCGCTGCGGGAGGCGGCGCGCCGGCCGTCGCGCTCGACCCACGCCGGCCGGCCGGAGCCGCCCCGACGACGCCGAAGCCGCCCGCCGCCGGGCCGCCGCCGGCCCCGCGTAGCGCGCACTCCCCGCCCGCGCGCCCCGCACCAACCGGCGAGCCCCCCGGTGGGGTGACCCCCAGTGCCCCCGGCTTCCGCACTCTCGTTACCAGTGGGCGCCCATCTCACCCTGCCCCCGGAAGGCGGCTTGTCCTCATGCAGCGCACCGACGCCGGCCCGGCGATTTTTCCGCTCGCCGAGCTGCGTCAGGCCGTCGACGCCGGCATCGCCGCATGGCTGGACCGCAGCGGTTCCGGCGCCGGCGGCCCCGATCTCCTCGACACCGTGCAGCGGTGGGCCCTCACCCCGTCCGGCAAGCTCCTGCGCCCCGTCACCCTGCTCGCTGCCGCCGGGGCCGTCGGCGGCTCGTACGCCGCGGTGCTGCCCGCGGCCGTGGGCATCGAACTCGCCCACGTCGCCACCCTCGTTCACGACGACATCATCGACGGCGACGAGCTGCGCCGCGGCAAGGCCGCGGCGCACCGCGAGTTCGGGCTCGCCCACGGGGTGCTGGCGGCCGACTCGTTGTTCTTCGCCCTCTTCCAGCAGCTCGACGCCTGCCGGCGCACCGGCGTGCCCGAGGACCGCGTCCTCGACGCCGTCGAGGCCCTCGGTGCCGCCGGGCAGCAGGCCGCGCGGGGCGTCGCGCAGGAGATCGCGCTCAGCGGCAGCCTGCACGAGGCGACCGCGGCGCCGGACGGGGGCATCGCCGCGTACGTGGAGATGGCGCGGCTGAAGAGCGCGTCGCTGTTCCGCGCCGCGTGCCGCGTGGGGGCGGTGCTCGGCGGTGGCAGCCCGCAGCAGACCGGGGCGCTCGCGGCGTACGGGGAGGCGATGGGGATCGCGTTCCAGATCCGGGACGACCTGCTGCCGTACGGGCCCGGTGGCGATGACGGCAGCGACGGCGCAGACGACGGCGAGCGGCGCGACGGGAAGCCCGTCTGCAGCGACCTCCGCAACCGCCGCCCCGCTCTCCCCGTGCTCCTCGCCCACCGCCTCGGCGGCCGTGCCGAACGGGCCGCCCTCGCCGAGCTTGTCGACGGCACGACGGACGAACGCGCCCGCCAGCGGCACCTCTCACGGCTCGCGCACGACACCGGTGCGCTGCGCGCGGCGCGGAGTATGGCGCGCGCGTACGCCGCCCGCTGCCACAGGGCCCTGGCGCCGGTGCCCGCGGGCGCGGACCGCGACCGGCTGGCGTGGCTGGCCGACGAAGTGGCGGGCACGGCGTACGGCGACGGGCCCGACGGCGGTCACGGTCCGGAGGACGACCACGCACCGGACCACGAGCACAGCCGCGCGCACGGCCCCGAGTACGGCCCCGAGCCGGACCACGCCCGCGACCACGCCCCCGACCCCACCCACGCCCCGGACCACCCCCGCGACCACGCCCCGGACCGCGACCACGCCCCGGACAACGCCCGCGACCGCCCCCGCCCCCACGACCCCGTCCCCCTCCCC
>NZ_JCANSZ010000108.1:0-9877 GCF_059570535.1 Streptomyces sp. CNP082
ACCTCACCCCCCACCTCCCGCAGAACGCGAGCACCCTCCCCACCCTCCCCACCTACCCCTTCCAACACCGCCCCTACTGGCTGCGTGCCGACCCCGGCAAGGCCACCGACATCCGCCCCGGCGATGCCGAGCTGTGGGATGCGCTGGAGCGCGAGGATCTGGACGGTGTGCTGGCCGCGATGGGCGTGCAGGACGCCGACGTCACGGCGTGGAAGACCGTCCTGCCGTCACTCGTCACCTGGCGCCGGCAGCGCGGCTGGGGCCACCGGCTCGGCTGGGAGGCCCTGGACGACGGCGCGCCGCCCCTGCTGGACGGCGCCTGGGTTGTTCTCGTTCCCGAGGGTGCCGAGTTGCAGCCGGCCGTACGGACCGTGCTGACGGCGCTGGACGAGGGCGGGGCCGGTGCCGAAGTGGTCACCGTGGAGCGGGGGATGGCCCGTACGACCTTCGCCAGCCGGCTGCGCGCCGCCCTGCTGGCGTGCGGTGCCCGGCTCTCCGGGGTGCTGTCGCTGCTGTCGTGCGCCGATCCCGGGCAGCCGGGGCCGGCCGGGCTGGAGTTGTCCGCCGCGCTGCTGCACGCACTGGACGATGCGGCGACGCAGGCCCCGGTGTGGTTCGTGACCGCCGGCGGCGCGGCGACCAGCGCGCAGGACCCGCTCGCCGATCCCACGCAGGCCCGGATCTGGGGGCTGGCGCAGGCTTTCGCCGTCGAACACCCCGAGCACTGGGGCGGCTTGGTCGACCTGCCCGCGGGCGGGGGAGGCGACCGGGGCGTGCGTGACCGGCTCCGTGCGGCGCTCGCCGGGCGGGCGGGCGGCGGCTCCGGCGCAGTCGAGGACCAGGTCGCCGTCCGGCCCGGAGCGCTACTTGCCCGCCGGCTGAGTCCGGTGGACCTGGCCGCGGCCACCGAGCGGTGGCCCGGTGCCACGGACGGCACGGTGCTGTTGACCGGGGCGTCGGGTGCGCTCGCCGGAGAGGTCGCCGTGGAGCTGGTACGCGGAGGCGTACGCCACCTGCTGCTGGCCACCGGGCCCGGGACGGACGGGACGGACAGGGAGGACGGGGAAACCGCCGCGCTGGTCGCGCAGTTGCGCGAGGCGGGCGCGGACGCGGTCGTCGCCCCGGTCGACCTCACCGACCGCGATGCCGTCGCCGCCCTCATCCGTTCCGTCGCGCCCGAGCACCCGCTCACCGCGGTGGTGCACGCCGCCGCCGAACTCGACGACTCCGTCGTCGGCGCCGTGGACGGCGACGAGATCAGTCGGCTGCTCGACCCAGCCGCGACGTCCCTGGCCAACCTCTGCGAACTGACCCTGGACCGCGGGCTGGACGCGTTCGTGCTCTGCTTCTCCGCGGTCGGCGTCCTCGGCGCGGCCGGGTTCGGTGCCCAGGGCGCGGTGCACGCCCACCTGGACGCGCTGGCGCAGACGTACCGCGAACTCGGCCTGCCCGTCACCACGCTGGCCTGCGGGCCGTGGCTGGCCCCGGATGCGGCGGACACCGCCGCCGGAAAGCACCTGCGTTACCAGGGCATCCGCCCCATGGCGCCCAGGCCCGCGGCCCGCTTGCTGGTACGTGCCCTCGCCGGCCGGTCGGCCGCTCCCGTCCTGGTGGACGTCGACTGGGACCGCTACGTCAGGCAGCCCGAGCAGGGCGGCGCCGGTTCCCTGCTGCGCGCGATCCCCGGGGCCGGCGGTGCCGGCGCGGGGGAGGGCGGTGCCTGGGAGCCCGAGGACGACGGCGCCGGGCACCTCGGCGAGGCCGCCGCGCGGCTGCGCCACCGGCTGGACACCGCCTCCGCCGCCGAGCGGTCCGCACTGCTGCTGGAACTGCTGCGGGACACCTCCGCCCAAGTCCTCGGCCACGCGGACGTGACCGGCATACCCGAGGACGCCGAGTTCACGGAGCTGGGGTTCTCCTCCTTCACGGCCCTCGAACTGTGCAACCGGATCGCGGCCGTGTCGGGGCTGCAGATCCCGCCGATGGCCATCTTCGACAACCCCACGCCGCAGGCGCTGGCGGGTTACCTGATGACCACGTTCGAGGGGGACACCTCCCCCGCACCAGCGGCCGGGGCCGCGGTCCGGTGACGCGCTCCGCGCCGACCCGGGCAACACGCCCCGTACCGACGTACGTTCGTACCTTCCAAAGGAGCCTTTATGAGTGAGCCGGTCGTCGTCGTGGGCGCCGGGCCCGCCGGTCTGATGCTTGCCTGCGAGCTGGCGATGCGCGACGTGCCCGCGGTGCTTGTGGACGTCCATCCCTCGCAGCGCGCCGAGGCTCCGGCCATGGCCATCAACGCGGGCACGCTGGAGATGCTGGACCAGCGCGGCCTGGCGGCCGGGCTGCGGGAGGGCACGGTCACCTTCCCCGAGGTGCGGTTCGCGGACCTGCGGCTGGCCTTCGAGAAGGTGCAGGGGCCGCGTGAGCCCACCCACATGGTGCTGCAGTCCCGGCTGGAGAAGGCGCTGATCGACCGGGCGGTCGAGCTGGGCGTCGACCTGCGCTGGGCCACCCGGCTGACCGGCTTCGAGGAGGCCGCCGACGGGTCCGGCATCACCGTCACGCTCGCCTCGGACGCCGGCGAGCAGACGCTGCGGTGCCGGTATCTGGTCGGCTGCGACGGGCGTGACAGCGTCGTCCGCGAGGGCGCCGGCATCGACTACGTCGGCGACGACTGGGTGATCGTACGCGGCATAGTCGGCGACGTCGCGATCGACCGCGGGGACGTGGCCCCCGAGCAGTACGGCCTGTCGTACACCGAGAACGGCGACCAGTTCCTCGGCGCCCCGCTGAGCCCCGACGTCATGCGGGTCTTCAGCGCCGAGTTCTCCACCGAGCCGCCGGAGTTCGAGGACGGCCCGGCGACGCTGGAGCAGCTCGACGACGCCGTCAAGCGGCTCACCGGCAAGGAGCTGAGGGCCACCGAGGCGCACTGGCTGCGGCACTACTCGATCGTCACCCGCAACGCCGATCAGTACCGCAAGGGCCGGGTGTTCCTCGCCGGCGACGCCGCGCACGTCCACTACCCGTACAACGGGCAGGGCATCGGCACCGCCATCGGCGACGCGGTCAACCTCGGCTGGAAGATCGCCGCCGAGGTCCACGGCTGGGCACCGGAGGGCCTGCTCGACTCGTACCACGACGAGCGGCACCTCGCGGGCCGGCTGGCCTGCATGAACATCCAGGCGCAGCTCGCCCTCCTCTACCCGCGCCCGCTCGCCCGCTACATGCGGGAGATGATGGCCGAGTTCCTGAAGTTCGACGACGTGAACGTGTTCCTCGCCGAACTCGTCACCAACCTCGGCCCGGCCGTCCCCCTCGCCTACGACGGCGTGCCGAAGGCCGACGAGGACGACCGGCTGCTCGGCCGGCGGCTGCCGCAGGTGCGCATCAAGACCGCCGCCGGTGACATGGGTGTCGCCGAGACCCTGCAGTCCGGTCGCGGCGTGCTGCTGGACCTGTCCGGTGACGCGTCGGCGCAGGAGGAGAGCGGCTGGGCCGACCGGGTCGACGTCGTCCGCGCCCAGCCCGTACCGGACCTGCCCGCCACCCTGCTGCTACGTCCGGACGGCTGCGTCGCCTGGCACGACGGCGACGGCTGGGGTCAGGATGAGCTGCGCATCGTGCTGCGCGCCTGGTTCGGCGCCCCGACCGGCTGACAAGCCGGCCGGGTGCGCGTGGCGGCGCTGCCGCCCAAGCCGGCGTGAGAACCGGCCAAGGGCGCCTTTAGGCCAACGGAACAGCATGGCACCCTCGGCGCCGGTGCCTGCTGTGCTGAGCGGTGCCGGGCGCTTTCGCCCAGCAACACCACCACCAGAAGGGAAAGCAGTGCGCCCGACAGAGTTCCCCTCCCGGCTGACCGCCGCCGGGGTCGCGGCCCTCGCGCTTACCGTGCCCGTAGGCGCGGGCCAAGCGCACGCCGCGGACAGTGACAAGGCCCCATCGGAGTGCGTGACCATCTCGTTCATCGAGCAGTTGGTCTCCACCGAGACCAAGGACGCGGCTCCGGTCGGTCCCAGCGTCGGCGATGTCGTGATCACCGAGGACGCGGTGCTGGACGAGCAGCGCAACCGCATCGGGACCAACGACATCAAGGGCATCATCATCAAGAAGGACGCCGAGACCGGCGAGCTGTTCTCGTTCTCGGCCTCCGAGTACACCCTCGACGACGGCACCATTCACGTCGCGGGCCTGGTCAACCTGACCGCGCTGGCCGCGGGCAAGGAGCAGAAGCTCCCGGCCTACGGCACCGGCGGCCGGTACGCCGGCAAGATCGGCCAGCTCTCGTGGACCCTCGTCAGCGAGACCGAGTCGCTCAACTCCATTGAGCTCTGCGACTGACGTCGCGGACCACAGCCGAACGACGGGCTGAGACCGGCGGGCACCGCCCGCCGGTCAGTCCTGCCCGCCCCCGACCAGCAGAGCCCGGGAAGTGCCATGATCCTCGAACCTCAGATGTGGGCCGCCGCCCCGGCGGACAGTGCCGGCAACTGGGCCACCGACCTCATGGAGAACCTCGGCTCGCCCGGGGTCGCGATCGCCACGGGGCTGGAGAGCCTCTTCCCCACCGTGCCCAGCGAGCTCGTGCTGCTGCTCGGCGGGTACACGGCCCGCCTCGGTGACCTCGACTTCCTCGCCCTCGTGTGCTGGAGCACACTCGGGTCCGTGGTCGGATCCGTCCTCCACTACTACGTCGGCGCGCTCCTCGGCCGACGGCGCACCCGCGCGATCTTCATCCGCTTCCCCCTGGTCCAGGAGTCCGACCTCGACCGCGCCGAGGGGTGGTTCGGGCGCTACGGCGCCAAGGCCGTGCTGATAGGCCGGCTGATACCCATCGTGCGCAGCTACGTCTCCCTCCCCGCCGGGATCGAGCGCATGGCGATGCCGCTGTTCGTGGCGTACACGGCGATCGGCTCGCTGCTGTGGAACCTCGTCCTCCTCACCGTCGGCTACGCCGTCGGCAGCAACCACGACACCGTCGAGCAGTACGCGAACGGGTTCACCGCGGTCGTCGGCGGCATCCTCCTCGTGCTCGTCATACGGTTCGTCGTCGTCCGGCTGCGGGCCCGGCGCCGGGAGCGCCGCGAGGCCCCGGCGGAGTCCGCGTGAGCTGCCAGTAAGGCACTCAGCCTGCGGTTAGGCCCTCTTTAGCCCGGCCGCCCAGCATGAGCCAGTACAGCGCCCGGCATCGCCTCCGCGCGCCCGCCGGGCACCCACGGATCGGAGTGTGGACAGTGTCGGAACCGGCGGCCCAGGCCCTCGTGCGACCCGAAGGCCCGGCAACCCTCGCCGTGGTGGGCATGGCCTGCCGCTTCCCGCTGGCCGACACCCCCGAGGCGTACTGGGAACTGCTGCGCGACGGCCGCGACGCCGTCACCGGGCTCCCCGACGGACGCCCGGACCTGCACGCTCCGGGGGAGACGGCGGAGACGGCCCGCAGCGGCGCGTTCCTCGACCACGTCGACCTCTTCGACCCCGCCTTCTTCGGCATCGGCCCGCGCGAGGCCGCCGCCATGGACCCGCAGCAGCGCCTCGTGCTGGAACTGGCCTGGGAGGCGCTGGAACGGACCGGCATCGTGCCCGCGTCGCTCGCCGGCACCCGCACCGGGGTGTTCGTCGGCGCCATCGCCGACGACTACGCCCGGCTCACCCAGCAGCTCGGCCCGGCCGCCGTCGGCCAGCACACCGCGACCGGCCTGCACCGCGGCATCATCGCCAACCGCATCTCGTACCTCCTCGGCCTCACCGGCCCCAGCATGTCCGTCGACACCGGCCAGTCCTCCTCCCTCTCCGCCGTCCACCTCGCCTGCGAGAGCCTGCTGCGCGGCGAGGCGGACCTCGCGCTGGCCGGCGGCGTGAACCTCAACCTCACGGCCGACGGGTACGCGGTCACGGAGGCGTTCGGCGCCCTGTCGCCCGACGGCCGCTGCCACACCTTCGACGCTCGCGCCAACGGCTACGTACGCGGCGAGGGCGGCGGCCTCGTGCTGCTCAAGCGGCTGCCCGACGCCCTCGACGACGGCGACCCGGTGCTCGGCGTCATCCTCGGCAGCGCTGTCAACAACGACGGCACCACGGACACCCTCACCACCCCGGGCGCCCGGGGCCAGACCGACCTGCTGCGCCTGGCCTGCGACCGCGCCGGCGTCGCACCCGGCGACATCCAGTACGTCGAACTGCACGGCACCGGCACCCGGCTCGGCGACCCCGTCGAGGCGACGGCCCTCGGCGAGGCCCTCGGCGCCGGGCGCGACGACGACAACCGGCTGCGCGTCGGCTCCGCCAAGACCAACGTCGGCCACCTGGAGGGCGCGGCCGGCATCGCCGGCCTGATCAAGACGCTGCTCAGCCTGCACCACCGGGAACTGCCCCGCAGCCTCCACTTCCGCTCCGCCCACCCGGCGATCCCGCTCGCCGAACTCGGGCTGCGGGTCCAGGAGGAGCACGGGCACTGGCCGCACACCGACCGGCCCCTGATCGCCGGGGTCAGCTCGTTCGGGATGGGCGGGGCGAACGCGCACGTCGTGGTGGCGGAGCCGCCGGCGCGGAGCGCGAACCCGGAGGCGGAGACCGGTCACACAGGCCACGTGCCGGACGACACCGCTGCCGCGCAGGAGGCGGCGCCGGTCACCGGCGTCGGCGTGCTGCCCTTCCTCCTCTCCGGCCGCAGCGCCGCCGCCCTGCGGGCCCAGGCGCGCCGGCTGCACGACCACCTGACCGCGCGAGGCGACGTCGCCACTCCCGTCGACGTCGCCCGCGCTCTAGCCACCACCCGCTCGGCCTTCGAGTACCGGGCCGCCGTCGTCCCCGCCCTCACCCTCGCGGAGGCGACGGCTCCGGCCGCCGAGGGAACCCTCGACGCCCTGCTCACCGGCCTGGCGGCACTTGCCGGCGACACCCCCGCCTCCGGCATCCTGCGCGGCACCGTCCGCGACGGCCGCGTCGCGCACCTCTTCGCCGGCCAGGGCAGCCAGCGCGCGGCCATGGGCCGTGAGCTGTACGCGGCCTGGCCCGTCTTCCGTGCCGCACTCGACGAGCTGTGCACCGCGCTCGACGTCGCGCTCGCGCCGTACGTCGACCGCCCCCTGCGCGACGTGATGTTCGCCGACGACGACCCGGAGCTGCACCGCACGGTCTACGCCCAGCCCGCGCTGTTCGCCTTCGAGGTCGCCCTGTTCCGGCTGCTCGAGAGCTGGGGGATGCGCCCGGACGTGGTGGCCGGCCACTCCATCGGCGAACTCGCCGCCGCCCACGTCGCCGGCGTGCTCACCCTGCCCGACGCCTGCCGCCTGGTCGCCGCCCGCGGCGGGCTCATGCAGGCGCTGCCGGAGGGCGGCGCGATGCTGTCCGTCCGCGCGCCGGCCGACGAGGTCGAGGCACTGCTCACCGGCCCGGATGCCATCCCCGGGCTGGACGTCGCAGCGGTCAACGGCCCCGCGGCCACCGTCGTCTCGGGCGACGCCGAAGCCGTTGACCGCCTGGTCGCGGTGTGCGCGGAGCGGGACTGGAAGACGCGCCGGCTGCGGGTGAGCCACGCCTTCCACTCCGCCCACATGGACGGCATGCTCGCCGACTTCGCCGCCGTCGCCGCCGAACTGGACTTCCGGCCGCCGCGCATCCCGATCGTGTCCAACCTCAACGGCCAGGAAGTCGGCGCCGACGAGATCTGCGCCCCCGACTACTGGGTGCGGCACGTCCGCCGGACCGTCCGCTTCCACGACGGTGTGCGCTGGCTCGGCGCGGCCGGTGTCACCACGCTCGTGGAGATCGGGCCGGACGGGGTCCTGTCCGCCATGGCCAAGGACTGCCTGCCGAACGCGGTGACCGTACCGCTGCGCCGCGGCAGCACGCCCGAGGCACGCGAGGTGCTGACAGCGGTCGTACGGGCCCACCTGCACGGCGTGGCCGTCGACTGGTCCGCCGTGTTCCAGGGCGCGGGCGCCGGGCATGTCGACTTGCCGACGTACGCGTTCCAGCGCGAGCGCCACTGGCTGACGGGGGAGCGGCAGGCCCCGGCGGTGCGCCCGGCTGACGGTCCCGAAGGGACGCGTACGGACACGTCGGCTTCTTCCGCTCAGACGGCTCTCGTCCCAGCCCCTGTCTCCACCACCGCCTCCGCCTCGGGCACCGGTCTCGGTCACTCGGAGGCCCTGGCGCTCGTCGTGGGCGAGGCCGCCGGCGTCGTCGGGTACGCCGACGCGTCGGCCGTCGAAGTCCGGCGCGCCTTCCGCGACCTGGGCTTCGACTCGATCTCCGCAGTCACCCTCCGGGACCGGCTGACCGACGCCACCGGCCTCGACCTGCCCAGCTCCGTCCTCTTCGACCACCCCACCCCCGAACGCCTCGCCGCCCACCTGCACGCCCGCCTCGCCGGCGCCGACGACGGCGTCGCGACCACCGCCCCCGCCGTGGACGCGGACGATCCGGTCGTGGTCGTGGGGATGGCGTGCCGCTACCCGGGCGGTGTGACGTCGCCGGCGGAGCTGTGGGATCTGGTGTGGTCGGGGCGTGAGGGGATCTCGGAGTTCCCGGTGGACCGGGGCTGGGGGGCCGATCTCTTCGACGGCGATCCGGGCAAGTCGGGGAAGTCGTACGCGCGTCACGGCGGCTTCCTCCATGACGCGGGGGACTTTGATGCGGAGTTCTTCGGTGTTTCGCCGCGTGAGGCGTTGGCGATGGATCCGCAGCAGCGGCTGGTGCTGGAGACGTCGTGGGAGGCGTGTGAGCGCGCGGGCATCGATCCCGACAGCCTGCGCGGCACCCGCACCGGCGTGTACATCGGCGCCACCGCACAGGAGTACGGGCCCCGGCTCGCCGACGGTCATGACGGCCACGACGGACATCTGCTGACCGGTACCACGGTCAGCGTGTTGTCGGGGCGGGTGGCGTACGCGTTCGGTCTTGAGGGTCCGGCGGTGACGATCGACACGGCGTGTTCGTCGTCGCTGGTCGCGCTGCACCTGGCCGCTCAGGCGATGCGGAGCGGGGAGTGCGACCGGGCGCTCGCCGGCGGCGTCACCGTCATGGGCTCTCCCGGGATGTTCCTGGAGTTCTCGCGGCAGCGGGGGCTTTCGCCGGACGGCCGGTGCAAGGCGTTCGCGGAAGGCGCGGACGGTACGGGCTGGGCCGAGGGTGTCGGTCTGCTGTTGCTGGAGCGGCTGTCGGAGGCCCGGCGGCAGGGGCACAAAGTGCTTGCCGTGCTGCGCGGCTCGGCTATCAACCAGGACGGCGCCTCCAACGGGCTGACGGCGCCCAACGGGCCTTCGCAGCAGCGGGTGATCCAGCAGGCGCTGGCCAGTGCCGGACTGAACGCTGGACAGGTCGACGTGGTCGAGGGCCACGGGACCGGGACGAAGCTCGGCGACCCCATCGAGGCGCAGGCGCTGCTCGCGACGTACGGGCGGGAGCACTCGGTGGACCGTCCGCTGTGGCTGGGGTCGCTGAAGTCGAACCTCGGGCACACGCAGGCGGCGGCCGGTGTCGCGGGTGTCATCAAGATGGTCGAGGCGATGCGCCACGGCGCCCTCCCGCAGACGTTGCACGTCGATCAGCCCACCACGCATGTGGATTGGGATGCGGGTGCGGTGTCGTTGTTGACGGAGGCGCGGGAGTGGCCGGAGGGTGGTGGGCCGCGGCGTGCGGCGGTGTCGTCGTTCGGGATCAGTGGCACGAATGCGCACGTGATCCTGGAGGCGGCTCCGGCGGATGAGCCGGCGTCTGCGGTGGAGTCTGGTTCGGGTGTGCTGCCGGTGGTGCCGTGGGTGGTGTCGGCGCGTAGTGCGGAGGCGCTGCGGGCGCAGGCGGCACGGCTGCGGGAGTTCGTCACGGCGGCAGGGGGAGAGGTGTCTCCGGCCGACGTGGGACATTCGCTGCT
>NZ_JCANSZ010000109.1:0-9278 GCF_059570535.1 Streptomyces sp. CNP082
CCCGCCCCCACCCCGCCGCTCCCTACGACGACGGAGGGTCAGAACTCGCGGCTACCCGCCCGCCAGACTCGGGCAAATCTCCCACGGGGATCGACTTTCGCCCCACGGCGCGCACCCGCGGGCCGGTCGGCGCCGCATCCGCCCCCTGGAGCGTTGGGTATGCCCCTCGCCGTGACAAACTCGCGGTAACCCACCCACAAAATTAGGGCAAATCACCCACCGGGGCCGACTTTCGCCCACCTACGCGCACGTGGCGGACTCCCGGGCGCGCCGAGTGCGCGTAGGTCCGCGGTCCGGGCGGGAACGAGGGCCGATCGCCGCGGGCTCCGTGACAACGCCGGCGATAGCGGAAGGCGGCGCCCCTCCGTCCCCGGGCCGCGTCCGAGCGGGGACCAATGCTCAAAGCCCACGTCGAACGGCGCGCACACGAGCAGCAGCACCCCGACACCGCACCCCCGTAGCCCGGTCGTGCCCCCACGACGCGGTGCAGGCCACGCGCACCCCGAGCACGGCTGCCTCGAGTCCGAACACCGGCTTCACGCTGGGTGCGGCACATTCGCGCCGTTCGCAGCAACGGGGCCGCTGCCCGCGGCGGAAGCGCCGGCTACGGTCGCGGGCGAGCCCAGCGGCGGGGCCACGATCCGCAGAGTCATGGTGCCGGGTCCGCTCCACCACCCCGCAGGACGCCATCCACCTGCCGGGCACCGCAGGCTGAGCCACGGGCGACGGACGACCGGTCGAGACTGCCGACATCGCCATTCCTTCCGCCTGCGCGGACGCCCCGCGGGGGCGGAACGGGGGTACGGCGGCGAAGCGCTGTACCCGTTACGGCGCCCGGGGGCCCGGTATCCGCCTTGTGATGCGCACCCAGGGCGTGACCGCCCGCAGGTCCAACGCGCGCCCGGGGACGCGAAGAGCGAACGGCCCCCTACCGGGGGCCGTTCGGGTACCCGCGGGGCTGCCCGGGGGTACGGTTCTGGTGTCACCTCAGAACGCTGGAGTCAGTATGCCCGAGCACTCCGAAGAGCACATCGGCGACCGGCTGAAGAAGGTGCGCAAGCGCCGCGGCCTCAGCCAGCGTGGACTATCAGCCGCATCAGGCGTCTCGCTCTCGTGGATTCGCCAGCTAGAGCAGGGCACGGCGGTGGACACCAGGATGGAGACCGCGCACGCACTCGCACGGGCACTTCGCGTGCCGACCACCGATCTCGTCTGCCGCCCTGAGCCCTCGGCCGGCCCGACGCCGAAGCCCTGGCGACCGCTGCAGCAGGCTGTCGAGCAGCCGCCCGCCGTGCTGGAGGAGGAGCCTACGGCCGCCGGGATTGCCGCCCAACTGCCGGCCGTACGCTCAGCGTTCTTCGGCAACCGCATGTCCAAGCTGGTCGGCCTGCTCGCCCCTCTCCTCCGTGACGCTGATGCGCTCGATGACAGCACCGAAGCCCGCGCCGTGCGCGCCCACTTGCTGAACATCGCTGGCAGCACACTCACCCAGTCCCGGCAGTTCCAGGCAGCCGACACCGCTCTGCGGCGCGCGCTCGACGACGCCCCAGACCGGCTGCGCGCCGCCAGCGTCGTGACGACCTGGTGCTGGTTGCTCGTCAGGCAAGGCAAGTTCGATGAGGCCCGGAAGCTCGCTGTGAAGTGGGCCGATGACCTGGAGCCGCGGTTGTCGCGCGCGACGCCCGAGGACTTGGCCGCCTGGGGGTGGCTGCTGCTCCAGGCGTCGGCGTCTGCGCTGCGGGACAACCGCCGAGGCGAGGCCAAGGACGCGATGAAGATTGCGCACGCTCTCGGCGTCATGACGGGCGAGGAGTTGCCCCGTGGCGACGACCGGCTGGCGACCTGGGGGCCGGTCACCGTCGCCTACAAGCAGGCGGAGCACGGCGTAGTGCTGGACCGGCCAGACAAGGTGCTGAAGACCGCGAAGCGTTTGAAGGCTGCCGGGCCGGGGGCGAGCACCGAGTACTGGCGGCACCGTCTCGACGTGGCGAAGGCGTACACGATGATGCATCAGCACGACGCTGCGTTCGGCGTGCTCGCCGACGTCAATGGGAAGGCGCCTGAGTGGCTGGCCAACCAGAAGTACGCGCGGGACATCCTTGATGTGGTGGTCAGTCGGCGGCGGACGCTGACGCCGGAGATGCGTGAGCTTGCGGACGCCATCGACTTGCCTCTGTGAGTGGGTCTCTGACCAGCAGGTTGTCACGCTGACAGATACTTCCTGGCTGGCGTCGGGGCAAAGCACCATGGTGACCACACTCACGTAGCTTCTACGGTCGGTGACGACCTGATCACCGACGACAGGCGACGTCATGGACATCCCCCACGTCAGCACCCCCGCCCGGCCTGAGCCGCCGCCGGAGACCGCCCGCCCGCGCATGACGTTGCGGGTGTCCCGCGACGGCGGGCGTACCTGGGGGCGGGAGAAGAAGTTCTACACCCGCGATCTTCCGTCTCCTCCGAGTACCGGTGTCGATCCGCCGTGCGAGTGCCCGAGCTGCAAGGGGAAGTCGTGAGCGCCGTCGAGCGGCCGGCGCCGCCTTGCAGGCTCCCGCCGGTGGACCGTCGGCCCCGCCGTCCCGAGCCGTTCAACCCGCGGCCGGCGCTGGCCAGTCTCGGTGAAGGGCCGGACTGGCGCGGCTCCCCGCCGACCGCCCGGAAGGGAACGTCCTGATGCCCGCGGCGCTCGACCGCGACGGCCGGAAGGTTGTCGTCAATGACATGGACCTCGTCGCGCCGAGGCGCCTGAACTGCAAGAAGCCCGGCACCGTCGAGACGCTGCGCGTAGCCGCTTTGGTGGACATGCCGCCGGCGCCCCGCGCCTACTGGGCCTGCGCAACGCCGTGCATCACGGGCCGGGGAAGGCAGGGCAGATGACCTACGCCTACGGCACACGGATACCGCGCCTGATACCCGAGCGCACCGTGAACGCGAGCGACGCTGCCCCGGCACCCGGCTATGTGCGGTGCGCCCTGCTGGTCAACGCGCGGACGCGGGCGCGTATCTATCTCGACGAGCAGCGGGTGACGGCCGCGAACGTCGCGATCCGCCTGCACCCCCACCACTGAACTCCCGCCCCCTGGTCGCCTGTCCGATCCGCCAGGGGGCGGGCCTGGTGCCGCGTAGCGCCGAGCCCGCCGCCGAAGGAGGTGCAAAACTCGCGGCAACCCGCCCGCCAGACCAGGGCAAATCGCCCACGGGGATCGACTTTCGCCCCGCGGCACGCACCCACGGGCCAGCCGGCGCCACGCCCGCCCCGTGAGGCGTCTCCCATGCGCCTCGCCGTGACAAACTCACGGTAACCCGCCCACGAAACCAGGGCAAATCGCCCGCCGGAGCCGACTTTCGCTCACCTACACGCACCGGAGCAGGCCAACTCCGCTGGTGGGACGGCGTTGTCGGAGGGGCCGCATACCCTTGGGCGGGTGTGTGGGGGTGGTCTGTTGGGGGTTTCCTGGAGTTTCTTGGGTCGTGGCCCACGGCGGGGTGCAGGCAACGTGCACCCGGAGCGCGGCTGTCCCGAGTCCGAACACCGGCTTCACGCCGTGCGGCACATTCGCGCTGGGCGCGGCAACGGGGCCGCTGCCCGCGGCGGAAGCGCCGGCACGCTCGCGGGCGAGCCCAGCGGCGAGGGCCACGATCCGCGGAGGCATGGTGCCGGGTCCCCTGCACCACCCCGCGGGACGCCACCCGGCACGGCGGACGGTTCTCCATCAGGCGCGGCCGGGGCACCCCGCCACGGAAAGGAACGCGACCTGGCCAAGCCCGTAGGCCGGCGGCGCCCGCCGCTGGCCGCTTGCGCTAGCGGCGGAGACCTTGCCGGTCGTGATAGGCGCGGGCCGCGTACGACAGACGGCGGCGGCGTCTGGTGCGGGTCCAGATGAGGCGCGTGGAGATCGATGCCACGACCACACCGGTCGACGCGGCGCCGACGTAGAGCGGTGGGCCGTGCCAGCCGGCAGCGGCGAGGGCGAAGGTCGCCAGGTGGTACGTGATGCGGGCCAGCACCACCCACGCGAACACCGTCGCGCACGCGCGTACCACCGACCGGTCGCCCCACTCGCCCTCCTGCTGCGGAGCGTAGATGCGGGGCATCGTCCGAGTGTGGCACCCCGGGCCTGGGGGCGACAGGAGGCGTTGGTTCGCGTGCCCCGCATCCGGCCGATTACCGGTGGTGAGTCGGCGGGTTTCGCTAGCGTGCTGGGCGTGGACCCGGATTACGTTCTGCAGGGCGCGGTTGCCGGCGTGCTGGCGCGCGTCGTCGCCGATACGTGCGTACGGCTCGGGATCGGCCTGAAGGCGCTCGGCAACCGGGCGGTGAAGGAGGATCGGAAGCTCGTCGAGTGGTTCGACACGTACGAGCTGCAGGTGCCTGACTGCGATCTGCACGGCGATCCCCCCGAAGGCACGACGGAGGAGGCGCTGGGGGCGGCCGTCGCGAGCGACGAGTTCCACGCGGTCATCCACGAACTGCTCGCCGCCCGGGTCACGGACGCGCCGGAAGCCGATGTCCAGCGGCTGCGGAGCCTGCTGGAGGCCGGGTTGGCACCGGCAGATCCGCGGGCCGACTGGTCGGCGTTCGCGAATGCTCTGTTCGACTTCTACGACGAGCAGATCTCCGCCCTCGTCGGCCGTCTCCAGGGCGCGGGCGGGGAGTTGCTGCCGCGGCTGCGGAGCGAGGCGTTCTCGGCGCGCATGATCGCGTCGTTACGGGCCGTCGAGCGGAAGCTGGCGGCGTACGGCGAGCGCGACCTGGAGGGGGAGCGGGAGTACCTGCGGCGCTACCGGCAGCATGTGGTCGAGGAGTTCGGCAAGATCAAGCCGCCCGACTTCGAGCGGCGGCGCCGGGTTCCGATCGACGATCTCTACGTCGCGCCCAAGATCATGCTCATGGACTCGGCCACGTCCGAGGCGATCACCCTGTGGCAGCTCGGCGAGGCGCTGGACCGGACGGTCCTCCTCGGCGATCCCGGGGGCGGCAAGACGACGGCGTCCAGCGTGCTGATGCACTGGCACGCGACCTCCGCCGCCCGGCGGGTGCCCTTCCTCGTCACACTGCGGGAGTTCGCCGCACAGGACCCGCCGGAGCGGTCGGTCCTCGGCCACGTCGAGCACCGGCTGGAGACCTTCTTCCAGTGCCCCGCCCCTCCCGGTCTCGTCGACCGCCTGTTCCTCGCCGGCTCGGCGGTGGTCATCTTCGACGGCCTGGACGAGCTGACCGACACGACGCGGCGGGCCGAGGTCACCGCGCGCGTGGAGCGCTTCTGCGCGGAGTACCCGATGGTGCGGGTGCTGGTGACCTCGCGTCTCGTGGGCTACGACCAGGCGCGGCTGGACGAGGGGCAGTTCCGCCGCTATCAGATCGGCGGGTTCGACCGCGAGCGCGTACGGGAGTACGTGGCGAAGTGGTTCGCCCAGGAAGAAGGCGTCGGTCGCGACGAGGCCGAGGGCCTGGCTGCCACGTTCATGACGGAAAGCGACTCGATCCCCGACCTGCGCGCGAACCCGCTGATGCTGGCGCTGCTGTGCATCCTCTACCGGGGCGAGGGCTATCTCCCCCGCAACCGGCCGGAAGTCTACGAACAGTGCGCGAACCTGCTGTTCCACAAGTGGGACGCGCGCCGCAAGATTCACACGGAGCTGCGTGCCCGCCGTCACGTCGAGCCCGCACTGCGGCATCTGGCGCACTGGCTGTTCGTACGGCAGGAACAGGAGTCCGCCGTCACCGAGCGGGAGCTGATCCGGCAGACCGCGGGTTTTCTGCACGGTCGCGGCTTCGAGTCGGAGGATGAGGCGCGCGAGGCGGCGGCGGAGTTCGTCAAATTCTGCCGGGGCCGGGCCTGGGTGTTCAGCGACGCGGGGACGACTGCGGCGGGCGAGAAGCTGTACACGTTCACGCACCGGACATTCCTGGAGTACTTCACGGCCGGATATCTGGCGCGCCTGCACGACACCCCGGAGCAGTTGGCCAAGGAACTGGCACCGCGCATCATCAGGCAGGAGTGGTCGGTCGTCGCCGAACTCGCCCTGCAGATGAAGGACGGCATGGCCGACCAGGGGGCCGAGCGCTTCTACCGCAGCCTCCTCGGTGACAAGAGGTACAAGGCCCCGGAGAGCCGCAAGAATCTGCTCAGCTTCCTCGCCTCCGCGCTGATGTCAGTCGACCCGCCGCCGGCGATAGTCCGGGAGCTGTGCCGTCGCTGTCTTGACCACTTCTTCCAGGGCGATGCGAGCGAGGCGCTGCCGCTAGGTCTGCTGGCGTGCTCGGGACGCGCCTACCTGCCGATCCTCGGCGACGAGTTCAGGAAGCGCATCGACGACGTGGTCGCGGCCGGCGACGAGGCCGCCCGTACCACCGCGCTCAGCCTGGCACTTCAGTGCTACTCGCCCACCGCCGCGGGGGCCGTCGAAGACGATGTGATGGCCTTCTGGCACAACTTCGCCGAGGAGAGCCGGGGCAGATACGGCACGGAGTACGCGAACGCGGCGGGGTTGAGTGAGAACTTCATGTACGAGGCCGTGCGGCAGGGCACGATCCCGCCGGCTGATCTGCTCGCCGGGTCGGACGACTTTGACCATTTGATGAATGGGTCGTACGAAACCGGAGTGTTCCATGTGGGAAAGTTTCCCTTCCTTCTCATCGAAGCCTCGCACGCGATGGAGGGGTTGGAGCCGATCTCTCCGGGCCGGATGGCCGTTCTAAGGGCGGTTGGAGATCACCTGTCAGCCGGCGCCTCTCCACCATGGACACGTTGCAGGGGCACTCGCTGGCCTCCCTACACAAGGCCGCGGGCGCTCGGCGCGGCCACCGTGCAACTCGACGGCACCGCCTTTCTCGGGGCGGCAGTCCCTTACCTGATCTCGGTCGAGTGGAGCGACGAAAGCCCAACCATCCGCAAGGGGCACCCGGAGGATCTGGGCACGCTGGCGCCCCTCTACCCCTACATAGCCAGACGGCTCGGGTTCGAGCCGGACGCCGCACTCCCCGCGCTGCCCATCCGCGCCGACATGCAGGCGCTGTTCGAGGCGTGGGCGGACAAACGCCAGGACTTCGTCGACGAATCGAGGCGACGTCGATCCCGCCTGCCAAGGCAGGCCACGCGCTCCACGAGCGCACCCGCCGCCCCGCCTTCCTACATCTGGACCGCCCCCTAGAGCGGCAACCCCCGCCCGAACACCACCATCGCCCGCCCCGCCCCGTCGTAGTCCTCCGCCACCCGTGCCGTGAACCCCAGCCTGCGGTGGAACGCCTGCGATCCCGTGTTCCCCACCGACGTGATCGCCTTCAGCCGCTCCGCCCCCTGCCGCTGCGCCGCCGCCGCGAACGCCCCGTACAGCCGGCGTCCCAGGCCCGTGCCGCGGGTGTCGTCGCGGGTGGCGATCAGGTGGACGTACGCCGTGGCGGTCGGGGTGACGAAGCCGAAGACGTAGCCGCGGATGCCGTCCGGGGCGCGGGCGACCAGGCAGGTGTCGCCGAACTCCTGCACCATCGCCAGCAGATGCAGCGCGCGCAGGTCGCGGTCGCCCCAGTAGCGGGGGTGGTCGGCGAGCACCCGGTGGAAGTCGTCGGCGTCCGCCGGCTCGATGCGTGTGTCCTCGGTGGTACCCATGGTCTCCGTCCTCGCCGCCGGCCGGCGGCTACGGCGTGGTGTCCGCCAGGGCCTCGGTGATCTGGCGGGTCGTCTGGCGGGCGATGAGCGGGTTCGTCGCCGCGTACGCCGTGTACGCGCTGAGCCCCGTCGTCAGCGCCCAGCCACGTCCCCGTGTCCAGGCCGCGTCGTCCGCGCCCAGTGCCTCGCGGAACACCGCGCGCGGGCCCGCGTCCAGCAGGGTCCAGGCGACGACCAGGTCGCAGGCCGGGTCGCCGACGCCCAGGCCGCCGAAGTCGATGACGGCGCTCAACTGGCCGGCCCGGGTGAGGATGTTGCCGTTGTGCATGTCGCCGTGGAACCACACCGGCGGTCCGGCCCGGTCCCCCGCCTCAACGGCCGCCTCCGCCTCGACGGCCGCCTCCCACACGGCCGTCAGCGCGCGGCCGTCGAAGGCGCCGGCCGCGGCCACCGCCGCGATGTGCGCCCGCGTCGTACGGTCGCGGTCCCGCAGCGGTACGGCGGGGGAGAGCAGCCCGTACGACGTGGCGGAAGGCAGCTCCAGACGCCGCAGCGCGCCCAGGAACGCCGCCAGGTCCGCCGCCGCCTCCGCCGGGTCCGCCAGGCCGCCGGGGGTCGCCGTCTGGCCGTCGAGCCAGCGCGAGACCGACCAGTGCCACGGGTAGCCCAGCGCCGGCTCGCCCACCTCCAGCGGCGCCGGCACCGCCAGCGGCAGGTGCGGGGCGAGGCGGGGCAGCCACAGGTGTTCCTTCTCGGCCTGGCCCGCCGCCCAGTCGCCGCGCGGGAGGCGTACGGACATGGCGTCGCCGAGCCGGAAGATCACGTGGTCCGAGCCGCCGGGGCGCAGGGGGCGCAGCGGCAGGTGCGCCCACCGGGGGAACTGCGCCGCCAGCAGGCGCCTGGCCAGCTCCTCGTCGACGGCGGGGGCGAGGGCGGGGGTGGGGGTGACGACTGCGTGACCCGCGGCGGCACCCGCGGTGGTCTCGGACGGCAAACGACTCTCCTCCCGGCCTGCGGTCCGCCTCATCCCATCCCCCGGGCGCCCGCGCTGTCGACCGGTTTTCCTCCCCGCCGGGGCCGGACCCCGCCAGACTGGCGCGGTGCCCTTCCCCGACGAGCCCCAGGCGGCGGCCGTGCTGCCGTACCGGTCCCCGTGGCCGCGGGACTTCGCCCTGCTAGCCGGCGGGCTGCGAGCCGACGGCTCGGCGCGCCGGGCGTCGGGCGATTTCGCGTCCCGACTGGCGGACGCGTTTCCGGAGCTGGCGGCGTACGGGCAGGTCACGGCGCCGGCGACGGCGGTGCTGATGATCGCCGCGGAGCGGTGGGCGGCGGCGGCCGGGTGGGATCCGGCATAGACGCGTGACTCAAAAATCGAACACGTGTCAGAATAACTGCGTGACCCACACCTTCCCCGAAGACCTCGTCCAGACCCAGCGCGACTGGTACGCGGTGTACCGCAAGCTCGCCGAGGAGCCGCGGCACAGCGCCAGCGAAACCGCGGTCCTGCGGCGGCGATTGCTGCGGCTGTCGGTGCGGATGTCCACGCATCCGTACTGGCAAACGGCGGGTGGCCGGCTCCCCGCGGCCCGGATGGCGCTGAAGGAGGCCGCCTGGGCACAGACGCGGGCGGAGGCCGCCCGCAAGGGGTGACCGGCGGGCGTGCGGCGG
>NZ_JCANSZ010000110.1:0-9241 GCF_059570535.1 Streptomyces sp. CNP082
GGCTGGGGCGGGCCGTGGCCGCGGGTGGCGGTCTGGCACGGCACGGGCGACACCACGGTGGTGCCGGCGAACGCGGCCGAGTCGCGTGACCAGTGGACGGACGTCTGGGGTACGGGTCAGACGCCCGCGGAGACGACGGCGCTGCCGGGCGGCACGACGAGGGCTTCGTACCAGGACGCGTCCGGCCGCCCGGTGGTGGAGACGTACACGGTCTCGGGCATGGGCCACGGCCTGGCCGTCGACCCGGGTACGGCGCCCGGGCAGTGCGGCACCGCGGGCACGTACTACCCGGACCGCATCTGCTCCAGCTTCTACACCGCGCAGTTCTGGGGCCTGCTGTGACACCGGCGCCCGGCGGGCCCGGCCGCCCGGCCGGGCCCGTCACCTCGCCGCCGCGGGCGGGGAGAGCATGGCGTGCACCTTCACCGCCAAGTGCGCCTGGAGCCCGTGGTCGCCATGCCGCCACTGCGGGCCCAGCAGCGCGGTGATGCGGTCGATGCGCTGGTAGAGGGTGTTGACGTGGACGTAGAGTGCCGCCGCCGTGCGGGTGAGGTTGGCGTCGCAGGCGAAGTAGGTCGTCATGGTGCGGGCCAGGTCGCCGCTGCGGCGCTCGTCGTAGTCGAGCACCGGGCCGAGGGTGCGGCGTACGAAGCGGCGCAGCTCGTCGCGGCCGGTCTGGTGGAACAGCAGGCCGTACACGCCGAGTTCGTCAGGGGAGGCGCCCTCGCCGTCGCGGTCCAGGGCGAGCAGCACGTCCAGGCAGCGCACCGCGTCCGGGTGGGCTTCGACGATGGCCTCAAGGCCGGCGGGTGCCGCCGCGGCGCCGACGGTGACCGCCGTGTCCAGGGTGCGCCCCAGGTGCTCGGCGAGGGCGCGGGCCTGCCCGCCGGGGTCCGCGTCGCCGGACAGCAGGACGACGACGTCGCCGTGGTGCTCGCCGGCCAGGCCGCCGTGGCGGGCCGCGTAGGGGGCCGCGGCGTCCGCGATGCGCCGGCGGGACGCGCCGTTGCGTGACCTGGCGGTGAGCACGGTGTGCGGGCGGCCGTGGGCGATGCCCATCAGAGCGGCCCGGCGGCGCAGCCCTTCGGGGTCGCGGTGGGGAGACGACAGCAGGTCGTCGAGGAACTCGCCGCGCAGCCGGTGCTCCGCCTCGGCCACGGTCCGCTCCCCGAGCAGCAGCAGCGCCGTGACCATCGCCGCCCGCTCCAGCAGCCGCACGTCGTCGGCGCCGATGCGGCGGCAGAGCAGCAGCAAAACGCCCTGCACCTCGCCGCCGGCGACCACGGGGGTGGCGCAGGCGGCCGAGCCGCCGTCGGTGGCCGGTACGCGGCGCGTCCTGCGCGCGTCGGTGCTCAGCACCCGTGCCTCGCGTACGGCACGCGCCGCCGGACAGGAGTCGGGCAGCGCGCCCTCGGCGCGGGCCTGTTCGACCACCGGGTCGCTGCCGGCCGCCGCCATGGTGCGACCGCGCGGATCGAGGACCAGCAGGCCGCCGCCGAGCACTTCGGCGAGGGTGTCGGCGACGTCGGCGAGGCCGCCGCCGTCCAGGACTATCCTGGTCAGCCGCTCGTGCAGGGCCGCAGCCCGCTCGATGGACTCGCTGTGCGCCTGGATGACCGCGTTGGCCTCGGTGAGTTCGTCGACGGTGCGGCGCACGTCCTGGAAGAGGGTGGCGTTTTCGATGGCGATGGCCGCGTGGTTGGCGAGTGAGACCAGCAGTGCCACCTCGGCCGGCGAGAACGGGCGGGCGCGGCGGTTGGCGGCGAAGAGCACGCCGATGACCCGGTCGCCAAGGGACAGCGGCACGCCCTGGATCGCGGTGACGCCCTCGCCGCCCACGGTGTCGTCGATGGTGTGGTCGAAGCGCGGGTCGTTGAGGTAGTCGGGGGTGTGGTAAGGCACGCCCGTCTTGGCGACGAGGCCCCCGAGTCCCGCGCCCATTGCGAGCCGCACCTGCTTGAAGGCGTCGGTGCGGATGCCGTCGGTCACGCGCATGTACGTGTCGCCGCGGTCGTCGTCGTTGAGCATGAGGTACGCGGCGTCGGTGCCGATGAGCTGGCGGACCCGGCGGACGATCGCCTGCAGCACGGCCTCCAGATCGCGCAGCGAGGACAGGTCGCCGGCCGTCTCGTACAGCGCGGCCAGTTCCGCCTCGCGCCGGCGGCGCTCCTCCAACTGCGCACGCACCGCGAGGGCGTCGTCGACCAGGGGGCGCAGCGCCTCGGCGGTCTCGCCCTGCGCGCCGGCGAGCAACTCCTCGTAGTCCGCCCCGGAGGCGCCTTCGCGCAGGAGGCGCAGCAGGCGCTGCGCGGCCCGTTCGGCCGCCCGTTCTGCCGCCCGTCCGGCCGCGCCCGCGCCGTGGGCGGTGCGGGGCAGGTCTGTGCCCATCGCGGCCTCCTCACTCACGGCTCCTTGATCAGAGAGCGCTCCGGCCGGTCGCCGCCGGCGGGGTCACGAACCGTACCGTGCCCGGACTCGGCGGACGGCATGCCCGTGCCGCCCGGGCGCCGCTGGAGCAGGTACGAGACGGTTCCCCAGATGCCGCGGCGGAACAGCAGGACGACGAGGATGAACAGGCTCCCGGTGACGATCCCGACCTCGTCGAACCCGGAGGTGGACAGCCAGTCCTCCAGCCGCACGACCGCCGCGGCCCCCAGCAGGCCGCCCCACAGGGTGCCGATGCCGCCGAGCACCGTCATGACGACGACCTTGCCCGAGGTCGTCCAGTACACCTCCTGCAGCGAGGCGAACCCGTGGTTGACGGCGTACAGCCCGCCCGCGAGCCCGGAGAGGAACGCGGAGACGGTGAAGACGACGACCTTGTAGCGGTCGACGGAGTAGCCGAGCGCGCGGGCGCGCGCCGGGTTGTCCCGGATCGCGGCGACGACGCGGCCGAACGGCGAGTGCACGATGCGCCAGGCGGCGGCCAGGCCGGCCAGGACCAGCGGCAGCGCCGCGTAGTAGTAGACGAAGGAGTCCGACAGGTCGAGGCCCGGCAGTTCGCGCGGGATGCCCTGCAGGCCGTTCTCACCGCCCGTGAGGTCCCCCCACTGGTTGGCGATGAAGTAGATCAGCTGCGCGAACGCCAGGGTGACCATGGCGAAGTAGATGCCGCTGCGGCGTACGGCGAGCAGGCCGATGGGTATGGCGACGACCGCGGCGGCCACCGCGCCGCCGGCGACCGCGAGCGGAAAGGGCACGCCGGCGTGGATGGCGACGAGCCCGGTGGTGTACGCCGAGGTGCCCCAGAAGGCGGCGTGGCCGAACGACAGCAGCCCGGCGTGCCCCAGGAGCAGGTCGAACGCGACGGCGAACAGGCCCCAGCAGAGGATGTCCGCGGCCACGGGCGGATAGAGGACCCACGGCAGTGAGAAGACGGCCACCAGGCCCGCGGCCAGCAGCCCCCAGCGCAGCCAGGCGGGCCTGGTGCCGAGGCGGTCGAGCAGGGCGAGGATCATAGGGCGTGCTCCTCCTTGCCGAAGAGTCCGGCCGGCCGGAACAGCAGCACCACGGCCATCAGGACGAAGACCGACGTCTGCGAGAGGACGGGGACGTAGAGGTTGCCGAGGGCCTGGAGCATCCCGATGGCGAAGCCGGCGACCACGGCGCCCGGGATGGAGCCGAGCCCGCCGATGACCACGACGGCGAAGACGGCGATGACCAGGTCCGCCCCCATGCCCGAGTTGACCGCGCGCATCGGCGCGGCGAGCACCCCGGCCAGCGCGGCGAGCGCGACGCCGAAGCCGAACACGGGCGTGACCCACCGGCCGGTGTCGATGCCCAGCGCCCGGGTCAGCTCGGGCCGTTCGGTCGCGGCGCGCACCACCGTGCCGACCCGGGTGCGGGTCAGCAGGAGCCACACCGCGAGGCAGACGACGGCCGCGGCGCCGAGGACGAAGACCTGGTACGCGGGGTAGTCGAAGAGCCCGAGGTCGACGGAGCCGGGGAAGGGGCCCTCGTCGTACGGTCTGGACTGGGCGCCGTACTTCATGCGCAGCAGGTCCTGGCAGACCAGCGCGATGCCGAAGGTGAGCAGGAAGTTGTAGAGCGGGTCGAGGGCGGCGAGCCGGTGGATGAGCACCCGCTCCAGGACCATGCCGGCCAGCGCCGCGGTGAGCGGCACCAGCAGCAGGGCCCACCAGAACCCGAGTCCGGCGGTGTCCTGGAGGGCCACCGCGCCGAACGCGCCGAGCATGTAGATGGCGCCGTGCGCGAAGTTGACGACGTGGAGCATGCCGAAGATGACGGCGAGGCCGAGGGCGAGCAGCGCGTAGAAGCCGCCGGAGACCAGGCCGTTGAACGTCTGTTGCAGGAAGGAGGTCATCGTGGTTCCCGTCCGTCCGCCGCAGCTCGGGCGGGGTGCGCGGGCTGCGGCCGGTGGTCGCCGGTCAGGACATCGAGCAGTCGGGGGAGGGGGGTCCGAACGCCTCGTCGGCGGGGATGGTCTCCACCTTCTCGGTGAAGTCGCCTTCGGTCTCGCTGTCCGCGGGGTCCTTGACCCGGGCCAGGTAGGCGTCGTGCACCACACGGTGGTCGGCCGCGCGCACCTCGGCGTTGCGGGCGAAGAAGTCGTCGAACTTCATGCCCTCCAGCTCCTTGTTGACCTCCTCCGGATCGTCGGTTCCGGCGCGCTGAACGGCCTCCAGGTAGTGCGTGGCGGCGGAGTAGTTGGCGGCGTGGTCGAAGGTCGGCCACGTGCCCGCCTCCTCCCGGAACCGCTCGGCCCACTTCCGCGACTCCTCGTCGACGTTCCAGAACCAGGCGGAGGTGAACATCGTCCCGGCGAGCTTGTCCTGCCCGATCGCCCTGATGTCGGTGTCGAACATCAGGCCGATGGCGAGCTGGATGCCCTTGTCCCTGAGCTTGAACTGCTGGTACTGCTTCACGACGTTGACCAGGTCACCGCCCGCCTGCAGCGTGCCGAGCACGGCGGGCGCCGGCTTCTTCGCGGATGCCTTGAGCAGGAAGGTGGAGAAGTTGTCGTTGGGGAACGGGGTCGGGTCCTTGCCCACCACCTCACCGCCGGCCTCCTCGATGGCGGTGCTGAACTCGTTCTCCATGTCCTGGCCGAAGGCGTAGTCCGGGTAGATGAGGTACCAGCTCTCGCCGCCCTGCCTGGTGACCTCGGTGCCCGTGCCGTTGGCCAGCATGTAGGTGTCGTACGCCCAGGCGTAGGTGTACGGGTTGCAGGACTCGCCGGCCAGCTCGGTGGTGGCGGCGCCGACGTTGAAGTACAGCTTCTTCGAGTTCTCCGCGACGGTCGCCACGGCGAGCGCGGCGGAGGACGTCGGCACGTCGAAGACGGCGTCGGCCTTCTCGCGCTCGTACATGCTCCGCGCCTGCGTGTTGGCGATGTCGGGCTTGTTCTGGTGGTCCGCCGAGATGACCTCGATGTCGTCGGTGACCGCGTCCCCGCCGTGCTTCTTCTCGAAGTCCGCGACGGCCATCTCCACCGCGGTGACCGCGTCCTCGCCGGCCAGTTCCGCGTACACGCCCGAGAGGTCGGTGAGCACCCCCAGCGTGATCCCGCCGTCGCTGATCTTCCCGCCGCCGGAGCCCGGTCCGCCGCCCCCGCACCCCGCCAGCAGCGATCCCGCTACCACCGTGGCCGTGGCGACCGCGGCTTTCGACCATGTGCGTCCCATGGTTTCCTCCTTGAAGTGGTCGGCGTGGCCGATACGGCCCTTGCGATGGCCGGGCTACAGGCCCAGGTAGCCGAGGAGTTCGTGTTCGCGCTCCCGCACGTCGTCGTTGGCCAGTGACTCGGCGATCCGGCCGCGGTCCAGCAGGTAGTGGCGGTCGGCGACGGTGGTGGCGAAGCGCAGGTTCTGCTCCACCAGCAGCACCGCCGCCCCGTGCCGCTTCGCCTCGCGCAGGATCTCGCCGATGTGCTCGACGACGATCGGTGCCAGGCCCTCGGTCGGCTCGTCGCACAGCAGCACCCGTGCGCCGGTGCGCAGGACCCGGGCGAGGGCGAGCATCTGCTGCTCGCCGCCGGAGAGCTTGCCGCCGGGGCTCCGGCGGCGTTCGCCGAGCACCGGGAACTCCTCGTAGACGCGCGCCAGCGGCCAGGGCGAAGCCCCCTTCGCCGGGGGCAGCGTGAGGTTCTCCTCCACGCTCAGCCCCGCGTAGATGCCCCGGTCGTCCGGGACGTACCCGAGGCCGCGGCGGGCCCTGCGGTGGGGCGGCACGGCGCTGAGGTCCCGGCCCGCCAGGCGGACGGTCCCGGACACGCGCCGGTGCAGTCCCATCACGCAGCGCAGGAGCGTCGTCTTCCCCGCCCCGTTGCGGCCCACGAGGGTCACGACCTCGCCCGCCCCGACGTCCAGCGACACCTCGCGCAGCACCTCGGCCTCGTCGTAGTGGGCGCTCACGCCCCGCACCTCAAGCAACGCCGGCCCCCAGGTACGCCTCGACGACCCGCGGGTCGGAGCGGACGGTGCGGTACGCACCCTCGGCGAGCACCCGGCCGCGCTGGAGCACCGTGACGGTGTCCGCGAGCGAGCCGACGACGCTCATGTTGTGCTCGACCAGCACCACGGTGCGACCGGCGCGGATGCGGTCCACCAGCGCGACGGTACGGTCCACGTCCTCCAGGCCCATGCCTGCCGTCGGCTCGTCGAGCAGCAGCACCCGGGGATCGAGGGCGAGCGCGAGCGCCAGCTCCAGCGCGCGCTTCTGCCCGTACGGCAGGCTGCCCGCCGGCGCCTCGGCCCGCTCGGCCAGGCCCACCTGGTCCAGCAGCTCCAGCGCCCGGCCGGTGAACCGTGCCAGCAGCCTGTCCGAGCGCCAGAACCTGCGGCCCAGGCCGGTGCCGGCCAGCAGCGCGAGTTCCAGATGAGCGCGTACCGTCACCGCCGGGAAGAGGCTGGTGACCTGGAAGGAGCGCGCCACACCGAGGCGCGCCACCTTCTCGGGCGGCAGCCCGGTGATGTCCTGCCCCGCCACCTCGATCCGCCCCGCCGACGCCGGCAGGAAGCCGGTCAGCAGGTTGAACAGCGTGGTCTTCCCGGCCCCGTTGGGGCCGACGAGGGCGTGGACGGTGCCCTCCGCGACGGCCAGGTCCACCTTGTCGACGGCGCGGAAGCCGTCGAACGACCTGGTCAGGTTGTGGGTGGACAGGATGGCGCGCGGGAGCGGCGGAGTGCCGCCGCTCGTCGTTCTCGTCGTGCTCGTCATGCCGACCTCGGATGCCGCGGGATGGGTTGCCGACAGGGCGTCAGCGTCGGGGAGAACGTAGAAGCGGACGGCACGCGCGACTACGGAGGACATCTCCACAAGGGGGTGGTGCGGAGTGTGGGATTCATCCGTGGTCCGGGTCCGGGGCGCCGGTCAACATGTCCGCCATGGCGATGATGGACATCCCGCTCAACAGCTGGCTGCTGTTCGACCACGGGCCGCGCTACTTCCACGACACCGAGGTCGTCACCCGCCTCCCGGACGGCAGCGAGCACCGGTACACCTACGCGGACTTCGGCCGCCGCGCGCAGCAGCTCATGCACGCGCTCGACGCGCTGGCGCTGCCACCGGGCGCGAGGGTGGCCACCCTGGCCTGGAACGGCTACCGGCACCTGGAGGCGTACTGGGCGGTGCCCTGCACCGGGCGGGTGCTGCACACCCTGAACGTGCGGCTGTCCGCCGACGAACTCGCCTACGTCATCAGGCACGCGGAGGACCGCGCCGTCCTCGTGGACGCGGACCTGCTTCCGCTGCTGGCGCAGGTGGCCGAGCGCGGCGGCCTCGCGGGCGTGGAGCACGTGGTGGTGCTCGGCGACCGGGTGCCGCCCGGCACCGCGCTGCCGGGCGCCGTCGCGTACGAAGAGCTCATCGCCGCGCAGCCGGAAGCGTACGAGCCGCGCGAGATCGACGAACGGGCGCCGCTCGGCCTGTGCTACACCTCCGGCACCACGGGACGGCCCAAGGGCGTGGTCTACACGCACCGTTCGACCATGCTGCACGCCGTCGCCGGCTCCTCCCGGGCCGCGATGTCCATCGGCCCCGGCGACGCGGTGCTGCCGGTGGTGCCGATGTTCCACGCCAACGCGTGGGGCCTGCCCTACACCGCCACCCCGTACGGCGCCAAGCAGGTGTTCTACGGCGGGCCCCTGGACGCGACCGCGCTGGTGGAGCTGATGGCCGCCGAGCGGGTCACCGTCGCGGCCGGCGTGCCGACGGTGTGGATGGCCGTGGCGGACGCCATCGCCGCCCGCGGCGGCGGACTGCCGGACGTACGGCACCTGCTGTGCGGCGGGGCCCGGCCGGCGCGTGCGCTCATCGAGCGCTACCGCACCGAGTTCGGCATCCCGCTGGTGCAGATCTGGGGAATGACGGAGACGTCACCGCTGGCCAGCGTCGCCTGGCCGAAGGAGCACATGCGCGGCTGGGACGAGGAACGGCTCGCGGACGCCGTCCGCGGCATGGCGGGACTGCCCCTGCCGGGGGTGCAGACGCAGATCCGGGACGGCGCCGGGCGCCCGCTGCCCTGGGACGGCGCGTCGATGGGCGAGCTGCTGGTACGCGGCCCCTGGGTGGCCGACGCGTATCTCGGCGGCGAGGGCGGCGGGCAGTTCACCGAGGACGGCTGGTTCGTCACCGGCGACATCGCGACGGGGTCGCCCGACGGCTACTTCGTCATCACCGACCGCGCCAAGGACCTCGTCAAGTCGGGCGGGGAGTGGATCTCCTCGGTCGACATGGAGTCGGCGGTGATGGCCATGGACGCGGTCGCCGAGGCGGCGGTGGTCGCGGTACCGGACGAGAGGTGGTCGGAGCGACCCCTGGTGTGCGTCGTACCGCGCCCCGGTGCGGCAGTCACCCTGGACGAGGTGCGTGCGCACCTGGAGCGCAGCGGCTTCGCCCGCTGGCAACTGCCGGACCGCGTGGAACTGGTGGACGCGGTGCCCCGCACCGGCACCGGCAAGTTCGACAAGAAGGCGCTGCGCGCGCGCTTCGCCTAATGGGACGTGCCGGGTCGGTGAGACTCGGTGCCGTAGCCGCCAGCAGGTGAGCACTTTCTTCGCCGGAAGCATCCGACTTCTGTGGTCAGACCGTGCCCCTGCTGGTCGGCCTGGAGGCCAGACCGTTGATGGGGTGGCGTGCCTGCCCCATGGGGCGTGAGCACTGGATCCATTAGGCCGCGTGCCGCGCCTTCCGCAGGCTGCAGAGGAAGCGAAGTTCCTGACCAGGAGGACGAGTTGCTGCTGATCGGCGATGACTGGGCCGAAGACCACCATGACGTCGA
>NZ_JCANSZ010000111.1:0-8968 GCF_059570535.1 Streptomyces sp. CNP082
TTTGATCAGGAAAGTCTTCATTTGCGTGATCGTTCCAGAGGTAGTCGGGAGCACCATGGACGCGGAGGGCGGGGCACGATGAAGGCGTTCCGGCTGGACGAACTGGAGGCGGAGCGCCGTGCGAACGACGGAGCGTACCTCCAGTTCCTGCGCGAACGGAACATGTCGGTGGGTCTGTACGCGCTGGACGCCGGGTCGCCCGATCCGCAGCAGCCCCATCGCCAGGACGAGGTCTACGTGATCATGAGCGGTCGCGGCTCCGTCACGGTAGGCGAAGAAACCCTGCAGGTCGGCAGGGGCTGCGTCGTCTACGTACCGGCGGGCGTGCCGCATCGTTTCCACCACATCACCGAGGATCTCCGGGTTCTGGTGGTCTTCTCTCCACCCGAGGCCTGAATCAGTCCCTCAGGGTTGCCTCGGGGTTGGATCCGGGGCGGACCGGGGCAGGGGGCACTCCCGTCCGCCCGCCGGGCGTCCTAGCATCGAAGGCACCGGGACACCCCCGGCGTACCGGAGGAGGAATGACCGTGTCCGTGAAAGAGATCACCGCGGGACTGCCGTGGTGGGTGACGTGGGTGCTGATCCCGGCGATCGTGCTGGTGGTCTTCGGCAGCCTGATCATGTGGGTGGTCGGCGTCATCATCGGCCTCCTGTTCAAGGTGCTGCTGGCCGCGGCGCTGATCGCGGGCGCGATCTTCCTGGTGCGGAAGTTCATGTCGTCGTAGGGCGACGGGCAGCCGACCGCCTCACTCCGCCTTCTGGCGCTACGTCCGGCGCCGCCGGCCGCCGCCGCCCCGGCGGCGGGAGCGGCCCTCGCCGCGAGGAGCCGCGGCAGCGCCGGAGCCCGTACCCGCCCAGCCCTCCGGCCCCGTGCCCGTACCGGCACCCGGCCCCGCGCCGGGACCCGGCCCCCACCCCGTACCGGGCCCCGTACCGGCACCCGGGCCCGGACCCGGAGCCGTGCCGCCCTGCTCCGCGACGGGCCCCGCCCCCCGGTGCCGGTCGGCCGAGACGACGAGCGCCGCGAGCCCCGTGGTCAGCGGCACCGAGGCGACCAGCCCGATGCTGCCGACGAGGGTCCGTACGATCTCCTCGGCGACGAACTCGCTCGTCGCCACCGTCCCGACGCTCTGGTCGGCGATCGTGAAGAGCAGCAGCAGCGGCAGCGCCGCCCCCGCGTAGGCGAGGACCAGGGTGTTCACCACCGACGCGATGTGGTCGCGCCCGATCCGCATCGCGGACGCGTACAGCTTCCGCCACGGCGCCGACGGATCGGCCTGCCGCAACTCCCACACCGCGGACGCCTGCGTCACCGTCACGTCGTCGAGCACCCCGAGCGAGCCGATCAGCACCCCCGCGAGCAGCAGCCCGCTCATGTCGATGTCCGGGTACTGGGTGTGGATGAGGCCCGTGAAGTCGTCGGTGTTCCCGGTCAGTTCCGACCAGCCGACGAAGAGCGAACCCAGCAGCCCGATCAGCGTCAGCGACACCAGCGTGCCGAGGGCCGCCACCGATGTGCGCACGTTGAAGCCGTGACAGAGGAAGAGCGCGATCAGCATGATGGCGCTGCCCCCGACCACCGCCACCACCAGCGGGTTCGACCCGTCGAGGATCGCCGGCAGGATGAACAGGATCAGGATCGCGAAGCTCACCGCCAGCGCCGCGAGCGCCGCCACCCCGCGCAGCCGCCCGACGACGACCACCGCGCCCGCGAACACCAGCGCCAGCGCCGTCATCGGCACGGTGCGTACCACGTCGGAGACGGCGTACTGCAGCTCGCGCGGCGCCTTCGGCGAGTAGGAGACGACGAGTTCCTGCCCCACGTCGTAGCGGCGGGACGCGTCGGGCGCGACGATCTCCGTGAAGGTGCGCCCGGCGTGCTTGCCCGACGTCACCTCGATCGTCGCCCGCTCGCACACCGCGTCCTTGTCGGGCCGCGGTTCGTCGGTGCCGCCGCCCGGCGGCCCCTGCTCCTGGACCTGCGCGCCCACGTCCGCGCACCTGACCTGCTCGACCTTCGTGACCTTCGCCCGCTGCCGCTCCTGGTCGAAGCCGACACCGCTGCGCTCGCCCGCGGGTTCCTCGCCCGGCCACAGCGCGATCAGCCCGGCGAGCACCGCCAGGGCGAACGGGACGAGCACCGCGGCGATCACCGTACGCAGCCGGTGCGAGGCGGGCGGGGCCGGGGCGCCGTGGTTGTGACTGTGGCTGTGGCCGTGGCCGTGATCGTGTGTAGAGGGCACCGACAGATCATCGCAGGAGCGTTCCCGGGCCCCCTTCCGTGCCGCGACGGGCAGCGGTTAGCGTGGTCGGCGAACTGCACACCGCGGGAGCTCGGAGCACCGGGCTGAGAGGGCGCTGACGGATCCGGGAACCGGACCACGGCTGCGCCGACCGCCGAACCTGTTACCGGGTAATGCCGGCGTAGGGAGTGGGTCTCCATGACCGTTTCGGATGCACGTACGCCCGCCACCGCGGACTCCGCGAAGACCGCGGCCGGCTGGCACAAGGACCACGTAGAACACCCCGCCAGGCCCGACATCAGGGTCCCGGTGCGGCGCGTGCACCTCACGAACGGCCGGGACGTGACGCTGTACGACACGTCCGGGCCGTACACCGACCCGACCATCGACACCGACGTCCGCCGCGGGCTCACCCCCCTGCGCGCCGACTGGATCACCGCCCGCGGCGACACCGAGGAGTACGCGGGCCGCCCGCCCCGCCCCGAGGACGACGGCCTGAAGCACACCGCCCCCCGCGGCGGCCTGCGCAACCTCGACGCCGTCTTCCCCGGCCGCCCGCGCCGGCCGCGGCGGGGGCGCGGGGCGGCGGTCACGCAACTCGCGTACGCCAGACGCGGGGAGATCACCGCCGAGATGGAGTTCGTCGCGCTGCGCGAGCGCGTCGAGCCCGCCTTCGTACGCGACGAGATCGCGGCCGGCCGCGCCGTACTCCCCGCGAACGTCAACCACCCCGAGTCCGAGCCGATGGTCATCGGGAAGAACTTCCTGGTCAAGGTCAACGCCAACATCGGCAACTCCGCCGTCACCTCCTCGATCGAGGAGGAGGTGGAGAAGATGACGTGGGCCACGCGCTGGGGCGCCGACACGGTCATGGACCTGTCCACCGGTGCTCACCTCCACACCACCCGCGAGTGGATCCTGCGCAACTCCCCCGTCCCCATCGGCACCGTGCCGCTCTACCAGGCGCTGGAGAAGGTCGACGGCCGCGCGGAGGAGCTGAGCTGGGACGTCTACAAGGACACCGTCCTCGAACAGTGCGAGCAGGGCGTCGACTACATGACCGTCCACGCCGGCGTCCTGCTGCGCTACGTCCCGCTCACCGCCCGCCGCAAGACGGGCATCGTCTCCCGCGGCGGCTCCATCATGGCCGCCTGGTGCCTGGCCCACCACCGCGAGTCGTTCCTCTACACCCACTTCGACGAGCTGTGCGAGATCCTCGCCGCGTACGACGTCACGTTCTCCCTCGGCGACGGCCTGCGCCCCGGCTCGATCGCGGACGCCAACGACGAGGCGCAGTTCGCGGAGCTGCGCACGCTCGGCGAACTCAACCGGATCGCGAAGTCCCACGGCGTGCAGACGATGATCGAGGGCCCGGGCCACGTCCCGATGCACAAGATCAAGGAGAACGTGGACCTCCAGCAGGAGATCTGCGAAGAGGCCCCGTTCTACACACTCGGCCCCCTGGCCACCGACATCGCCCCCGCCTACGACCACATCACCTCCGGCATCGGCGCCGCGATGATCGCCTGGTGGGGCACGGCGATGCTCTGCTACGTCACCCCGAAGGAACACCTGGGCCTCCCGGACCGCGACGACGTCAAGACCGGCGTCATCACGTACAAGATCGCCGCCCACGCGGCGGACCTCGCCAAGGGCCACCCGGGCGCCCAGGACTGGGACGACGCCCTGTCGGACGCCCGCTTCGAGTTCCGCTGGGAGGACCAGTTCAACCTGGCCCTGGACCCGGACACGGCCCGCGAGTTCCACGACGCGACGCTGCCGGCGGAGCCGGCGAAGACGGCGCACTTCTGCTCGATGTGCGGCCCGAAGTTCTGCTCGATGAAAATTAGCAGATCAGTAATAGAGCGCTTCGGCGGTGACGTGCCCGCCGACGCCACGGAGGAGGAGGCCGCCGCAGGGATGCTCCAGAAGTCACGGGAGTTCGCAGAGAGCGGCCACCGCGTCTACCTCCCGATCGCGGACTGACGCGCTGATCGGGAGCCCTGCCGTTGGCCGGAGTGCCTGCAGGAGCCTGTGCGGCGGGGCTCCCGTCAGTCGTCGTCTACGACGCCTCGGCCAGGATGTCTTCGATCAGCAGCCGTGCTCGGGGTGGGACGGGTTCTTCGGGGAAGACGTCAGTGCAGACGCCCAGCACCTCGTCCGCCGTGCCCAGCCCCAGCTTCTCGATGAGGTGCCGAGGTGATGCGGTCGACAGCCTGAGCCCGGGGTGGTCGAAAACCCGGGCGGCCTGTGGATCGCCTCCTGGTGCGACGTACACGCTGCCCTGCTCGTTCAACCACCAAGGCGGCAAGCCCAGCTCCTGACCCACCTTCCGGGCTTCGTCCAGGACAACCCCATGGGGCTCGAACACCGCGTCGATGTCCCGGGTCGAACGTCGGGCATCGTAGGCGAGAGCCATCGCGGCCCCACCGAACACGTAGATGTCAGCGATCACGCCGCGGCGTGCCAGCCTGTCGCCGAGCCGACGCAGGGCATCTTCGATCTCTTCGCGCGTGAGCAGGGGGCTTCGCTCGGTCATGCGACGTCCAGTTCGGCGGCGGAGATGAACACACCACGTCGGCGCAACGCGGCCGGAGCATGCACGACGGCGTCGACGCGGGCGGCTGGAGTGTTGAAGGGGAACCAGAACCTGGGTAGCACGTGCCCCTCCGACCAAGACGGACCCGCACGGCCGTCCTTTGCCGCGAGATGTTCGGCAAGCCCGGCCAGAAAAGCGTCCCAGTTCTCATCGCCGGTGGTAGGTGGTTCGAGTTCCAGTAGCCGTAGCCTGGTCACGCGCGCCTCATGGCGGAACTCTTCGAGGAACTCGGCCACCATGCGCCAGCGCTCGGTCTCCGCAGCGTTCCGGATCCAGCCAGCCAGGTCCGCCAGCTCAGCCGGGCGGTAAGCGGCGCGCGCATCGGTCATAGCGGACATCGTAGTGAACGCGAACCCTGCCCGGCGTTCTTGCGGCGGTACTTCGTACATCGTGACTCCCGAAGCGCGCGCGAGCCCGCGGCCGTCCGCGGGTGCGGGGGCGGGTCCCGGGGCAGGGCCTCAGAGGCGGCCCCAGCGGGCGGTGGGGCCGCCGCCGCGGTGCATGATCGTGAATCCGTGCGTGGCTGCCCAGAACCTCGCGGCCGATTCGAGTTCGGACGAACCGCAGTTCAGATAGTCCTCGGCGATCTCCTTGGTTCCGTGCGAGTGCAGCAGCCGGACCATGGCCGGCAACGACTCGTGGATGCCGAGCCGGATCGCGGTCAGCATCAGATAGCGGGGCCGCCTGAAGTAGCCGGCGACCTTCACCAGCGCCACGGAGAAGACCACCGGGTCGGCGCGGCGCAGCTCCCTCGCGAGGAACATCGCCCGCTCCGTGTCCGTACCGGGGGCGTCGCTCCAACTGAACTGGCGGCGCAGCATGGGGGCCAGCTCCGCCAACTGCGCCTCGACGCGCTTCAGCTCCCCCATCTGCGGGGGCGTGAGCCCGTCGGCGTTGGCCACGCCCGGGTCGGCACCGAGGGCGAGCAGGCGCTCCACGGCCGTGCGGCGTCCCTGGTGGTAGGCGAGGTGCAGGGCGGTGTTCCCGTTGTGGTCACGCTCGTCGATGGTGAACGGTTCCGCCGGGGCGGTCTCGGCGGCGTTCTTCTTGGTGGCGCGTTCGAGCAGGTTGCGCACGTGCGCGTCTCTCAGACCGGCCAACAGATGGTCCGGGGTCGTATGGGACGAGTTGCGCCGGGAGGGGTCCGCCCCGCGCTGGAGCAGCAGCGCAGCGGCCTCGAACCGCCCGGCGCGGTAGGCGTGGTGCAGCGCCGTGTCACCCCCGTCGCCCCGGGCGCCGACGCGCTGGCCCGCGTCGATCCGACGGGTCAGCTCCGCGAGATCCCCGCGCCGCACGGCGTCGTGGAACGCTCTGGTACGAGCCCGCCGCCGACGGACGCAGCTGAACCCCAGCAGGGCCACGGCCACGAAGGGGAGAGCGATCAGCCAGACCAGCATGTTGCCCCTCTTTCGCCGAGTCAGCTGGAGTGTGCCGGGCGGCGCCGGGGACCGCTCCCGGCCCGGTTGCGAAGGGCCCGCCGGCAGCAGATCGGACCCGAGCCCGTCCGGCGGCTCTGCGACCGGGACTCCACCCGCCCGCGCTACCGTGTGTGCGCCGACCCGAGGAGGCCGCGTGAAGACCCTGTTCGTCTCCTACCGCGTTACCGACCTGGACCGCTCGCTCGACTTCTACACCGCCCTGGGCTACGACGTGCTGGGCCACGTCGAGCCCGGCAACGGCAGTCATCTTGCGATCCTCCAGTTCCCCGGTGAACCGGTGGCTTCCCTCGAACTGGTCCACCGGCCCGACGGCGGCCCCGTCGACGGGGCCGGCGGCATCGACCACCTCGCGATCCAGACGGACGAGCTGTCCGACACCCTGAAGCGGCTGGACGCCGCCGGTCTGGAGCACGGGCCCGTCCAGTCCCCGGGCGGCCCGGACGGGCCGAAGGCGGCGTGGCTCACCGACCCGGACGGCTACCGGATCGAACTGGTGCAGTTTCCGCCCGGGCACCCCGACGGCCTCACCGCCGCCGACTTCGCCTGAGCCGGCCGGGCCGGGACAGGCCAGACCAGCGGGCCGGGTCGGCGGGCCCGTAGTCCGGCACGAGGAACCATCGCCGCGGTCTCGGCCCCGTACCGTGCCCGTCGGTACACTCACTCCCCACCGAACGCCACCCGGGGGAGGGGCTGTTGAGCGTGGAGGGGGAGACGCCGGGGCGGGGCGGTGCCGCGGCGGGTGGCGGTGCCGACATCCGGCCGCTGGAGGAGGACGACCCCGCGGCACTCGGCTCGTACACGCTGCTCGGACGGCTTGCCTCCGGCGGGATGGGGCGTATCTTCCTCGCCCGTTCCGTACGCGACGGATCCCTCGCCGCCGTCAAGACGCTCCTCGCCGAAGGCGAGGTGGACGCCACCGACCGGCGGCGCTTCGCGCGCGAAGTGAAGGTCGCCCGGCGGGCCGAGGGCGTACGCACCGCGCGCGTACTCGACGCCGACCCGGACGCGCCGCGGCCCTGGATGGCGACCGAGTACGTGCCCGCACCCTCGGTGGCGGAACTCGTACGCCGGGCCGGGCCGCTGTCCGGGACCGCCGCCCGCTGGGTGACGCGGGGCGCGCTGGAGTCGCTGGCGGAGCTGCACCGGCAGGGCATCGTGCACCGCGACGTCAAGCCGCAGAACATGCTGCTCGAACTCGCCGGACCCCGCCTCATCGACTTCGGCATCTCGCACGCCGCGGACCTGACCCGCACCCAGCTCACCCTGGGCACCATCGCCTTCACCTCGCCCGAGCAGGCAGTCGGCGAGCCGTCCACCGCGGCCTCCGACGTCTACTCGCTCGGCGCCACCCTCTTCCACCTCGCCGTCGGCCGCGCCCCGTACCCGGCGGACACCGAGATGCTCCTGCTGCTCACGTACGTGGCGGAAGGCCGGGTCGACCTGGCCGGGCTGCCGGACGAACTCGCCCCGGTGGTCCGTGCCTGCCTCGCCCTCTCCCCCGCCGACCGGCCGCGGACGGCGGAGCTGCTGGACCTGTTCACGTTCGAGCTGGCGGAGCTTCCGACGGTGCCGGACGCGGGCGGCTGGCTGCCGGCGTCGTGGGCCGGGCTCATCGAGGGGTACGCGCGGCAGGGGCGGGCACTGGCGGCCGACCCGCGGGTGCTGCGGGAGGGCGGGGGCGGCGGTGCGGGTGGTGGGGCGGATGGTGGGGCTGGCGGTGGGGCTGGCACGGCCGGTGGCGGGCAGGGGTGGCCGGGGCCCGCGGGCGGGGCACCGGATGCGACTCAGCATGCGACTCAACTGCCGCCGGACACGGTACGGGAGGTGCCGGATACGGTCCGGGATGTGCCGGGTACGGAACGGGATGTGCCGGGTACGGAACGGGACGTGCCGGGTACGGAACGGGACGCTCCCGGCACCGTACGGGAGCCGGCCGCCACCGTCCGCGAGCCGGCCGCCACCGCCCCGGAGCCCGTCCGCCCCCGGCCGCCGGTCGACGCGGGGGACGGCGAGGGCGAGGCCGACGGCCGGGGCGTGCGGGTCTTCGTGCGCTCCGTGCAGGCCCTCATGGCGGCAATCCTCCTAGCCCTCGTCGGCGGTGGCGCCTACGCCTACTACCAGGCCAACAAGCCCGCCGAACTCGACGCGACCGACCGCGCCTTCGCCGACGTGGCCACCGGCGAGTGCGTACGTACCGACCTCGACCCCGCGCGCGGCTGGACCGCCGCCGCCCCCGAGGCCGTCGCCTGCGGCTCGGCGCCCGACGCGCCCTGGCGGGTGATCGAGACGGAGGACGGCGGCTTCGTCGAACGGTGCTCGGGCGGCTACGGGGCAGTGGCGTGGAACCGGCAGACCGACGGCGGCTTCGTCAGTATCTGTCTGGAGCGGCGGTTCACCGAGGGTGAGTGCGTGATCGGAGCCGAGCCGCAGCCGGGCTCCCTCCTCGACGTCACGCCCCTCACCGACGACACGGTCTTCGCCACCACCGTCGGCTGCTCGGGCACCGCTCCGGCGGGCCGCGCGGTGCTGCGGGTACTGGCCCAGGTCCCGGACGGGCAGGAGTGCCCCGAGCCGACGCAGGTGCGCTACCGGTTCACCGAGCGGGGGCGGACGCTGTGCCTGACCTCGGCGTGACACCCGGCCCGCTGCACCGGGCCGACCCGCGCCACCTCGGCCCGTACCGGCTC
>NZ_JCANSZ010000112.1:0-8651 GCF_059570535.1 Streptomyces sp. CNP082
GCCAAGCGCCCGTGACCTGCGCGGGGTGCCGATCTGGCGGCGGTGAGCGGCCAGCAGCCGGGCGAGGTAGTCCACCACCGGGCGCGGGATGTCGAGCATGGCAGGATAGGTGACCAACGTGAAGCCTCTGGTTCGATGAACGTGATCTTGGCAGACCCGTTCTTACCAGGGGCTTTACGTCTGACCGCCACCGGGGCTGTCACCCCTCTCGCCACGGCACCACCTCAACTCCCCCTCCCACAGCCCATTTCGCTGAGAAAACCTGAGTGGGACTGTCGAGAATGTCAAACCAATCCGACGGAGCAAAGAAGTTGACATGCCCGAGCGGCGGACCGGAGTCAGGTGTTGCAGCTTTGTTGTCGGAGGGGGCAGCGGTCATTTCCGTGATCCTTTTCGTGAACAGGAGTAACCCGAGTGGAGTATGCCGATTATTGCTGCTACAAGTGAGCGCCTCCTTAGCGTGGTTCTGGGCCAGGAGAATTTCCGTGAGGCCCATGGGGGTACATCGGTGGAATCGGCGGTGGCGGGTAGGGTGGCGGCGGAGGAGGCAGTGGAGGGGGAGGTGCCGGTCGGGCATAGAGCTGCTGCCCTCGCTTTGCCGCGACATAGGTGCATGCCGCCATGAGGGTTGTCGAGCCTGCTGATAGTCCGAGCCAGAGAACGACCTTAGGCGAACTGTGGCTTGGCGGAATCTCGTGCTGGGGGTCGTAGAAGACCCGGATGGCGTCCCCGGGCACGGCATTGCGGCAGCCGCCCATGGGTCCGGAAGTCTTAACCCCATCCTTGAACCGCAACGTGCAGTAGGAGTTTTTCGGGGTGTCTTCCCGAGAAACGACCTCGGCTGTCGTCCACTCGCCTCGCTGGCTGAGCATCCGGTCTTGCTCGGTGAACATGGCCCATATCACCAGCATGCCTAGCGCGATGAAGTAGGTTCCTACGAATAGAGACCTCCGGGGAGTACCTACGCCGACGAACCAGATCATACCGGCTGCCACGATCAGACCAAGGAATCGGCACCATGCGTCGAGCGTTACCGATAATTGCGCTAGAACGCCGGAGATCATTGCTCCTGCAAGAGCTGTGGCGAGCGTTGCCGCCACGTTGAATCGCCTGGCAGTAGTGCGTTTGGAAAGCCGGATGAGCCATCTCGGCCAGTACATCTTCAGGCCCATGCAGCCGACCCCTTGCCGGAAGACAACTGGTTAACCCGGGTGCAGTGTGCCGATTACTTCTGCTGCCAGTGAGCGCCTCCTTAGCGTGGGGTGGGGCCTGGAGGGTTTCCGTGAGACCCATAGGGGTAATTCGGTGGAAGCGGCGGTTGTGGAGGCAGTGGAGAGGGAGTCGGTCGGGCGTACAGCCGCTGTCCCCGCTTTGCCGCGACAAAGGTGCATGCCGCCATGATGGCCGTGGTGCCCGCCGATAGCCCGAGCCAGAGAATCACATTAGGCGAACTGTGACTTGGCCGGATGTCGTGCTGGGGGTCGTAGAAGACCCGGATGGTGTCTCCGGGTACGGCATTGCGGCAGCCGCCCATGGGTCCGGAAGTCTTCACTCCATCCTTGAACAGCAAGGTGCAGTCGGAGCCTTTCGGGTGGTCTTCCCGAGAGACAACCTTGGCGGTCGTCCACTCGCCTCGCTGGCTGAGTACCCGGTCTTGTTCTGTGAATATGGCCCATACCGCCAGCGCGCATAGCGCGAGGAGGTAGGTGCCTAGGATGGGAGCCTTCCCGAGGGTGCCTACGCCGACAAACCAGAACAATGCGATTGTCACGATCAGGCCAAGGAATCGGCACCATGCGTCGAGCGTGACTGATATTTGTCCCAAGCTTAGAACGCCGGAGATCATTACTCCCGCCATGACTGCGGCGAGCGTGACCGCGAGATTGAACCGTCTGGGTGTAGTGCGGTGAGAAAGCCGGATGAGCCATCTCGGCCAGTACATCTTTACGCCCATGCAATCGACCTCTTGCCGGAAGACAACTGATTGACAGGGATTTTTTCTGAGGGTCTTATCGCTTGGTTTGAACTTGCTCACTCGTCGGGGCGGGTCGCTTCCTTTGATTTTTCGGGGTCAAGGAAATCGGGGAGCTTCCCTCCTTCCATGCCGATCAACTTGGGCGGTCCCCACTTGATGGTCTCGTATGTATTCTTCGCCCCTCCACCCGGGGCTAGGGCCGTCGCGTTCCCCCACCAATTTCCGGCGAATTGCAAGGTCAAAGCAGTGAATTCCTGGCCGCCTACGGCCCGGCCGGCAAGCGCGGTCCTGAACAGCCCGGTAGCTCCGGTCCCGGCAACTCTGGTTAACGCCTTACCGGCCGCAAAGGCACCGCCGCCGAAAGCCAGACCTGCGGCGGAAATGAGAACGGTCTGGTCTGTAAGTGCTGCCTTGAAGCTCCCCGTCGTTCCTACAGCCATGAGATAGTGGCTGGTCAGCGCCAATGCTCCTAGGCCGAGGGCGAGAGGGGCTAGCCCGGGAAATATGAGAGAAGCCAGTCCTACGATCGCGCCTAACGTACCAGCTATGTCGCCGATCATCTTGAAGACCCAGGCGTGCTCCTTGAGGAACTGTTTGAGTTCTGCCAGGGCGTTGCCCGCCAGCTCGCCTAGTTCGCCGACGACGGCGCCGATGGCTTCCCCGATCTTGTCGAACAGGCCCGGTTCGTTGGGGGCGATGTCCATGGCTCGTCGTAGGCGGTCGGCGATGTCTTCGCCCTTGGACCGGTAGCGGCTGGCCAGCCTTTCGGCCTCGTCTCGGATGTCGTCGAGGGCGCTCTCGGCGTTGCTGACGGCGGTCTCCGCGTTGGAGCGGTCCTTCGCCTGTTGCTTGGCCTCGCGCTCCTGCCGGTCGTTCACGGGGACGTCGTGCCATTTAGGCTCGGGAGGCAGTCCCGCCAGGTGGGTCTTCGCGTTCTCGGCCCGGCCCTTCGCGTCCGCCGCCCGGTCTTCAAGCTCACGGGCCTCGTCCTGCTTGGGCTTGATGTACCCGGCCCAGTCCTCCAGCGCCCTCGCCGATTGGCGGAAAGAATCGCGGGCCTTGTCGATCTTCGGGCGGAAGTCGTCGTTGAACTGCCGGCGGAACTCGTCGGCAGCCTTGCCGCGCCACTCGCCGTCACCGCGGCCGTTGAGCACCTGAGATATCTCGTCCAGCGAGCGGGCCGCACGGCGGACGACCCCGGCGACGTATTCGGCGGCACGCTGGTCGCCAGGGCACGGGTCGAACCCGAGCGCTGGGAAGCGGGCCTTGGCTTCCTCCGTGAAGCCGGGGCCGAGCTGGTTCTCCCAAAGGCTCATGCGGACTTCGCCCCCTTGACGGTGCGGACGTCGCGGAGCGAGTTGGCGAGGTCGTCGTCCAGGCCGGCGAAGGACTTCTTGATCTCAAGCAGCGCCTCGGCGGCTCTGTCGGAAAACTTGGTGAGCTGCTTGATGCCGTAGGACCACTCGTCACCGAAGTCGTCCATCCGCGAGGCGAGCTTTTCCACCCCCATGTCCGAGCCGTCGAGCTGTTCCATCTCCTCGCCGGGCTTCTTCAGCACCTTCACGATGTGCAGCAGGTCGTGCCGGACACGATCGAGCATGTCGCCATCGACGTATAAGTCACCCACGGGTGTCCTCCCGCGGCCTGGTCCGGCCGCTGTGTCGTGTGCGGTTGTGTCGTGTGCGGTTGGGTCGAGAAGGGTGTGTGGGTCCGTTAGCGGACGACGGACTGGATCTCGTTGACGGTGACGTCTTGCGGGGTGCCGAATGTCCCCGACGGTAAGTCGGTGGGGTCGGGGTGGTTGGTCCCGGTCCAACTGACCGCCCAGGTGACGGTGGCCTGGAAGGGGTACGGTCCGGTGGCGTCGGTGGAGTGCAGGTACTCCACTCCGCACGGCGGTGGGCCCTCGGCCCCCGCGAGCCGCTTCTGGCCGATGCCGCCACCCTCCGCCGGGGGGCACTCGCCTGACTCGGGGTAGGTGAGTGCGTCGTCGGTGCCGGGGTCGATGCGGACGCTGGTGGGGCGGGCGGTGGTGGTGGCCGTGATGCCGAGGACTTCGACGGAGGCGGTTGCCGACACCGGGTGGAACGTCGCTTCGTCCAGGGAGACCCAGGTGGGCAGGTTCACGACCTGCTTGTCGTCGGTGGGCTGGAGGGTCGCGGTGCCCTCGGGGACGCGGATTTCGTCGTAGGCGAGTTGGGCCAGGACCTCGGGGGTGATGGTGTTCGGGATGTCGGCCGGGGGTTCGTCACCGGTGTCGACCCAGAACGGCATCTCTCCGCAATCTGCGGCGGCTGGATCATTGCCTCGGGCAGGGTTCTTGTAGGAGCCCCACCAGTAACCCTCGTCGTTCTTCTTGACGTTGAAGGCTCCGTGCTTTCCGTTTACGTACTTGTCCTTCACCGACTCTGCGTTTAAGGCGTCGTGCTGCGGGCTCATATCGACCATGCCATCGAGTCGAGTCTGCGCGGCCTCTTCCGCTGTCCATTTCGGTGCATACCAGCATGCGGGAGGTGACCAATCACCAGTCGGGGTCAGCGAACTTTTCCCCTCCTGGCCGCTACCATCTGAGTGCGTGTAGGTCACCTCGGCGCCAGCCGCTGCGGATATCTGACCGTTCTTGGAATCGGCCTCCTGCTTGACCGATGACTCAGTGTTGTGCTTGCCCTTCTCGGCATGGGCCTGACCTGGTAAGAGGGGTAACGCAACGAATGTTGAGGAAATGGCTAACGCGCCGATTCGTCGCTTCATGGCTGGCATTGCTGTGCCCCTCTCTCTGACAGCACGTTGACGGTCTGCCAGACTCCGTCGCTATTCTTCTCAAGTCGTGTGTTATAGAACACGTAGGCGTTCTTCGTGGCAGGCGAGCGGTCAACTTCCCCGGTTTTGCCGTCCTTCACGAATGCTTCGCTCTCATCGGCGCAATAGAGCACTGCCGCGGCGCCATCTTCTCTGAACGTTACTTCGCGATCAAAGTACCGGGTCACACCCACCCATGTGTCGCCTACTTCAACCCATCCCCTGACGAACTCTGCAGCAGATGTCAGTGCTACTCCGCTGCTGTAGAACCTGAGCGCCTCGGTCTCCTCTTTGCCCTGGAAGATGGCATCGTCGATCGAGTTGATCCGCTCGGCGTTGTCAGCGAGGACAGCGTCCTTCTTCGGGTCGCCGGTCTCGGTGTCCTCGAAGACGTTCTTGGCGTCAGCCGGCAGCGTGATCTCCGGTCGGCCCGGAGCTGCTGCGTCTGTCGGTGACTCAGAAGGCGTGGACGACGGCTTCGATCCAGTGATCTTGTCGTCGCTGCCGCCGCCGCTGTCGTCGTCGCTGCCGCCGCAGGCGGTGAGGAGAAGCAGCCCTGCGAGCGCGAGTGCACCCGTGGACGTCTTGAGCCGGGATCCGGCAGACCCCGCCTGTCCTGGCGCGTGTCTCCCGTTCGAGGCAACAGGCTCGGCGCCGGTAGCGGCCGTCGTGGTGGTGGGGGCAGGGCGGCGGGTCACGATCAACTCCTGGCGACGAAGATGGCGAGTGACAAGACGCTATCTAAGATCCTCGCCGTTGGGCCACCCTCGATTTCCAGCCCCTATTGCCTCTTGAGGCAAGTGGAATTTCATTGATGGCTGGCCGTCGGCCAGCCGCGGTGAAATTCCACCGGCATCCGCTGCGCGCGGTTACCGTGCGGCCTCGCGGGTGAGGTCGCCCCAGACCCGCTTGCCGAAGCTCAGCGGATCGGTTCCCCAGCGGGTGGTGAGCGCATCCACGACGAGCAGTCCGCGGCCTCCGACCTCATCGTCGGCCGGTGTCTGGTGGGCCGGATTCGTACGGGACTTGTCCACCACGGCCACGCGTACGGTTTCCCGGCCGGTGCGCGTGACCGTGACCTTGATCAGGTGGCAGGCGGTGTGCTCAACGGCGTTGCCGACCAGTTCCGAGACGACCAGCGCCGCGTCGTCCGCGAGTTCGTCTATGGCCCATGCGGCAAGTGCCGCGCAGATCAGCCCGCGGGCAGCCTTCGCGCTCTCGGCGGCGCGGGGCAATGTTCGGGTGTATCTCGGGTGCCCGGTGGGGCTCGTGGTGGTGGTCATCGGCTAACGCCTCCGGTCTCAGGCTTGTCATCACCGTGGCGCCGAATTAATCGAACAGGCAAGAGAATGCGTACCGGGTCACCCGCTCAAAACGAAATGGCACATGCCAATACGGATGAATCTGGTGGTGCAGGGTGCGGTTGGCGTGCCATGCTGAGCAAATCGCCGAAAAGCGCAGGCAGTTGCGCCAGAAAGGCAGGCACATGGCAGCCCCCCACAGACCAACAGCACGCCGGATCGCGCTCGGCCATGAACTGCGCGAGCTACGGAAGGCCGCTCGACTCAGCATCGAAGAGGCCGTGCAGGGGATGTCGTTCAGCGACACCAAGCTGCAGCGGGTCGAGACCGGACTGCAGGACCTGCGGAGCGCGGGCGACCTGCGCAAGCTCCTCGACCGGTACGGCGTCACCGACGAGGAGGAGGTCGAACGCCTGGTCGCCACCCAGCGGGATGCCGCCAGTCGGGAGTGGTGGACGCCGAGTGTCGCGAGCATGAGCGCAGGTATGCCGCGGTTCCTGGGGATTGAGGCGGCGGCCCATGAGATCCGGGGATACCACCCGACCATTGTCCTTGGGCTGTTGCAGACAGAGGCGTACGCGCGCACGCGGCACGAGAGCGCCAAGGTGACGGACGAGACCACGAGTGAGTTCGTCGATGAGAGCGTGCGGGTGCGGATGAGGCGGAAGGATGCTCTGACCCGGGGCGAGGACCCGCTGAGGCTCTGGGCGATCCTGTACGAACCAGCACTCCGCCACGTCGTCGGCGATAGCGACGTGATGCGTGAGCAGTACGACGAGATTGGCAGGCTCGGGGGGCTCGACAACGTCACCGTGCAGGTGCTGCCGCAGAGCATGCGAGGTCATTTGTTCGTACACGACTTCAGCATCCTGCTCCTCGGCGATACGTTGCCGACGACGGTCCAGGTGGACACGGCTTTCGGCACGTCGTCCATCTCTGACAAGCGCCGGGAAGTCGGGAGGTTCTCCAGGCAGTTCGAGGCGCTGTCGCGATCTGCGCTGCCTCCGGAGGACACCCCGAACTTCCTGCACCGACTATCACGAGAGGTCACAGAATGAGCGAACACATGCGTACCCTGAACGCATCTGTCCTCGCCGGTGTTGCTGACTGGTTCAAGTCTTCCTACAGCGACAACGGCCTCAACTGTGTCGAGGCCGCCGACCTGACCGGGACCGTCCACCGCGGCGTCGCCGTGCGGGACTCCAAGGACCCGGATGGCCCTGCGCTGCTGTTCACCCCGGAGGCGTTCGCCTCGTTCGTCGCCGATGTGCGGCGCGGCAGGTTCGACGTTTGACCGGCTGAACCCGGCCGGGGAACGGTTGACGAGATCCCGCCGATCCTCGTGATCGGCGGGATCTTCGTCATTGCTGAGCTGGATACGCAGCCTGGGCCGGATCAGTTGCGGCGAAAACCAGGCGCACCCCGGCTGGGTCGTCTTTGGCCAGTTGTTCTGCCTGGGTGAGGGCCTCAGGCTCCGAGATGACCTCGTACCTCACGCCCGTGCCCGCCGAACACCTGGCGGTACGCCACATCGTGCGGTACGCCGGCGTCCTCACCCCGGGCCTGTCGCGCGCGGTAGGCGGCCAGGGCACGCAGTTCCTGGAGCTCCAGAGCATCGGCGGGGCTCATCAGTATCGCGACCGTCTGCCCGTGATCGGTGATGGCGACCGGCTCGCGGGTGACGCTGACCCCACGTGCGATGGCACCCAGCCGGGCGCGGGCTTCCACGATTGAGTAAGTCGTCTCCGTCATGCACAGAGCCTTACGGAAGTGTGCGCTTTCCGGCATACCTCCTGGGGATGGCATGCGTCGCCTGGTGGCGTCCCGCGGGGTGGTGTAGCGGACCCGGCACGATGACTCCGCGGATCGTGGCCCCCCGCTGGACTCGCCCGCGAGCGTGCCGGCGCTTCTACCGCGGGCAGCGGCACAGGGTGAAGCCGGTGTTCGGTCTCGGGACAGCCGCGCTCGGGGTGCGCGTGGCCTGCACCACGTCGCGGGACGCGGCCGGGCTACGGGGGCGGAGCCGGGCTACGGGGTGCGGCGTCGGGGTGCTGGTGCTCGGGTGCGGTCGAATGCGCGTAGGTGAGCAAAAGTCGGTCCCGATGGGCGATTTGCCCTGGATTCGTGGGCGGGTTGCCGCAAGTTTGTCACGGCGAGGGGCATACCCAACGCTCCAGAGGGCGGTTACGGCGCCGGCTGGCCCGCGGGTGCGCGCCGTGGGGCGAAAGTCGATCCCCGTGGGCGATTTGCCCGGGTCTGGCGGGTGGGTTGCCGCGAGTTTTGACCCTCCGTCGTCGTAGGGAGCGGCGGGGTGGGGGCGGGTTCGGCGCCGCTCGGGGCGGAAGGCGCCCTCCGCAGGCGGTGCGGGCGCGATACGAGGGCGGATCTCCGCCTGCTCCGTGACATCGCCGGCGAAGCGGGAGTGCGGCACTCCTGGGGAACGGAGCAGTGCGGCCCGGGAGGGCCGATGCTCACAACCCCCGTCGCCCCAGCCCTACGCGCACGACGCCCACCCCGACACCGCGCCCATCCGCCCTGCGGGGTCACCCGCCGACCCGGGCAACCCCCGCGATGCA
>NZ_JCANSZ010000113.1:0-8598 GCF_059570535.1 Streptomyces sp. CNP082
GTCTGCGCCGAGCCGAGGTCGTAGCGGATCCACACCCCGTCGCCCTCGGCTGACCACCGGGTACTCAGATCGTCGTCGATGGTGTTGGCCGGCACGTTGCCGTCATCGGCGCTGGCCGTGACTCCCGTGACCGGCAGCGGCGCACCGATCTCGGCTGCCTCGGCCGACGCGACCGGCTGGTACACGCCGGAGACTCCGAGGGCTAAGACCCCCACCAGAAGCGCGCGAGTCGTTCTTTTCACAGGGCCTCACTGTGGTTGAAGCGCCGGGTCGACCGAGGGAGGTCTGCCCGGCGCCGAACGGTTGTGGTGGAACACCGCGAGGTTGCGCACGGCGATGCCGCCTGCAAGCCACGGCCGCGTCGGAGAGCTTCGTACCAGCAGGGTGGTGCCATGGTGACCCGGTCGGGCTCCGGCAATCGGCCACGCTGTCAGACGCCCGCGGGGACCGGTCCCTCACCACCCCGCCCGGCTGCCGTCAAGGAGACGGTCGGTGTACAAACGCGTTCATACGCCCGATGACGGACACGCTGGCCGGGACGGGAGGGGCGGCGGGCGTGCGGGAAAACCGCCGCCTCTCCCCCGGGCCGGAGCTGTGCTCCGGCCCGGTCCGCTGTCCGGCCCCGGATGGGCCGGCGGTCACGCCTTCGTCAGCAGCGACTCCAGCGCCGTGGCCGTCTCCTGATGCCGCTCCGCCAGCACCGGGACCGACGAGCCGGCCGAGGCCGGGGCGTCACCGGGTCGCGTCCACTCGCTTTCGCACCCCATCAGCCCCGCCACCGCATCGCACGCCGCCGGGTACGCGGCCAGCAGTGCCGCACCGCGGGGCGCAGCCGGGGCCGCGGCGCCCCGCCGCAGCGCGGGCGACGCCTGCGGCTCCGCCCGCCACGGCGGCGTCCACGTGTCCAGCGCCGGGAGCCGGGCCGGGAAGATCCGTCCTGCCTCCCGTATCAGCAGCGGAGCCAGCTCACCCGCCTGCTCCCGCAACGTACTGATCAGCAGCGGCAGCCATGGCAGCAGCACCGCGTCCGGCAGCCGCCCGAAGGCGTTCGACACCGCCTCCACGACCATGTCCGCCAGCCCCGGCACCGGCTCCAGCGCGTGCACGAACCCGCTCAGATACCGCGGGTACGCGGGCACCACCATCGGGTTGTCCAGCAACTCGTCGCACCGCGACCGCAGTTCGGCGCGCGACAGGGTGCCCAACTGCACCTGGGCCGCCCACAGCAGGGCCGTCTTCGACGGGTCCTCGGGATGCGCCTGGCCCACCGCCAGCTCCAACTGGGCCCGGTCGCAGCCCAGCGACAGCGCCAGCCCCTCCATGCTGAACAGGAACCCGAGCATCGCGGCCACCTGCCCGGTCGTGGCCTCCTCGTCGCGGAACGCGGTCGGCAGCAGCGTGCAGTAGTGCGCGTACCCCGTCTTCACGAACGATTCGATCCACGGCGGCAGCACCGGCTCGCTGGTGCGGTAGTACGCCAGCAGCTTCCGCACCTGGCGCAGCACCACCGGGGCGCCGTCCACCGTACGCTCGGCGGTCAGCACCTTCAGCGCGTGCGTACCGAGTTCGTCGGCGAGCCGGCGGCTGCCCAGATACAGCACCGCGTCCTCGACCGCGCCCAGCACCTGCGCCGACGTCGCCTGCGGCCCGTACGCCTCGCGCCGCAGCCGCTGCTCCAGGACCTGCTCGACGCTGACGCCCTCGTACCCCAGCTCGATCAGTGCCCGCTGGTGGGTGCCGAGGGACAGGTCCCAGGACTCCTGGAGGGACCGCTCGCCGAGCCGGCGCTCGCCCATGATCGGGCGGGCCGCCCCCTGCGGCAGCAGCCGGCGCAGCGTCCACAGCAGGTCCGAGCACGCCTCCAGCTCGGGCTGCCCGGTGATGTCCAGCAACGCCCGCCGCACACCCCGCTGCTGGAGGTTCAGCCCCAGCGGCGCCAGCCGGTCGTGCACGTCACGGGCCAGCGGCGGCAGGGCGTCGTAGCCGACCTGCCCGATCCGGTCTCCGCCCATCATGATCTCGACGAGCCGCCGCACGTCCCGCCGCCCCGGCACCGCGTCCTTCTCGATGCAGGTGACCGCGGCGTCCTGGAAGTCGTACGGCGTCGGCTTCGCCCGGTCCCGCATCCCGGCCAGCAGGATCGACGTCTCGAAGACGGCGATGGCGTCGGCGGTGGAGGCGAGGTAGCCGTTGCGGCGGGCCGCGCGGACGATGTCCACCGACCAGCCCAGCAACTCGGCCTCGTCCAGGCCGTCGAGCACCGGCGGCTGCTGCAGGAAGCCGGACAGCCGGTCCGGAACCGCCCCCTCCGCCCCGTCGGCGACCGCGCCGGCAGGGAGAGCTGTGGCTGCTGCCGCTGCCGCCTTCTTCGCCGGCAGCTTCTTCGCAGACGGTTTCTTCGTGCCGTTCTGCCCCGCCAGCCGGTAGGGCCGTATCCGGCTGCGCTTGAGGCTTTTCGCCCACTCCGCCGACGCGATCGACACCGACCCCGCCGCAAGACCGAACTGCGCCTCTATCGCCGCGTTGCTGGACGGGATCAGCCCGTACTGCCAGGTGGTGCCGGTGCGCTCGGAGACGGTGAACGTGCCGGTGCCGCCGACGCCGAACTCCGCGACCCGGCTGGCCGCGTGGAACGCGCCGCACACGTACACGCAGTCCGCGGGATCCGCGCCGGACGCGGCCAGGTGCTCGCGCATCCGGGTCCACATGTACCGCTCACGGTCCTCGTCGACCCGTACGCGCCCCTCGTCACCCGGCGCGAGCCGCCGGAACAGGCTGCCGATGAGGAACATGACCTGGCGGTAGGTGTCGTGGTCGCTGCTGCCGAGCGGGACCTCGACGTACTGATGCCACCACTCCGACCAGTGCCGCACCCGCCCGTGCCGCAGCAGGTGCTCCTCCAGCTCGGCAAAGCGCGGCCGGAGGTCGCCGATCTCGACGCCGACGGCCTCGCCGTGCAGCCGGGCCTCCGCCTCCGTCTCCCCTGCGGCATCTGCGGCCGTGTCCGTATCCGCGTGCGCGCCGGACGCCTCCTCCGCCGGCCCGCCGCCGGTATCCGGCGCCGCGCCGCGGGGGTCCCACTGGAAGACGTGGTCGGCGGACCGGTCGACCAGGACCAGCTCCACCCCCGGGGTGTCGAGGGCGTAGGCGATGGCCTGGTACTCGGCGGACGCCTCCGTGATCGGCGCGACCACCGACAGCGGCGCCCACTCGGCCGGGAAGCCGTCCACGTCGCCGGCGAACGCCTGCACCGCCACCGGCAGCCGGCAGTTGCGCAGCTCGGTCAGGAGCGGCGCCATGTCCTCGCACAGCTCCAGGTACACCACCTTCGGCTGCTTCTCGCGCAGCCGCCGGGCCATGGCGAGCGCCGAGGCCGGCGAGTGATGGCAGACCGGGAAGATCTCCAGCGGCTCGTGCACCGCGCGGTGCACGTCGTCGACCATGCCCAGGAGGATGCCCTCCAGGGCGTCGGGGCCGTCCGCGAACTCGGCCGCCGCCTCCTGCAACTGCCCGCGCAGCCCGCTGAACACGCTCGTGCTCGTGCTCGTGAGGGATCCGCTCACCGCGGCCTCACCTCCTTTCCCGCCGATGTGGGCCTTGGTCACGACAGAGTGGCGATCGCGTCGCGCCCGCCCTCCAGGAAGTCCGGCCACGAGCCGCCCTCCTTCTTGCTGCGCGGCTCCACCACGCCGTGCAGGTATTTGTTGAGGATGGCCAGGTCCTCCGGTTCGCGGCGGGTCAGCGACCCCACGAGCGAGGAGGCCAGGGTGCGGGCGGTCAGCGTGCGCTCGCCGAAGAAGTTGCTGTGCAGCACCGCGTCCTCCAGGACACCGATCTGCTCGGCCGTCGACAGCGCGGACTCCAGCTTCTCGTCGTCGCTGCCGGCTGCCGCGGCGGAGGCACGCAGGTCGGCGAAGCTCTGCAGCAGCACGTCGAGCAGGGTCGGCGGCACGTCCAGCTCGATCGAGTGCCTGCGCAGCAGTTCCTCTGTACGGAAGCGGACGATCTCCGCCTCGCTCTTCTTGTTGGTGATGACCGGAATACGCACGAAGTTGAACCGGCGCTTCAGCGCCGACGACAGGTCGTTGACACCCCGGTCCCGGCTGTTGGCCGTCGCGATGACCGAGAACCCGGGCTTGGCGAACACGATGTTGTCGCTGCCGCCGCTCTCCAGCTCCGGCACCGAGATGTACTTCTCGGACAGGATCGAGATCAGCGCGTCCTGTACATCGCTGGTCGAACGGGTCAGCTCCTCGAAACGCCCGATGGAGCCCGCCTCCATCGCCGTCATGAGGGGGGAGGGGATCATCGACTCCCGCGACTGCCCCTTGGCGATCACCATGGAGACGTTCCACGAGTACTTGATGTGGTCCTCGGTGGTACCGGCGGTGCCCTGCACCACCAGCGTGGAGTTACGGGAGATCGCGGCGGACAGCAGCTCGGCCAGCCAGCTCTTGCCGGTACCCGGGTCACCGATCAGCAGCAGACCACGGTCGGAGGCGAGAGTGACGATGGAACGCTCGACGAAGCTCCGGTCGCCGAACCACTTCTGCGAGATCTCCCGGTCCAGGCCGTCGGCCCGCTCGGAACCGAGGATGAACAGGCGGACCATCTTCGGCGACAGCCGCCAGGAGAACGGCTTCGGGTTGTCGTCGACCGACTCGAGCCAGTCGAGTTCCTCGGCGTACTTGATCTCGGCGGGGGCACGCAGCAGCTCGGACATGAGGGTGAAGGGCCTTTCGTAGTCAAAGTCAGAAGTCAGAGACAGAGAGGGAGTCAGCAGCCGGCGACCGGCAACCAGTGGCCGGCAGGAAGCAGTGCGCAGTGGGCCGTCAGGTCAGGAACGACTTGAGTTCGTGCACGAGCTTCTTGATGTGACCGGAGATCACCGGGGTGCCGAGGTCCTTGAACCGCTCCCGGAACCACGGGTTGACGCTGCCGCGCCCGGAGCTGGTCACCGAACCGACCGGGATGAACTTGGCGCCGGAGCGGTGGACGGCGGCGAAGCTGTCGTACAGCTCCTGCGTCCGCCACTCGTAGAAGTCGGATATCCACACCACGACGGTGTTGCGCGGCTCGGCGATCTTCGGCTGGGCGAGGGCCATGGCGACCGTGCCGTCCGTGCCGCCGCCGAGCTTGGTGCGCAGCAGCGTCTCGAACGGGTCGTGCGACCAGGGCGTGAGATCCAGCGCCTGGGTGTCGTAGGCGATCAGGTGGACGTCCACCTTCGGCAGCCCGGCGAAGATGGACGCCAGGATGGTGCAGTTGACCATCGAGTCGACCATGGAACCCGACTGGTCCACCACCACGATCAGCCGCTGCGGTGTGGTCTTGCGGCTGGTCTGCCGGTAGTAGAGCCGGTCGACGTAGAGCCGCTCCGCCTCCGGGTCCCAGTTGGTGAGGTTCTTCCAGATGGTGCGGTCGAGGTCGAGGTTGCGGAAGACCCGCTTGGGCGGCACCGACCGGTCGATCTCACCGACGGCGGCCTTCTCCACCTGGGTGCGCAGCACCTGGGCGACTTCGTCGACGTAACGCCGGATCAGGGACTTGGCGTTGGCCAGGGCCACACCGGACAGGTTGTCCTTGTCGCGCAGCAACTGCTCGATCAGGGACATGCTCGGCGTCAGCCGGGAGGCCAGTTGCGGGTCGGCCAGCACCTCGCGCAGCCGCATCCGCTGGACGAGACCGGCCTCGATGGCGCCGAGCTCCGGCCCGATCTGCGGGATCAGCCGGCTGAGGTCGGGCGTGGGCGAGCCGAACCCGGTACCGGTGGGACTGACACCGCCGCCGGTGCCGCCGCCCGCTCCCGCAGGGCTTCCCGCGCCGCGACCGCCGCGCAGCGCACCCGGCTCGCAGCCCAGGGCGCGCTCCAGCCAGTCGGCGTCCGACTGCCAGCGGGCGAGCTGACCGGCGGTCACCTCGCCGGGGCGCGAGGCGAAGACGTTCAGCAGGACCTTCGACGCGAGCGCCGCGCGCCGCACTTCGGCGGCCCGGTCGCGCGCCCCGTCCTCCTCCGGCTCGGGGGCCATCAGCCCCTCGAACTCGGCGGACAGCTCCGGATGGCGCTGGACGACGGAGTCCACGGAGGCGTCCGGGTCGAGCAGCGCGGCCGGCAGGCCGATGTCCTCGACCACGGCGAGGGACAGCGACTCCAGCCCGGCCTGCTCCTCGGGGTCGAAGAGCCGGGCGAGCAACCGCCAGTACAGCGCCTGGCGCCGGTTCTCGTTCGCGTCGGGCCCGCTCGCGTCCGCAGTGCCCGGGTGGCTGGGGGTCGGGTTCATTTCCGCAGCAGCCTTCCCGCGCGTTCGCGCAGCACGGTCACGGCGTCGGTCGCGGCCTTCTCGGCCCGCACCCCGGCCTTGTCGGTGGTGCCCCCGGCCCACGCAGCGGCGTGTACGGCGACGGGCTTCTTCCGCACGGTCCGCTCCACGGCGAGCGGCTGGAGCAGGAACTCCCCGGCGTCCCAGCGCAGCAGCCCCAGACAGGCGCTCGACGCGGCGACGGCCTCGGGCGTGAGCGGCCCGGCGGCAGGAACCCGGCTGACGTCGACCCGCACCCCGGACCCGCCGAAGTCGAACACGACGGCCCCGTCCGAGTCCCCGGCCCCGTCGGCGTCCCCGGCGTCGCCGGCCCCGTCGGCGTTCACGGCGTACCCCTCCACCAGGACGGGCACGGCGATACGCGCCGGATGCCGGTCCAGGGGCGCGGTCGCGAAGGCGGTGGCGGCCGGGAGCGCGACCCGGGCGGTGACGAACACGTCGGCGGGCTCACCGGTCCGCGCCCGCGCCTGGTCCCACAGCAGGTCGCCCTCGGCGGTGGCGGGCATGGCGTCGATGTCGACGGAACGGCCCTTGCCGAGCGCCTCCAGCAGGGCCAGGTGGGGGCGCAGCAACTGCCACAGCCCGGCCCCGACGACCGAGTCGGGCTTGGGCGCGGACACCGAGGCCCGCACCAGCCGGGCGGTGGAGCCGTCGGCGGGCTCGAACACGGCGTGGACCTGTGCCTGCACCGCGGTGGAGTGCTCGTGCACATCCGCCCCCAGTGGAAGCAGCCGCCCGGTCAGCTCGGTCACCGCAGGGGCCCCGGCGGCGCCCGGCAGCGTCAGGAGCAGCGCACGGGACCAGAGATCGGCCCACCGCCGTACCGGCACCCGGTCCAGGGTCGCGCCGGGGCAGGACGCGGCGAGTTCGGCGGCGAAACCGTCGAGCAGCGTCGCGAGCCGGCGCAGCGCGGGGTCGGGAAGCATCGCGGAGACGACGGGGGCGGCGGCACCGACAAGTTCGTGATCGATGCCCTGCCAACCGGCCCGGGCGAGATCGCACAGCCAGCTCCGCGCGGCGACGAGAAGGTTGACGGGCGGCTCGGAACCGGTCCCGAGGGCATCGCCGTGCTCCTCGCGCAGGCCGCGCTCTCGGTCGAAGGAGCCGTCGATGCGCTCGGTCAGGGCATCGTGGGCGGAGCCGAGCAGGGCGGTGCGGGCGGCGGCGAGGGCGACGAAGTGGTCCTCCCCCGCGCCTCCCGCGGCGGTCTTTGCGGCGGCCTCGTCCACGCGTGCCGCGAGCGGGGAGGCGGCGACGGCGTCGGCGAGCCGGCCGATCCCTTCGGCCTGACCGGGCTGCGGGCGCAGCAGCCCGCCGATCAGAGCGTCGTCGAAACCGTCCACGGCGGCCAGGACCTCGTCGAGCCCGTCGATGGCGTCGGTCAGCAGATCCACCCGCATCAGGCCACCGCCTTGCCCGTCGGGAACCACTGCATCTCGGGCAGCGGGTGGGTGTCCGGGGCCAGTTCGAGATAGGCCAGGTGCCGCAGGAACCGGCTGAACACCTGCGCGGCGGCCGAACTGTCCCCCTGCCCGGGCCGCGTGGCAGTCATGACCCCCGTGAGCGCGGCGGCCTCGGCCCCGCCCTCACCGACGTCGGCCTTCAGATACCGGGCGACCCGCTCGCCCCCGTACTGCAGCACGGCCTCGCTGATGAGGGCACTTATGTGCTTGCAGAAGGCGCCCCGGGCCCCGCCGCAGGGCCGGTTGTTGTTGGTGCTGCACGCGAAGGCGTACGACCCCGCCGCCACCGACGACACGTACACCCGCCCGATGTCCGACCCACTGGACACCACCCCCTGCAACCGCCCGTCGGCCAACTCGACGAACGGCACCTTGCTCAGCTTCCGCGGCCGGGCCGACGGCACCACACGTACCGTGCTCGACCTCTCCCAGACGGACAACGCACCATCTCCCACGCATACGGAACGGGACGTTCACGCCAGCGCGGCGGAACGTGAAACCAATCTAACGGGGGGTACTGACAACGCCTCTGACGCGTAAATAGGAGCAGGTCAGGATGGGTGTGGGCAGGGCCGGATGCCCGGTGGCTGTGATAGGCCAGCGGGTGTCTGGTGCTGCTGATCAGGCTGTGCTCTCCCTCGGGTTGAGGGTGACGGTGTAGCCGAGCTGGTTGAGCTGGGTGATCGCTCGGCGGGTGGCGCGTTCGGGGTCGCGGCGGGTGAAGTAGGTGCCGCCGAGTTCGTGGTAGGCGGTGTTGTCGGTGAGCATGTGCCAGATCGCGGTGGTGATCGAGTGCTCGACTGCGACCAGGGCCC
>NZ_JCANSZ010000114.1:0-7978 GCF_059570535.1 Streptomyces sp. CNP082
GACGCCCTGCGGGAGTTCGCCGCCACCCGGCTCCCCGAGCACATGGTGCCCGCCACCGTCGTGGTCCTCGACGCCCTGCCGCTCACCCCCAACGGCAAGACCGACCGCGCCGCCCTGCCCGCGCCCGACCTCGCCGAACATGCCACCGGCCGCGCCCCCGAGGGTGCGGCGGAGGAGACGCTGTGCGCGCTGTTCGCCGAGGTGCTGGGTCTGGAACAGGTGGGTGCGGACGCCGACTTCTTTGCTCTCGGTGGTGACTCCATCACCTCCATGCAGCTCGCCTCCCGCGCCCGCCGCGCCGGACTCGTGCTCACCCCCCGGCAGGTCTTCGAGCAGCGGACCCCCGAGCGGCTGGCCGCCGTCGCCCCGGCGGCCGGGGCGAGCGAGGCGGCGGCCGATGCCGTGGACACCGGCGAGGTGCCGTGGACACCGGCGATGCGGGCGCAGGGCGTACGGTCGGCAGACGCCGGCTTCGCTCAGTGGACGGTCGTCGGTGCACCCGCGTCCCTCACCCACTCCGTACTGACCGGCGGCCTCGGCGCCGTGCTCGACGCGCACGCCATGCTGCGGGCCCGTGCCGATCTCTCGGATCCGGCGAACCCCCGCCTCGTCGTCCCCGAGCGCGGCTCCGCCGACCCCGCCGGTCTCGTCACCCGTATCGACGCCGTTGACGCCGCCGACACCGCAGACACGGCCGGCAACGCCGGTCTCGACGCGCTCGCCGGCCGCGAAGCCCGCGCCGCCGCCGCGAAGTTGCGTCCTGCGGACGGAACGATGGTCCGTGTCGTCTGGCTGGACGCCGGCCCGTCCCGGGTCGGGCGGCTCGTACTCGTCGTCCACCACCTCGTGGTCGACGGCATGTCCTGGCGCATCCTCCTCCCCGACCTCCAGGCTGCCTGCGTTTCTCTCGCCCACGGCCGGCAGCCCGCCCTCGACCCCGTACCGACCCCCTTCCGCCACTGGGCACGCGACCTCGTCGCCCAGGCGGCAAGCGATGACCGCGCCGCCGAACTCGACGCCTGGACCGTCCTCCTCAGCGCCCCCGAACCGCTCCTCGGCCACCGCCCCCTCGACCCGGCCGCCGACACCGCCGGGGCCCAGCGCCGCCGGGAGTGGACTGTGCCCGCCGCCCAGGCCGCAGTCGTCGCCGGGCGGGTACCGGCCGCGTTCCACACCGGCGTGCACGAGGCGCTGCTCGCGACCCTCGCCGGGGCCGTCGCCCACTGGCGGCCGGAGACGACGGACCACGGTCTGCTCATCGACATCGAGGGCCACGGCCGCCAGCCGGACGGGGACATGGACCTGTCGCGGACGGTGGGCTGGTTCACCAGCTCCCACCCGGTGCGCATCGACGTCTCCGGCGTACGCCTCGCCGACGCCGTTGAAGGGCGCGCTGCTGCCGGCCGGCTGCTGAAGACCGTGAAGGAGCAGGCGAGGTCGGTCCCCGGTGACGGCCTCGGGTACGAGCTGCTGCGCCACCTCAACCCGCGGACCGCCCAGGCCCTGGCCGCCCTGCCGCGCGCGCAGATCGGCTTCAACTACCTCGGCCGCTTCCCCGCCGCGGCGCCCTCCGCGTCCCTACGCGCCTGGCAGCCTGCCGGCGACACCGCGGTCGGCGGCTCCGTCGCCCCCGACATGCCGGTGGCGCACGTGCTGGAGGCGGGGGCCGTCGTCCAGGACGGGCCCGAAGGGCCCGAGCTGACGCTGACCCTCGCCTGGGCCGGCGGACTGCTGGGTGACGCTGACGCCGACCGCCTGGGCGCCGCCTGGCTGCGGATGATCGCCGGCCTCGCCGCGCACGCCGAGGACCCGGCGGCTGGCGGGCACACCCCCTCCGACTTCCCGCTTGTCGACCTCACCCAGGACGCCGTGGAGGAACTGGAAGCCGCCGTGCCCGTGCCGGCCGACGTGTGGCCGCTGTCGCCGCTGCAGCAAGGGCTGCTGTTCCACGCCGACTTCGACGACACCGGCCCCGACGTGTACGAGGGCCGCCGCGCCCTCGCGCTCGACGGCCCGCTGGACACGGACCGGCTGCGCGCCGCCTGGGTGGCGGTCCTCGACCGGCACCCCGTTCTCCGGGCGAGCTTCCACCGCCTCGCGTCGGGGGAGGCCGTGCAGGTCATCTCCCGTGATGTACCGCTGCCCTGGCGCGAGGCGGACCTCTCCGGGCTCGCCGAGGCCGACGCGGCGCGGGAGTTGCGGCGGCTGGCGGACGAGGACCGCGCCGAGCGGTTCGACCTCACCGTCGCGCCGCCGCTGCGGTTCCTGCTGGTGCGGCTCGCCGAGGACCGGCACCATCTCCTGGTCAGCAACCACCACATCGTCATGGACGGCTGGTCGCTGCCCCTGCTGATCGGCGAGGTCTCCGCCGCGTACGCCGCCGCCGGTGACCGCAGCAGGCTGCCGGCCGTCTCCTCGTACGCCGACTACCTCGGCTGGCTCGCCCGCCAGGACCAGGACGCGGCGCGCGCGGCGTGGCGCGCGGAGCTGGCGGGGGCCGACGAGCCGACGCTCGTCATCCCGGCGGAGTCGGTGCGGGCGCCGGTGCTGCCGGAGCGGGTGCGCTACGAGTTCGGGGCGGAGTTGTCCGCAGGGGTGGCGGAGCTGGCACGGGCGCACGGGGTGACCGTGAACACCGTGGTGCAGGGCGCCTGGGCGCTGGTGCTCGCGCGGCTCACGGGCCGCGACGACGTGGTGTTCGGCGCCACCGCCGCGGGCCGGCCGCCGGAGCTGCCGGGCGTCGAGTCGGTCATCGGGCTGTTCATCAACACCCTGCCGGTGCGCGTCCGGCTCGACGGCGCGCAGCCGGTGGCCGGGATGCTGGCCGAGTTGCAGCGACGGCAGGTGGCGCTGATGGCGCACCAGCACATCGGGCTGCAGGAGGTGCAGAAAGCGGCCGGCGCGGGCGGTACGTTCGACACGCTCGTGGTGTTCGAGAACTACCCGGCGCCCCCCGCAGGCCCGGCCGCTCCCGGGGCGCTCACGATCCGCCCCGCGGGCGTCACCGAGGACACCGGCCACTACCCGCTGACGCTGATCGCCGTCCCCGGCGAGCGCATCCAGGGCGACTTCATCTACCGCCCCGACGTGTTCGACCGCGACCGGGCCGAGGACATCCTCGCCTCCTTCGCGCACGTCCTGGAGCAACTGGCCGCCGACCCCGGCGCACCCGTCGGCCGGGTAGCGGCCGTGACCGAGGCGGGCCGCGCGCTGGTGACCGGGGAGTGGAACCGCACCCGGCCCCCGGCGCCGGCCGTGCCGCTGCCCGGACTGTTCGGCGCGCAGGTGGAGCGGTCGCCGGAGGCGGTGGCGGTGGCGGCCGGGGAAACGGCCCTGTCGTACGGGGAGGTGGCGGAGCGTGCGGGCCGGCTGGCCCGGTATCTCGTGGCGGCCGGTGTGGGGCCGGAGACGCGGGTGGCGGTGGTGGCGGAGCGGTCGGTGGCGCTGGTCGAGGCGCTGCTCGCCGTGTCCCTGGCGGGGGGAGCGTTCGTCCCCGTGGACCCCGGTTATCCGGCCGAGCGGCTGGCGTTCGTGCTGGGGGACGCCAATCCCGCGCTGGTTCTGTGCACGTCGGCGGCGTACGACGTACTCCCGGCGGGCCTGCGCACCGTGGTGCTGGACGACCCGGCGGTGGCCGCCGAGGTCGCGGCACTCCCCGGCGGGGTGCTGCGGGAGGACGAGCGGCGCGGACCGCTGACGGCGGACCATACCGCGTACGTCATCTACACCTCCGGCTCCACCGGCCGTCCCAAGGGCGTCGTCGTCTCCCACCGCGGCCTGGGCAACCTGGCCCGCGCGCAGATCGACCGCTTCGCGGTCGGCCCCCGGTCGCGGGTCCTGCAGTTCGCGTCGGTGAGCTTCGACGCCGCGGTCTCCGAGCTGTGCACGGCCCTGTTCTCGGGCGCGGCGCTCGTCGTGGCCACCGCCGGCGAACTGCCGCCCCACGTCGGCCTGGGCGACGCCCTCCGCGCCACCGGCGCCACCCATGTGACGGTGCCGCCGAGCGTGCCGGCCGTCACCGAGGACCTGCCCGGCACTCTCGAAACCCTCGTCGTCGCCGGTGAGGCGTGCCCGCCCAGGCTCGTGGACCGCTGGTCGCCGGGGCGGCGGATGATCAACGCGTACGGGCCCACCGAGGCCACCGTCTGCGCCGCGATGAGCGCCCCGCTGACGCCCGGCACGGATCCTGTGCCCATCGGCGGCCCGATGGCCGGTGTCCGCACCTACGTGCTGGATGCGTTCCTGCAGCCGGTGCCCCCGGGCGTCACCGGTGAGCTGTACGTGGCCGGGCCGGGCCTGGCCCGCGGCTACCTGGGGCACGCGGACCAGACGGCGGAGCGGTTCGTGGCCTGCCCGTTCGACACCGGCCGGCGGATGTACCGCACCGGCGACCTGGCGCGCTGGACCGGTGACGGGCAACTGGTCTTCGCCGGCCGCGCCGACGAGCAGGTCAAGGTCCGCGGCCACCGCATCGAGCCCGGCGAGATCGAGGCCGCGCTCGGCACGCACCCGGACGTCGCCCAGGCCGCGGTCGTGGCCCGCCAGGACCGGCCCGGCGAGACCCGGCTCGTCGCGTACGCCGTCCCCGCCGGGCCGTACGACGACGGCGAACTGCCGTCCGCGCTGCGCGACCACGTGCGTGCGCTGCTCCCCGCGTACATGGTGCCGGCGGCCGTCGTGCCGCTGGAGCGGATGCCCCTCACCCCGCACGGCAAGGTGGACCGCAGGGCACTGCCCGCCCCCGACTTCGCCGCCCTGGTCTCCGCCCGCGAGCCGGGCACGGCGGCGGAGGCGGCGCTGTGCGCGCTCTTCGCCGAGGTGCTGGGCCTGGAGCGGGTCGGGCCCGACGACAGCTTCTTCGCGCTGGGCGGCGATTCGATCACGTCGATGCAGCTCGCCTCCCGGGCCCGGCGCGCGGGGTATGTGCTGACGCCGCGGCAGGTGTTCGAGGAGAAGACCCCGGAGCGGCTGGCCCTGGTCGCGCAGGCGGCGGACGGCGCGGCGGCGGTGGCGGACGTCGGCGTCGGCGAGGTGCCGTGGACGCCGGTCATGCGGCGGCTCGGACAGGGCGTCGCGGACGGCCGGTTCGCGCAGTGGACCGTCGTCGGTGCCCCCGCGGACCTCACGGCGGACGTGCTGACCGCGGGGCTCGGTGCGCTGCTCGACACACACGACATGCTGCGGGCCCGCACCGACCTGTCCGACGCGGCGGACCCCCGCCTCGTCGTCGCCGAGCGCGGCACCCCCGACGCCGCCGGCCTGGTGACCCGTATCGACGCCGCGGACGTGCCCGACGCCGGCCTGGACGAGGCCGCGGACGGCGCGGCCCGCGAGGCGGTCGCGCGCCTGGACCCCGCGGCGGGCGTGATGGTGCAGGCCGAGTGGCTGGACGCCGGGCCCCTGCGGGCCGGGCGCGTGGTGCTCGCCGTGCACCACCTGGTGGTCGACGGGGTGTCGTGGCGGATCCTGCTGCCCGACCTGCGGGCCGCGTGCGAGGCCGCCGCCGCGGGGGAGGAGCCCGTACTCGACCCGGTCGCGGTGTCGTTCCGCCGCTGGGCCCGCACGCTCGTGACCGAGGCGGCGAGCGAGGGGCGGCGGGCCGAGCTGGAACAGTGGGCGGCGCTGCTCGGCGAGCCCGAAGCGCCGCTCGGCCGCCGCGCCCTCGACCCCGCCGTCGACACCGCGCCCACGCTGGCCGACCGCTCCTGGACCGTGCCCGCGGACCAGGCGGCCACGCTCGTCGGCCGTACGCCCGCGGTGTTCCACTGCGGCGTGCACGAGGTGCTGCTCGCCACGCTCGCCGGCGCGGTCGCGGGCTGGCGGACGGACGCGTACGACGGCGTGCTCGTCGACATCGAGGGGCACGGCCGCGAGCCCGTCGGCGACCTCGATCTGACGCGGACGGTGGGCTGGTTCACCGGCGTCCACCCGCTGCGGCTGCGGACCGCGGGCATCGACCTCGACGGCGTACGGGCCGGGGGCGCCGCGGCCGGCGAACTGCTGAAGTCCGTCAAGGAGCAGGCGCAGGCGGTCCCCGGTGACGGTCTGGGCCACGGGCTGCTGCGTTATCTCAACGCCGGGACAGAAGAGGCGATGGCGGCGCTGCCGCAGGCGCAGATCGGCTTCAACTACCTCGGCCGCTTCCCCGCCGCCGCGCCCTCCACGTCCGTACGCGCCTGGCAGCCGGTCGGCGAGAGGGCGGTCGGCGGNTCCGNCGCCCCCGGCNTGCCNNTGGCNCACGCGCTGGAGGCGNGCGCNGNCGTCCNNGANNNNCCNGCNGGCCCCGAGCTGNNGNTCACNCTGTCGTGGGCCGGCGGGCTGCTGGACGACGCGGACGCCGAACGGCTGGGCGCGGCCTGGCTGGAGCTGCTGGCCGGCCTCGCCGCGCACACCGAGACCCCGGCAGCCGGCGGCCACACCCCCTCCGACTTCCCCCTGCTCGACCTCGCTCAGAACCAGATCGAAGAGCTCGAAGCGGCGTTCGCCGACGAGCAGTCCCAGCCGGGCCGACCGGCACGAAGCCGCTGATGAGGAGAGTGCGATGAGCCGATCCCTGGTCGAGGACGTGTGGCCGCTGTCGCCGCTGCAGGAAGGCATGCTCTTCCACGCGGCGCTCGCCGGCACCGGCCCCGACGTGTACACCGTGCAGTCCGCCCTGGACGTTGATGGGCCGCTCGACCCCGGGCGGCTGAAGAAGTCGTGGCAGGCGCTGCTCGCCCGGCACGCGGCACTGCGCGCCTGCTTCCGGCAGGTCAGCGGAGCGAAGATGGTGCAGGTCATCGCGCGCGACGTGGAACTGCCGTGGCAGGAGGAGGACCTGTCGGGGCTCAGCGAGGACGACGCCCGTGCCGAGCTGGACCGGCTCACGGCGCGCCGGCTCGCCGAGGGGATCGACCTGGCGAACGCACCGCTGATGCGCTTCCTGCTCGTACGCCTCGGGGAGAACCGGCAGCGGCTGGTGATGACGTTCCATCACATCCTCATGGACGGCTGGTCGATGCCGGTCCTGCTCACCGAGCTGTCCGCCGTCTACGCCGCCGGGGGCGACGCCTCGCGGCTGAAGCGCGTGCCGTCGTACAGCAGGTATCTGGCGTGGCTGGGCCGTCAGGACAAGGACGCGGCGCGCGACGCCTGGCAGGCCGAACTGGCGGGCGCGGACGAGCCGACGCTCGTCGCCCCCGCCGACCCGACCCGGGCGGCAGTCTTCCCCGAACACGTCATCGGTGACGTCCCGGAACACGTCACGAAGGGCCTGCGGGACCTGGCCCGCGCGGAGGGCCTGACCCTCAACACCGTGGTGCAGGGCGCCTGGTCGCTCGTCCTGGCCAGGCTGGCGCGCCGCACCGACGTCGTCTTCGGCGCCACGGCAGCCGGGCGGCCCGCGGAGCTGGCCGGTGTCGAGTCGATGGTGGGCCTCCTGCTCAACACCCTGCCGGTGCGGGTGAAGCTGGACGGCGGACAACCGGTGCTGGAACTGCTGGCCGACCTGCAGCGGCGCCAGTCGGAGCTGATGGCGCACCAGCACCTCGGACTGCCGGAGGTGCAGCGCCTCGCGGGCCCCGGCGCGGTCTTCGACACGCTGGTGCTCTACGAGAGCTTCCCCCCGCCGCCCGCGGCGGCTTCCGAGCCCGAGGCGCTGACGATCCGGCCGTCGGGCACGTCCCGGGACGCGGCGCACTACCCGCTCACGCTGGTCGTGACTCCGGCCGGGGACCGGCTGCGCTGCAAACTCGACTACCGGCCGGACCTGTTCGACCGCGACATGGCCACGGAGATCTTCGGACGCGTGGTGCGGGTGCTGGAGCAGGTGGTGGCGGATCCGTCGGTGCGGGTGGGTGAGGTGGAGGTGCTGTCGCCTGGGGAGCGGGCGTCGGTGGTGTCGGGGTGGAATGCCACGGAGTTGGCGGTGCCTTCGGGGTCGGTGCTGGACCGGTTCGGGGCGTGGGTGCGGCGGGCGCCGGGTGCGGTGGCGGTGCGG
>NZ_JCANSZ010000115.1:0-7919 GCF_059570535.1 Streptomyces sp. CNP082
CGGCGGCGGCCAGCAGGGCGGTCAGGGCGGCGGCTGGGGCGGAGCCCCCGGCGGCGGTCAGGGCGGTCAGGGCGGCCAGGGCGGCGGTTACTCGGACGAGCCCCCGTTCTGATCCCGGGCTTCCCGGGGCGTGACGAGCGTGCTCGTACACCACACTTCTTGATCACACTGGAGTAAGACATCATGGCGAAGCCGCCTCCGCGCAAGCCGAAGAAGAAGGTTTGCGTCTTCTGCAAGGAGAAGATCTCCTACGTCGACTACAAGGACACGAACCTGCTGCGGAAGTTCATTTCCGACCGCGGCAAGATCCGTGCCCGCCGGGTCACCGGCAACTGCACCCAGCACCAGCGTGACGTCGCCACGGCCGTGAAGAACAGCCGGGAGATGGCGCTGCTGCCCTACACCTCGACCGCACGCTGACTGGGAGGGTGAGCCAAGCATGAAGATCATCCTCAAGGGCGAGGTCTCCGGCCTCGGTGCCGCCGGCGACGTCGTCGAGGTCAAGGACGGGTACGCCCGTAACTACCTGATCCCGGGCGGGCTGGCGATCCGCTGGACCCGCGGCGGGGAGAAGGACGTCGAGCAGATCCGCCGCGGTCGCAAGCTGCGCGAGATCGCCTCGGTCGAGCAGGCCAACGTCATCAAGTCGGAGCTGGAGGGCGTGCAGGTGCGCCTGGCCACGCGCGCTGGCGCGAGTGGCCGCCTCTTCGGCGCCGTCACCCCGGCCGACATCGCCACGGCGATCAAGAAGGCCGGCGGCCCGGACGTCGACAAGCGGCGCATCGAGCTGTCCGCGCCGATCAAGAGCCTCGGCGCCCACCAGGTGTCCGTGCGGCTGCACCCCGAGGTCGACGCGAAGGTCGGCGTCGAGGTCGTGGCCGGCTGACGCTGCTCGGCGACAGGCAGAGCGAAGGACGGGCCGCACCCCGCGGGGTGCGGCCCGTACGCGTGCGCGGGACCCGCGGAACCGGGCGGACCAGAACCGGAACCGGGGCGTAGGGGGGCGTCGGCGGGACGGCGGGCTTCCGTGGGCCCGTACGGCACGGGCGTCCGCACCCGTACGGCCATCCCCGGCCAAGCGGCGGCTACGCCCGGACGGCGCCCGTGACCAGCCACCGGCCCGACCGCGCGCGCAGCCACAGCGTCACCAGCCGGGTCAGCATCATCAGCCCCATCGACCACCACACCGCCGTCAGCCCTCCGCCCAGCGCCGGCACCGCCAGCGCCACCGGCGCGAAGACCGCCAGCGTCAGCAGCATCGCCCACGCCAGATACGGCCCGTCGCCCGCGCCCATGAGCACGCCGTCGAGCACGAACACCACCCCCGCCAGCGGCTGCGTCACCGCGACGACCAGCAGCGCCGGCAGCAGCGCGCCGCGCACCCCGGCGTCGTCCGTGAACAGCGGCAGGATCAGCGGCCGGGCGGCCACCACCAGCACGCCCAGCACCGCCCCCGTCGCCACCCCCCACTGCACCATCCGCCGGCACGCTGCCCGCGCGCCGTCCACGTCCCCCGCGCCCAGGTACCGGCCGGTGATCGCCTGCCCGGCGATCGCTATCGCGTCCAGGGCGAAGGCCAGCAGCGACCAGATGCTCAGCACCACTTGGTGCGCGGCGACCGACTCGTCCCCGAGCCCCGCCGCCACCGCGGTCGCGATCAGCAGCACGGCGCGCAGCGACAGCGTACGGATCAGCAGCGGCACCCCGGCCCGCGCGGCGGACCGTATGCCGGCCGGCTGCGGGCGCAGCGCGGCGCCGTGCCGGCGGGCGCCCCGGACGACGACGAGCAGGTACACCGCCGCCATTCCCCACTGCGCGAGCACGGTGCCCCAGGCGGAGCCGGCGATGCCGAGGCCGGCGCCGTAGACGAGGGCGACGTTCAGCACGGCGTTGGCGGTGAAGCCGGCGATGGCGACGTACAGCGGGGTGCGGGTGTCCTGCAGGCCGCGGAGCACGCCGGTGGCCGCGAAGACCATGAGCATGGCGGGGATGCCGAGGGCGCTGATGCGCAGATACGTGACCGCGTGCGGCGCGGCCGTGTCCGAGGCGCCGAAGAGGCCGACGAGCCCGGGTGCGGTGGGGATGGTGACGGCGACGAGCACGGCGCCGAGCAGCGCGGCGAGCCAGATGCCGTCGACGCCCTGCTGGATCGCGGAGCGCAGGTCGCCCGCGCCGACGCGGCGGGCGACGGCGGCGGTCGTGGCGTAGGCCAGGAAGACGAAGACGCTCACGGCGGTGGTGAGGAGCGCGGCGGCGACGCCGAGCCCGGCGAGCTGCGGGGTGCCGAGGTGGCCGACGATGGCGCTGTCGGCGAGCACGAAGAGCGGCTCGGCGACGAGGGAGCCGAAGGCGGGGACGGCGAGGGCGACGATCTCGCGGTCGTGGCGCCGCCGGGTGCGGCGCCGCCGCTGGGCGGGCGTGCCCTGGCCGGCGGCGGTGGGCGCGGAGACGTCGTGCATGCAGCAAATCTAATAGTCCACAGGTAACAGACGCAATAGACTCAGACCACTTACAGTGTGACGTGTACGGGGCGATCACCCGCGGCGCTGGCCGCGACCTCGGCCCGGAGGGGAAAGTTTTTCTCCTCCACCGGTGGTGGACGAAGAATCAGCAGGTCAAACGGGTGATCGCGGAGCGATAGTGTGCTTGTCCACAGCACTGTCCCCCGGCTCGTGCACAGCTTTCCCCAAGTAATCCACAGGTTGGGGGACGCTTTCCACACCCCCTGTGGATAGTGCGATTGGCGAGAGGCCGTCGCGGACCTACGGTGGACCCTCCCCCCTGCCGACAGCGGCACCGCCGCCCCGCGGACCGGGGGCCGGCCGACGCGCCGTAAGCGGAACGCCGCGGGTGAATTGTCAGCGGCGTGCCGTAAGAAAGAGGGGCGCCCTGAGAGGTCCGCCGACAGGCGGGTGGGAGGAGGTGGGGCAGCCGTGTCCGAGCACCAGGAGTACGTGGACACCATGCCCGGGGACGTCCGTCCACTGCGCCGCGAGCCGGACCAGCACAGCCGGCCGGAGCAGTCCGTCCCCGAGGACCCCTGGGGCCCCGGCGCCCCCGCCGCCTTCGAGCGCGTACCCCCGCAGGACCTGGACGCCGAGCAGTCCGTCCTCGGCGGCATGCTGCTGTCCAAGGACGCCATCGCCGACGTCGTCGAGGTCCTCAAGGGCCACGACTTCTACCGCCCGGCCCACGAGACGGTCTACACCGCCATCCTCGACCTCTACGCCCGCGGCGAGCCGGCCGACCCCATCACCGTCTCCGCCGAGCTCACCAAGCGCGGCGAACTCGCCCGCGTCGGCGGCGCGTCGTACCTCCACACCCTGGTCCAGTCCGTCCCCACCGCCGCCAACGCGGAGTACTACGCCGAGATCGTCCACCAGCGCGCCATCCTGCGCCGCCTGGTCGAGGCGGGCACGCGCATCACCCAGATGGGATACGCGGCCGACGGCGAGGTCGACGACATCGTCAACTCCGCCCAGGCCGAGATCTACGCCGTCACCGAACAGCGCACCGCGGAGGACTACCTCCCCCTCGGCGAGATCATGGAGGGCGCCCTCGACGAGATCGAGGCCATCGGCTCCCGCAGCGGCCAGATGTCCGGCGTCCCCACGGGCTTCACCGACCTGGACTCCCTGACGAACGGCCTCCACCCCGGCCAGATGATCGTCGTAGCCGCCCGCCCCGCGATGGGCAAGGCCCTGGCACTCGACACCCCGCTGCCCACGCCCTCGGGGTGGACGACGATGGGCGAGGTCCGCCCCGGCGACTTCCTCCTCGCCGCCGACGGCTCCCCGACCCGCGTGGCCGCCGCCACGGAGATCATGACGGGCCGCCCGTGCTACGAGGTCACCTTCGACGACGGCACCACGATCGTCGCCGACGCGGACCACCAGTGGCTGACGGACACCAGGACCTCCCGCCGCTCCAGCCGCACCCCGGCCGCAGTCCGGACGACCAAGGAGATCGCCGAGACCCTGCGCTGCACGAACCTGGCGGACAACCGCCTCAACCACTCCATCCCCACCACCGCCCCCCTCACCCTCCCCCCTCGCTCCCTGTCCGTCGAGCCATACGCTCTCGGCGCCCGGCTCGGGAAGTCGCCTGAGAGCGGCCGCCCGCAGGACTGCCTGCGCGGCTCGGTTGAGCAGCGCAGGGAACTGCTCGCCGGGCTGCTCGACAGTGCCGGTACGGTCACCCGCACCGGTTCGGTCCGCTTCGCGGTCACCAGCAGGGTGCTTGCCGAGGACTTCCGGGAACTCGTGACGAGCCTCGGGTACCGCTGCGGCATGACGACGAAACGGATCGCAGACCGCACCGCGCGGACCTCCACCGTCCACATCGTCAACTTCACCACCGGCGACGACGTCTTCCGGCTGGAGCGCAAGCGGCAGACGCACGCGGCGAGGCGGAAGACCGGCACCCGTCGGCTGACACAGCGCTTCGTCACCGACGTCCGCGAAGTGCCCAGCGTCCCGGTCCGCTGCGTCCAGGTCGAGCATCCCGACCACTTGTACCTGGCCTCCCGGTCGATGGTGCCGACGCACAACAGCACGCTCGCCCTGGACTTCGCCCGCGCCTGCTCGATCAAGAACAACCTGCCCAGCGTCATCTTCTCGCTGGAGATGGGCCGCAACGAGATCGCGATGCGGCTGCTCTCCGCGGAGGCCCGCGTGGCGCTGCACCACATGCGCTCCGGCAGCATGACCGACGACGACTGGACCCGTCTGGCCCGCCGGATGCCTGAGGTGACGGGCGCCCCGCTGTACATCGACGACTCGCCGAACCTGTCGATGATGGAGATCCGCGCCAAGTGCCGCCGGCTGAAGCAGCGCAACGACCTCCAGATGATCGTCATCGACTACCTCCAACTGATGCAGACGGGCGGCTCCCGCCGCCCGGAGAGCCGCCAGCAGGAGGTCTCGGAGATGTCCCGGAACCTCAAGCTGCTCGCGAAGGAGCTGGAGGTCCCGGTGATCGCCCTGTCCCAGCTCAACCGAGGCCCCGAACAGCGCACGGACAAAAAGCCGATGGTCTCCGACCTTCGTGAATCAGGATCGATCGAACAGGACGCAGACATGGTCATCCTCTTGCACCGAGAGGACGCATACGAGAAGGAGTCTCCGCGCGCGGGCGAGGCGGACCTGATCGTGGCGAAGCACCGCAACGGCCCGACGGCGACGATCACGGTGGCCTTCCAGGGCCACTACTCCCGCTTCGTGGACATGGCCCAGACCTGATCCGCGGAGCTGCGGGTCTTCAGATTCGTGGCCTCATCTCACGGTCGGTGTCCGGCGTATGTCCGGCCGGTGTCCATGGGCGGTCCTGCCGTGGCGGCCTCAGCGTGGGCGGTCGGGCCGGGTGATGACCTCCCAGGGGGCGAGGTTCCAGGGACTGGCGGTGTTCGCCGGGTCCAGAAGAGTGCGCAAGTGGGCGTCGGCGACGGCTTGCGGGGCGGGGAAGTCCTCGTCGGCGGTGCCGCGCAGGTTGTTCTTCCACACCAGGCGCACCAGCAGATAGTCGTCGGCGTACGCGTTCCACGAGCTGTACGCGGCGGTCGCCGGGGCGACGGTGGTGCGCAGCAGTTGCCAGGCGGTGGGCTCGTCGAGGTAGCCGGCGGCGAAGCCCTTGCGTACGACGTCGGCGTACAGGGCGATGTCCCAGGCGACCGGCTCGATACCGAACCGGTTGGTGACCGGGGCGCGGTAGCCGTCGGACAGCAGGCCCTCAAGCCTGCGGAGCAGCTCGTCCCGGTCGGCGATTTCCCACTGGTCGCGCAACCACCGCTCGGCGCGGCGGCTACTGCCGTCCACGAAGGGGTGGAGGGTCGTACGGGAGGCTTCCCGGCCCCGGTTCACCGGAGCACACAGGGAGACCAGCCATAGCTGGTGCGTGGTCAACTGCGGTGCCTGTGAGCGAGGCGGCGGCGTGCCGCGGCGCTTGTCACGGAATCGCTCGAACATGGGACCGCAGCCTACTGCGGGCCAGCCGGTCGCCGTTGGGGTCAGGGGAGCGGGGGCGTCGGTGGCAGGGCCACGGTGATGCGGAGGCCGCCGGTGGGGCGGGGGGTGAGGGTGAGGGTGCCGTCGTGGGCGCGGGTGATGGTCTTGACGATGGCCAGGCCGAGGCCGACGCCCGGGTGGTCGGTGCGGATGCGTTCGGTGCCGCGCTGGAACGGTTCGGTGAGCGTCGCGGCCAGTTCCGGGGAGATCAGCCCGCCGGTGTTCTCGACGGTGAGGACCGCTCCGGTGGGGTGGGTGCCGGTGCTCACCCATACGACGCCCTGTTCCGGCACGTTGTGGACGATCGCGTTGTGCACGAGGTTCGTCGTCAACTGGAGCAGGAGTGCCTGCGAGCCGTGTGCCGGGGTGACGTCACCGGAGGTCTTGAGGGCGACGCCGCGCTTCTCGGCGAGGGGGAGCAGGGTCTCGGTGGCCTCTTCCGCGAGCAGGGACAGGTCGACGTGTTCCCGGGTGAAGGACCTCTGTTCTGCGCGGCTGAGCACGAGCAGCGCCTCGGTGAGGTCGATCGCGCGGGTGTTGACGGTACGCAGGCGGTCGACGAGTTCGGCGGGTTCCTGTGTCGGATCGTTGTGGGCCAGGTCGAGGAGCGACTTCGAGATCGCGAGCGGCGTGCGCAGTTCGTGTGAGGCGTTGGCCGCGAATCGCCGCTGCTCGGCGACGTGGGCTTCGAGGCGGGTGAGCATCGTGTCGAAGGCGTCGGCGAGTTCGCGGAACTCGTCTCTGCGGCCCGGCAGCCGGATGCGGTGGGAGAGCGATCCGTCGGTGGCCATGCGGGTGGCGTCGGTGATGCGGGTCAGGGGAGCGAGCATGCGGCCGGCGAGGATCCAGCCCCCGATGAGGCCGAAGACCAGGAGGAACACCATGACCGCGACTGCCATCGGGGCGAAACCGCGCACGAAGTAGGTGCCCGGCGTTGCGCGCCACGCCCCCTCCTCGTTGATTTGCAACCACCCCTCCCGCAGGAGGAAGAAACCGATGGTGGCGAGCAGCAGGGCGCCCGCGAGCAGGAGGAATCCGGCGTAGCTGAGCGTGAGCTTGACGCGAACGCTCAAACCACTCCGTCTGTTCATGCCACTCAGGTTATAAGTCGGTGCATATCGTCCACGTATGGAAAACCGCCCCTACTGCTACCCCTCGGTAGCATGTCGTCGGCATATCGAAAACCGCATACGTACCGGCAACACGGTGCTGTTTTGACTGGCCGCATGCATCAGCAAGAGCCGAGGGGCCCGGGCGCGCGCCTGGCTGTCGCGCCGATCACCGCCGCCGAGCACCTGGCGTTCGTCCGGCGGCAGCGGTCGGCCAGCTTCCTGCAGACCCCGGCGTGGGGCCGCGTCAAGACCGAGTGGCGCAGCGAGTCCCTCGGCTGGTTCCACGGCCGGCGGCTGGTCGGTGCCGGGCTCGTCCTGCACCGCCCGGTGCCGCGGCTCGACCGCTTCACGCTGGCGTACCTGCCCGAGGGCCCGGTCGTCGACTGGACCGACGACATCGGCGCGTGGCTCGACCCGCTGGCCGCCCGGCTCCGGGCAGACGGCGCGTTCGCGATCCGGATCGGCCCCCCGGTGCGTACCGACACCTGGAGCGCCGCCCAGGTCAAGGAGGGTATCGCCGCTCCGGGCGTCGGGCGGCTCACCGAGTTGCCCGGGCAGTGGCCGGACCCGGTCGGCGCCCGTGTGACCGGTTGGCTCCGGGACGCCGGCTGGCTGCCGCAGAGCCCGGAGGACGGCTTCGGGACCGGGCATCCGCAGTTCAAGTACGAGGTGCCGCTGGCCGGCAGGACCGAGGACGACCTGCTGGGGAGCATGAACCAGCTCTGGCGCCGCAACATCAGGAAGGCGGCCAAGGAGGGCGTCGAGGTCACGGTCGGCGAGGGAGGCGAGGGAGGCGAGGGAGGCG
>NZ_JCANSZ010000116.1:0-7891 GCF_059570535.1 Streptomyces sp. CNP082
CCTCTAGACCCGGACTTCGCGGGTCACCTTTCAGGTCTGTGGCCAGCGGGTTTGTCCGATGTCGGTATCGAGTAGGTCGAGGAGGTGGAGTTGGACGCCGCGGGTTATCTGGACGGTGGGCGGGTCAGTGAGGTTGCCGATCCTCAGGGTGAGTTCGCCGAGGTGGTAGAAGATCATGCGGCCGGTGGGGCGGGCTCGGCGGTTGTCCGGGTAGAGGCCGGTCATGGTCTGGTCGCCGCCGAGGGCGCGTCTGGCCTGGCGTTCGATGAGGCAGAAGACGAGCAGGGCCAGGCAGATGACCTGGATCAGGGCGGCGACGCGCCGGTTGTGCTGCACGAAGACCGGTGCGACCGCCAGGGGGCCTTTGAAGTCGTGGTAGCGGCGTTCGACCGCGCCCTGGCCCTTGTAGTGGACCAGGATCCGGGCCGAGTTGGCCCGCTCGGCCGGGATGCTGGTCAGCAGCGCGTACCAGCCGTCCACGGCGGCCTCGGAGGCCAAGGCTTCCTGGTCGAAGTGCCAGGCCAGGGTGGGCTTTCCGTGTTCGTCTTCGGTGATCGTCCAGCGCAGACAGGAGGTCACATGGCGTTTGGCTGCGATGACTCCGATGCGAGCGGTGATCTTCGAGCCGGTCTTGTAGTGCCGGCCGCCGGCTGCACTCGCGAGTTTGTCCATCTCCTCACCGGCCCGGGCCAGACGCTTCTCGCGGGCTCTGCGCTGGCCCGCTGCAACGGCGGTGGAGTGCACCAGGACCCGGCGCACCCGGTGCACGGGGTCCCGCTTGCGGGGCCCGGTCAGGGTATGGACGTCCTCCAGAACCCGGTAGCTCTCCCGCTGGTCGGCGGGCTTGCCCGCGTCCCGCCCGGGCACCCAGTCCACAGCCTGGGCCTGGGTGAGATCCAGCGCGGCATAGACCTCGTCCTTGACCTGGGCAGCCGGGACGGGGGCGATGAAGTCCACCCCGGCCGACAAAAGCGCGGTGATGTTGGCGTACGACACCAGTTTGGAGTCGGCAACCATCAGGAACTTCTGTTCACCGGCCATGCCTTGCAGGTCCTTCATCGCCCCGACGGCCTGGCTGACCTCGGCCGCTTTGCCGCCCAGGACCCGGGCATGGACGGGGATGCCGCCGTCGGCGGACACCGCAAGCCCCGTCTGGACCTGCTTAAGGTCCACCCGCCGGTCCTTGGGACGCCCGTGGGCAATGACCGGGTACTGCTCGTCCTGGTCCTGGACCGGATAGGCGCCATGGACGGACATGCTGGTCATATCCCAGTGCAGCCGCGACACATCGATGCCGAACTCGGAGATGGCCCGTGCGCCGACGGTGCCCGCGATGGCCTCCAGTTTCGGGGCGATCGCGTCCAGGGCCCGGGCCAGACGGTCGTCGTTGAGCAGATCCGCCTCGATACCAAAGATCTCCTCCACCGCCCAGGTGCGGGCCCAGTCACCGACCCTCACCAGCGGTGCCGGCGAGGTCAGCCGGTTGGCCACCAATGCCTCGACCACCTGCCCATGGGTCAGATGCGCGCTCGCACCCCCCGGGCACACCTCGTCGACGACCCCCGCGACATCCAACCGGCGCAGAAACTCGGCAGCGACAGGCAGAGCGCCCAGACGCTTCTCCACCACGGACATCACCACCACATCAAGGCGCTGACGGACAGACCGTGGCCGCGGGGACCGGGAAGTCATCGACACACCCCACCCAACGCCGAACGACCGACCCGGGACACCCCCGGACCAGTCACACCATACGAATCAACGACCCGCGAAGTCCGGGTCTAGACGCCCCGCACGGTTGCTCTGCGTGGGCTCCTGGGTACGCTAAGACGTGGTCCGTCCAGGTCGGTCGCAGGTGGGGGCATGGGTGTCAGGTGACGTGAGCCAGCACTATGACCGACTCGCCGGCACGTACGACGAGAACTGGACCTACAGCGGCGGCTACATCCGCTGGATGGCCTCCTGCATCATCGATGCGCTCCAGCTCGGGCCCGAGGAGCGGATCGCGGACATAGGTTGCGGGACCGGCCTGTATGCACGAGAAGTCGCCCAGCGCATCAAGCCCGAGTTTCCGCTGCAGTGCGTGGACCCCTCCGCCGGCATGCTCAAGCAGCTCCCGTCGTCGTCCGACCTTTCGCCGGTGCAGGCGTCGGCGGAGGACCTGGCGGAGGGGCGTGTCCGTCTGCCCACAGCGCCGATCGATGCCGCGTGGATGAAGGAGGCCGTCCACCACATTGAGGATCGCTCCCGGACGCTCGCTGGTCTCGCGAAGCTGCTGGCCCCTGGTGGCCGTCTGCTGGTTGCGATGCTGCCGAAGACGATCCAATACCCGCTCTTCGATGCTGCTCTCCGCCGCTACGAGGAGCTTCAGCCCGACCCGGCCGACATCACCCGGCATCTGACCGAAGCCGGTCTGCAGGCTGATCTGACCTACGTCGAGTATCCGCTGACCATCGGCAAGGACCGGTACCTGGGTATGGTCCGGGCCCGCTACATGTCGCTGCTCTCGACGTTCACCGATGCGGAGCTTGAGGCCGGCATCGTCGAGATCAGCGACAGATACCCGGGGCCGTATCTCCAGTTCCCCGACCGCTTCGCCTTCGTGTTGGGTCGCCGAGCGGAGCCGGCTGCCCAGCCCTCGTCGGAGAGGATCGGGAAGCCGCGGTGACCGGACTCGTCGACGAACGCCTGGGCCGTCTCCGTGAGGAGCTGGACGATCACGCGCGTATCGCCGAGCGATTAGGGCTCGACCTGGAGCGTCCGCTCCGATCGCTGAGTGACGGCTACCCGGAAAATGCCGTCACCCTGATCGGCAAGCTCACCGAGAAGTTGCTCAAGGAACTGTGGCGACACCACCGGGTCCCCGGCGACCCGTCGGCCCGCGCCCTCAACGACCTGATCAAGGGATGCCGACCACACATCCGCAGCAATACGGTCATCGACGCGTTCACGGACATCCAGCGGCTGCGGAACCGCTCTTCCCATGATGGCTACGAGATCGCCGAGGAGGACGGACTCCTCGCCGTCCGCCGGCTCGTCACCGTTCTCGCCTGGTTCACCGAGACCGCAAGCCAGGCCCTGGTCGGCGACGACCCGAGACTCCTCCCGGAGACCGCGCGCCGCACCGAGTTCCTCTCGGGTCTGTACCTTACCCTCGGATACCGTCTCGCCAAGCGCTTCATGCTGTCGCCGGAAACGGTGTACCAGCTGTTCTGCCGCGAGTCCGGGATGCGCTTGGAGTACGCCGAGCTGCTGCTGTCATCGAGTGCCGAGGAACTCAGCTCCGTCTTGGCCTCCACCGATGGCGAACTGCTGCGCACCCGGCTGCCGAAGGTGACCAGGTTCGTCATCCTCAACGACGAAGTCAGCGAGGGGCATGAGCTGTTCGGGCGGGACCGTCGCTGCGTGCGGTACGACCGGTTCGTCGACAGCCTGGTGGACTTCGACAGCCACCTGAGGGATGTCACCACCGCGGTGCCGCAACTGCCCACGCAGCGCCTTCCGATCTGCGCGGCCATGCTCACCTCCGACTCCCGCACCGGGGACAGCTGTATCACCGACGTACCGGATGCCGCATCGGCCCTTTCGGAACTTGCCCGCGGCTCGGCGAACGTCCTCGTCATCGGACGGCCCGGCAGCGGCAAGAGCACCTTGCTGCGCTCCCTCGTCACCGACGCGCCGCCAGACAGGGGAAGGTATCGCTTCTACTTCGACCTGAGTCTGAATCTCAAGGGCGAGACGTTCCCGGAGTACGTCGCCCGCAGTCTCGTGCTGAAGAACCGGGACGATCGGGACCGGACGTTCGCCGTCTTCCTGTACCTGGTCCGGTCAGGCTCCGCGCTGTGCGTACTCGACGCGATCGACGAAGCCGTGGACCAGCCCAGCCCGGCTGGCTTCCTGCGTCTCTTCGCGGACCTGTCGCCGCTGCTGTCTGCCGAGTCGACGGTCGTCCTCAGCTCCCGCGTCTCCTTCCTCGCCGACTCACCGCAGATGCGCGGGCTGCTCGATCACCACAGCGCTCTGTCCGAGCAGTTGGTGGAGCAGATGTACGCGATCGGAGTGGAGCCGGACCGTCTCCCCCATGTCAACGTCCTGCGCCTGACCGACGCCCGACCCGCGGCCGGTGACCGACCGGAGGCAGGGACGGCCGCGGGTTCCACTCCCCTGGAGCGAGGTCTATCCGCTGCCCTGGGCATCCGGGAGTCCAGGCCGCTGGGCGAGCTGCTGGGCCACCACATCGACTCGGTCCTCCACTCGGGCGGCCTGGCTCACCTGGCGACACCCCTGGCGGAGCTGGCAGGCCGCGCATTCCTCACGGACCAGCAGTCGTTCTCCCTTCTGGACCTGCACAACACGCTTGGCGGTGCCATCTTCGACGACGGCCGGATCGACTTCGCGTACCTGCGTCCAGCCGAGCTGTTCCGACCGGTCGGCCCCGACACCGTGACCTTCCTGCACACCGCCTACCAAGAGCTGCTCACCGCCCGCTATCTGAGTGAGTCCGCCAACCGCCGTGCGGCAGCCGAGGTGCCGGATGGCGGGCGGCTCACTGAACAGGTCCGCAACTTCCTCTCCCTCACCTCAAACGGAGCTTCGATCAGCGACGACTGCGTCGTGCCGCCCGGTGTCTACCTCGTCGGCCCAGCCGAACACCTCATGCTGCGCCGCCTCGACAGGCCGGTCCGCTTCGACCGCCACGCCGTGACGGTGGCCCGATACCGCCGCTTCCTTGAGGAACTCAACGACGACGGCACCTCCCGCTGGGACCATCCCGATCAACCTGACGGAATCGTGCACACACCATGGTTCGAACGACTGCGGGCCAGGGACTACTACAGCGACCCCAAGTATGACGCGCACCCGGCGACCTGCATCACCTGGTGGAGTGCCTATGCCTTCGCCACCTTCGAGGGCAAGCGTCTGCCCACCTCCCTGGAGTGGGAGGCGGCGGCCCGCGGCGTCGACGGCCGGCTCTTCCCCTGGGGTGACGTCCCGGACCTGGAATCCGTCAACTGTGCGGACTCGTGGATCGGCCATCCGGTGGTCACGTACCAGGCATGGAAGGCCGAGTTCGACCGGAACGACCTGAACAGGGCATGGGTCTCCTCGGTCCACGACCGGCCAGCCAACCACTCCCCTTACGGGGTCCACGACATGGCCGGCAACGTCTGGGAGTGGACCTCAACCATGGTGGACCCTCCCGGAGAAGCCGTTATCTGCGGCGGCTCGTACGACAACCCTCTACGGGCAGTCCAGACCAGCTCCAAGAGCCTCTACCGGCGGCACGGCAGCAGCAACGCGGTCGGCTTCCGCCTCATTGAGGACCTGTGAACCGGGCCGACCTCGCGACGTCATGGAGCAGCGATGAGCAGTAAGGAGCAAGCGAGCACGGCGCCCGACGGCCCGCCGCGCTTCGGCAGGACCGTCGAGCGCACCGCGTACGGCGGCGGACGGGACGGCAAGACGCGGAACTACGTCGTCCAAGACGAGGCGGACGGGCGGACCTACTCCTTCAACTACACCGACATAGTCACCGAGGGTTTCCGCACCATCCGCATCGGCGAGCGCGTCCGCTTCTACCTGCCCAGCCTGGACAGCTGGCAGGCGACCTTCGTGATCCGCCTGGACCAGCCCGACCCGGAAGCCTTCTACGGGTGAGCCCGGGAGGCCACTCCCTGAGCGCAGTACGCAAGACCATCACCGTCGTGCTGCCGGCGCGGATGACGGCGCCTCCTGGCTGGGAGAAGGGCCCTCTCCCCTTCCGGTACCGGGACCGCGTCGCGGACCGGACCACGCGAAAGACGTACTTCGCCACGCCAACGGCCCGCGTACTGTACGGAGAGCCGGAACGCTCCTGCCGGTGGCACCGCACCATCGACATAACGCAAAGTGACCTCACCGCCCAGGGCGTAGAGCTGCTGCACACCCCGCTCGGAGAGGACCGGCAACGAGCCCTCGCCATCCTCCACCTCACGGCGAACGACCTCAACGGCCGCGGGTTCCACGACGTCCTCCGCGCACTGGCCCACCGCCCCGACGCCCCGCCGTCGCCGCTGACCGGCCGACTCGAACCCACAGCACTCCTACCGGCCAACACCAGCCTCGTACCGAGGGCCCAGGCATTCACGGTGGCGTTCCTCACGCCGCAGGACGAGCGCCTGCCGCGCCTGTACCCGGCCCGCCAACGCACCTGGCCCTCCGCAGACCAGTGGCTGTGGGCACTCGCCTCACGCACCAACGCCACCGACTACCCACCCGACCCCGCAACCATCCCCGGCCTCACGGAGAACGCCCTACGCCTCTCCGCAGACTGGAGCGCCCTCGTGCTACGCGACGGCGCCGCCTTCATTGGCTGCCGCCCGGACCGCGGACCCCACGACCCGTTCCTCGGCTTCGCCGAACTGCACGCCCGCACCGTCTACCTCGACGCCCTACTCCTGGGCATGATCCAACGCGACCACATCAACCAACTCACCGAAATACTCTCCCGCGTCTTCGACCGCGGCCACCTCGCCCGCAACGTGGCCGGGCTCGAACAGCACATCGCCCGTTTCCGCAGCACCTACTGGCGCCAGCACCTCACCCGCCACGGTCCGGCCAACGACCTGCTGCTCGCTTACCAGAGCCAGCACAGCCTGCAACGCCAGTTCGACGAGATCCTCGCGGAAGCAACGGACTACGCCCGCCTCGTCCAGAACCAGGAAAGCCAGCAGATCAACGGCGCCCTGGGCATCCTGACCATCCTCGGCCTACCGCTCGGCACCGCCCTGGGCGCCCAACAGGTCCTCGGCGACACCAGTCCCTGGCACCTACTCGCCTACCTAGGCGGCGCCCTGGCCGCCACCGGCGCCCTCCTCACGACGCGCTACGGACGGCTCGTGCTGCGTGCCCTACGGGGACAGCCCCGAGACCACAGACGAGAGTAGAGAACAGCCTCACCTCACGTCCTTGCACGCCCTGACCGCAGCTCCCGCAGGCCAGCCGTTCCGAGCAGCAAGAATCAAACGATCACGTTCGGTTGAGAGACGACTGATGAGGCTTGACGTCCTGGCCATGGAGTTGGTTCGCCCGGAGGCTGGGCGAACCAACCACGGCTGACGTCAGTTGTTGCTGATCAAAGTGGTGGCATCCTCGACTGCTACGGCGAGGGCCTCATCGAGCTTTTCGGGGCGGCGCCCGCCGGCACTGGCGATGGCTCCGGTGCCTCCTCCTCCGCCGCCGACTGCCTTGGCGGCGCGGGTGAGGATCTGGGCTGCTTGCGCGCCGCGGGTGGTCAGTTCCTGGGAGATGGCTGCGATCAGCAGGGCCTTGCCGGAGTGGCGCATGGCGAGGAGAACAACCGACTGTCCTGCGGAGAGTCGGGCCAGGGCGTCCGTGGCCAGCATGCGCAGTTCGTCGGGGGTGACGTCGGTGATCTGCTGGGCGACGAGCTGTCCTTCGCCGACGTGGCGGGCGTTGTCGGCGAGTTGAGCGGCCTGGGATCGCAGTTGGGCTTTCCTGGTCTTGGCGAGCTCGGTCTGGGCGGTCGCAAGGGCCTCCAGGCGCCTGTGGAGGGTGTCGGGTGCGTCCTGGGGGCGGGTGCCGAGCAGTGCGGCCAGTTCGTTCAGCAACTGTCGCTCGGTGTCGAGGTGGTGCAGGGCCCCGTGCCCGGTGAGGGCCTCGACACGGCGGAGGTTGGAGCCGNTCGAGGATTCGGACAACAGGCGGAAGGTGCCGACTTGGGAAGCGTGGGCGACGTGTGTGCCGCCGCACAGTTCGCGGGAGAAGTCGCCGATGTCGACGATGCGGACGGTGTCGCCGTATTTCTCGCCGAACAAGGCGAGTGCCCCGGCGGCCTCGGCATCCGCCCGGTCGGCGTACCAGGCCCGTACGCCGGGGTCGTCGAGGATGT
>NZ_JCANSZ010000117.1:0-7834 GCF_059570535.1 Streptomyces sp. CNP082
TGTCAACGCCGCCGGTGATCTCACGGGTCTGCTGTGCGATGGTGGACATCGCCGTCCTTTCACCTGATCCGACAAGGGCGGCAGCCACCGGCCGGGCAGGCGGACAAGACAGTGATGGGGCCTCTGGCCAGGCTCTTATGAAGTCACGCCAGCCCGCTCGGTGGATGCACACGAGCGTCTCCCGGCCAGGGCCGACAGATCCCGTTGAGGACCCAAGGTCAGTCAGTCGCTGGGTCAGACCCCGCCGGGAGACGCTCACGAACATCATCACTGTCAGTCGGCGATGAACCGGTTCCCGAACCGCCCCGTTGCCTCGCTCCGTTCGCGCTGGCGGCGGATGACGTAGGTGCCCGGCGCGATGCCCGTACCGCCGTGTTCCGGGTGGATGAGGTATGCGACCGCGGTGGCGTCGAGGACGCCGAGGGCGAGGCGCTGGGGGTCGTTGACGCGCCGGCTCCACCGGCAGGTGCCCGCGTCGGCGACGAGCGTGTGCGGGTTGCCGCCGGCGGCGCCGCGCAGCAGCTCGACGCCGCTGGCGGGGACGGGCGTCCAGCGGGTGTGCCGCGGGACGGTGACGTCGTCGAGGAGCGCCAGCGGTACGACGATGAGGTCGCCCTGCGCCTGCAGGCCGGCCACGACGGGGATGGTCACCTCGCGCTCCAGGTGGGCGAGGACGTCGAGGCCGGTCCTGGCGGTGAGGTCGGCGAGGGTCACGCCTGCGGACGTGGTCATGTGCATCACCTCGGGGTGAGAGAAGGGAAGAGGAAGAAGGAAGAAGGAAGAAGGAAGAAGGGGAAAGGAGTGTGACCGCACGTCAGGTGCGGCGGGCCAGCCGGGCGTACTGCGGCCCGCTGAGCCCGTACGACCAGCCGGCCGCGGCGACAGGGTCGTCGATGTCCGCGGGCACGCTCAGCCCGTACCGGCGCCGCCGCCCGTCGGGCTCGACGGAGCCGTTGACAACGAGCAGGACCCGCCCCGGCGTGCCCCACACGCGGCGCGGCACGTGGTAGAGGTGCAGCCTGCCGGCGTTGCCGGGGTCGTCGGAGGCGGCGAGCAGGTGCAGGCCCGCCTGGTCGATGTACGTGTCCCAGCCGATGCGCTCGATGGCGCAGCGGCGTACCTCGACGTTCGGCTCGCGGTGGATCCGCGCCACCGTCGGGTCCGTGACGACCCACCGGGGCACGGCGGTGCCGTGCAGCGCGTACACCTCGGCGCCGTCGGCGTACCGGACGGCGGGGCGCTGCGGGTGGTGCAGCCGCACTTCGCCGTTGCGGGCGCCGGGCAGCGGCTCGGTGTGCACCTCGGCGGGCCGCTCCGCGAGGACGCACACCCCGTCCCCGGGCCACCACCAGCCGGCGGCGCGGGCCAGCGCGGCCCACAGGGCGAGCTGGCGGGCGTCGGCTGCGGGGTAGCGGGTGAGGCCGAGGCGGGCCCGGATGTCGAAGTGCCCGGTCCAGTGCGCGTCGTGCTGGCCGTGGAAGGTGAGCCCGAGCAGCTCGGCGCCGGTGCCGGCGGCGGGCAGGAGGGCGGTGCGGATCGCGGTTCTCGGGCCGTCGAGCAGCGAGGTGTTGAGCGGGTCGTGCACGGCGGTCCACAGGATGTCGTGCAGCGCGTACCCGTCGTGGAGCCCGTCCTCGGGCGCCATGCTGTGCGCGGTGAGATACCACGGGGGGCGCTGCATGCGCCACAGGTGCGCGGGGCGCCGGACGTGCCCGTCCAGCCGGGCGCGGAGCGCGGACTGCAGCGACGCCAGCCGGGACGCGACGGGCCAGCCGGCCCAGCGCGCCGGCGCCTCGGCCGCCCGCAACCGCGGGCGGGCGAAGGCCGGTTGCTCGTCGCGCAGCACCGGCGGGGCCGCCGCGGGCGAGCTGATCCAGACGAACCGCGGGGGCGGCGCACCGGCGAGGCCGTAGAGCCCGGTGACGGCGGCTTCGGCCGCCGGCCGGTCGGCGGGCAGGGAGGAGAAGGCGTACCCCAGCCATTCGTCGCGCAGCGCGACGGCGAGGGACAGCCGTTCGTGGGAAGAGGAAAGTGAGCTGCCGAAGCGGGGAGATGCCCCGCGCGCAGTGGTCACCGCGGTCACCAGAGGGAGGCGGTGTGCGCCTTTCCGTGAGTCATGGCGGCAAGCGTGCCAGCGGCGGCGCGGGGACGCAAGGGGATTAAGGACGTACGCGGTCCCGGACCACCGTGCCGCGGCGCGGGGCCGCGGTGTGATCCAATGCCGCCGGAAGCCGACGGGGGCGAAGGGGCGGGTGAGCGGGCGTGGTCTTCGTGGAGGTGCCGCTGACGGCGGCGGTACGGGAGGCGACGGGCGTCACCGGCCCCGCCGAACGGCTCTACGGCGGCGAGGAGTCCGCCGCGTGGCGGGTGGGCGCGCACGTGGTGCGGATCGGCGCGTACGGCAAGGACCCCGCGGAGGCGGAGTGGTGCCACCGCGTCGCGGTCGCCGCGCACACCGGCGGCTGCCCCGAGGCCCTGGTTCCGCTGCCGGTCCCCGGGCGGAGCGACGGCGCCACCGTCGTACGGGTCGAGGGCCGCACGGTGTCGCTCTGGCCGTACGCCGACGGGGTCTGGGCCGCCGGTGACGATCCCCACTCGGCGACGGCCGCGGCCCGCATGCTCGCCCGGCTGCACCGCGCGCTGGCCGGCGCGGACCTGCCGCCCCGGCCGCGCCCCGGCTTCCTTGAGACGGGCCTCGCCGGCGAGGTGGCGTACGCCGACCCCCGGCTGCGGGACCCCGGACTGGACACGTGGCTGGCCGGGTTCACCGCCCGCGCCCTGCCGCGGCACCCGCTGCACGGCGACTACTACCACGGCAACCTGCTCGTCGACCGCGACGACCCGGCCCGGATCGTCGCCGTACTCGACTGGGACGAGTCGTTCGTCGCCCCGCCCGAGGTGGAAGTGGCCAGCGCGGCGCGGGAGTTCGCGGACGAGTTCTGCGAGAACCCGGCGGACGCGCGCCGCTTCGCCGACACCTACCGGGAGGCCGGCGGCACCGCGGAGACGCTGGACGACGAGACGCTGACGCAGTTGATGCGCCACCGGCTGCGGCGTGAGGGCGCGTACTTCGCGCTCGCCGTGGCGCGGGGCGTGGAGCACGACGAGGACGACCTCGACTACCACCGGCGCCGGATGGAGGCGTTCGCCAGGCTCCGGCCCTGAATGCGGTTGTCCGGCCGCACACCGCCCGACTACGTTGCCGGGGTGGATCGATTCGTACCCTCCTGGGCTGCGCTGCGCTCGGCCGTCGCCGGCCTGGGCGACGAGGACTTCGCGCAGCCCTCCGGCTGCACCGGCTGGCTCGTCCGCGATCTCGTCTACCACTTGGTGATCGACGCACAGGACGTGCTCATCACCCTGGTCACCCCGGCGGACGGCGAGCCGACGGTCGACGCGGCGGGCTACTGGCACGTGGGTGACGAGCCGCCGACCGGCGCGGACCCCCTCGACGCGCTCACCGTCCGGGTCGCCGCGGCCTACGAGGACCCGGCGCTGCTGAAGTTCCACCTCGACGACGTCGGCTCCGCCGCCGGCCGTGCGGCCCGACTCGCCGACCCGGCGCTCCGGGTGAGCACCCAGGACATGGTCCTCACGGCCGGCGACTACCTCGCGGCGTACGTCCTGGAGTGGACCCTGCACCACCTCGACCTGACCGTGCACCTCCCGCACGTCCCCGGCCCGCCCGCGGAGGGCCTGGCCGCCGCCCGCGCCCTGCTGAAACGGATCGCGGGCGCGGCGTTCCCGGCGTCCTTCACCGACACCGACGCCCTCCTGACCGCCACGGGCCGCCGTACCGCCACGGAAGCGGAACGCACGGCCCTCGGCCCGCTGGCGGCGAAGCTCCCCCTGATCCTGGGCTGACGCGGCGCGCAATCACCGGCCGCGCGGCGCCGATCCGCGCCCGCCGGACCCCGAGCGCACGAAGGGGGACCTGGGGATGAAGCCGGACCGCTCCGCCCTCGTGATCGAGTGGAACGGGCAGGGGTGGGGCGGGGTGATCGACAGCCTGCGCCGGGCCTGACTCACCCACGCCCGGACGGACCTCCTCGTGATCCCCCGGCCGCCCGGCCCGTCGTCACCGCAGGTGGGCGAGGAGTTCGTCCCCGAGGGGACAAGGCTGTTCCCGGGGCAGCAGCCGGGTGGCGGAGTCCAGGTCACCACCGCTGACGAGGGTGTGGATCCGGTGGGCGAGCGGGGTCACGTCGCGGATGCCGGCCGTCCACTCGTCCGCGTAGCGTCGTACGGCCTCACCGGAGAGGCCGAGTTGCAGGGAACGGTACGGCAACGGCTGCAGGTGCAGGTCCCGTTCGGGGTCCCACTGGACGCGGGCGGGTGCACGCGTCAACTGCCGCTGCCAGGTTTCCCGGTCGGGGTGTACCTCCCGGTCGTAGCTCGACAGGCACGCGTGGCGCAGGGCCCACTCGAAGCCCTCGCGGGTGATCTCGATGCCGAGCACGGTCTCCTGGCCCGGCTTCGTGCCCCAGCCGCAGCGGTACATCATCCACAGGAAGGACGGCTTGATCCACGTCATCCGGTCACGCTTGAACGGCGGCACGAACGTGCCCGCCCGCAGCGCCGGCTCCGCGATGGCGGGTGCGTACGCCTGGTAGACGGTGATCGTGTCCGCGGTCTGTTCCGCACGGACCGTCCTCAGTTCCGGTGTCACCCGGGGGAGCCGTCCTCGTACGCGGGGGAGCCGGTCAGGAACGCCGCCGTGGCCGCCGTGAACCGGGCCGGGTCGTCCAGCCACGGGAAGTGGCCCGCGGCGGGCTGGACCTCGTAGCGGGCGCCGGGGAACAGGGCCGCGTACTCGGCCATCACCGGGGGCGGTGAGTTGAGGTCGAACTCGCCGGCGAGGACCAGCGCCGGGGCGGGCAGGCGGCCCAGGGCGGCGCGGGTGGCGGGCGGGGTGTAGGCGCCGGGGGAGCCGTAGACCGCTGCCGCCTCGGCGTTGCGGTCCTTGTCGGACGCCGCCTCCAGGGCGCGTGCTTCGTCGTCCCAGCGGCCGTGGAAGAACGGTGCCACGGCGTCCCAGTCGCCGTCGCGGCCGGCGGTCAGGTCCTCAAGGGCCGCGTACGCCTCGGGGAACCACGGCTCGTCCGCGCGCAGTCGCGCCGTCGCCAGCCGGGCCTCCCCGGCGATGTCGATGCCGACCGCCGCGACGCTCGGCGTGATCAGCGCCAGCCGGCCGACGCGTCCGGGGTGGCGGGTCGCGTAGAGCACCGCGAGGTTCGCGCCGGCGCAGTGGGCGAGCAGGTCGAGGCGGTCCAGGCCCAGGTGCGCGCGCAGGGCGTCCACGTCGGCGACGAGCCGGTCGCAGCGGTACGACGCGGGATCGGCCGGTGCCGCGGAGGCGCCGGTGCCGCGGTGGTCCAGGCGGATCAGCCGGCGGTGCACGGTCAGGCCACCGAGGTCACCGAGGTAGGCGGAGGACTGCATGGGGCCGCCCGCCAGGCAGACGACGGGCGCGCCGTCGCCGCCGGAGTCGTGGTAGGCGAGTGCGGTCCCGTCGGGGGCGGAGAAGGCCAGCATGGCGACGAGCCTGTCAGCGGCGTCCGCCGCGCGGCAACCGTATTCCGGGCGCCCCCGGTCGGCGCATGCGCCCAGCGGGCCCGGCACATGATCCGGCAGAAGTCCGGCGTGCTGCTCACCTTCGGCGGCGTCGGCGACCCCCTGCACGGCTACCGGAATTCATTCGCAGTGCATCGGCCTTCAGACCGGTGATGAAGCGAATCTGATGGTGGCGGCGCGGAGTGTCGCGGACTCAGGTTCGGCGGAGCCGGACACCGCGCTTCTTCGCCTGGGGCGCGGAGCGTCGCGAGGGCTGGTCCCGGCGGAGCCGGGCGGTGCTCACACCGGCCGGTTCTGCTGTTCGATTGCCTGACCACGGAGAGTGGGGCGCCGTGAGGGAGTTGACCAGCTTGGTCACGGTGACCTTGGGCGGGAAGTTCACTGGCAGGTGGACGTGGTTGTCCGCACCGTTGAACTCCACCAGGTCGTATGCGAAGTCCGTGTACACCGACCGCGTGATCTCCCCCTATCCGCCTTAAGCGGGCATCGGTGAACACCTTGTGCCGGGACTTGGTAACGAAGACCACGTGCACATGCGTCATGTAAGCGCAGTGACGACAAGTTCTGATCTCCTGCATCTCACCCATAGCCCAAGTTCGTAGGGTGACGGTCATGCAGCTGAGGTACAGCTTCCGCGTGCGACACGAGGTCGCACCGTCCAAGTGGACAACGCCGCTTCAACGGGGTTGTCCCAGACCAGTGTTCTGAGGTCTGGTCCCACGTTCACATGCGTCGCTGGCAACGGCGGGGTGTGAAGCTGAGCGCTCAAGGCCCAAGAACGTCAAGGCATCTGACCTCACAGGCCGAGGGACAGTCTGGAAGGGTGAACGAAAGTGAACCTCTGTCAAAGCCTCGTCACTGTAGCCCGCCCGATGTTGAGTAGGAGTGGCGGTTATGGCCCGGACGCTGGGAGGCGTCGAGTGGAGCCGAGGGTATGGACCTGCGGCTCGTGAACACCACTGGCCACGGGGCAATAGGAGGCACCCTCCCCGGACGCATCTTGACGGTGCGGAACGTGGAAACCCGGTTGAGGTCCAGATCGATCTGGTAGGCCGACCGCGAGGAGAGCGGAATTCCTCAGCCGGACAGGATGGTCCAAGAAGCGAATGCCGGTCCCCGAAAGGGAAAGGGAAAACGGGCGAGCGCGCCCGTATAACCTGCCGGATACGGGTATGTTCCCGGCTCGAAAGGGAGCAGACGTGGACCAGGTAAGCCTTTGAAGTGAACTGAGAAGAAGCCTGAACCGAAGGACAAGTTAGACACCGGGAGGACGGTGAACATGACTGTGTTGCCGCTCAGCCCGGCGAACGGACCAGAGGACGCCTCCGCGCGCTGGCACCAGGTTGACTGGAGTCGTTGCGAGGGAGAAGTACGGCGACTGAGACAGCGGATCTTCAAGGCCACGCAGGAAGAAGACTGGCCAAAGGTCAGGAATCTTCAAAAGCTCATGTTGCGGAGCCACTCCAACACGCTGTTGAGCGTGAGAAGAGTGACCCAGTTGAGCACGGGCCGCAAGACGGCCGGCGTCGACAGGAAGAAGGCGGTAACGCCGGAATCCCGATGGAAGCTAGCAACAGACATCCATCGGGCTGAAAAGCCCTGGCGCGCCATGCCGGTCAAGCGGGTGTACATCCCGAAGAGCAACGGGAAACAACGACCCCTCGGAATCCCGACCATTCGGGACCGGGCCATGCAGGCCCGCGTCAAGAATGCTCTGGAACCCGAGTGGGAGGCCCGTTTCGAACCCCGGTCGTACGGTTTCCGGCCGGGGAGGGGATGCCACGACGCGATCGAGGCAATCTTCGGGGCAGCGGCACGCAAGAATGCCAAACGCCTCTGGGTCCTCGATGCTGATCTATCGGCAGCATTCGACCGCATCGACCATCCACACCTGATGGACGCCGTCGGGGACTTCCCCGGCCGGAGTCACATCCGGGCATGGCTGAGGGCCGGGGTAGTCGAAGAAGGACGGTTCACACCGACCGAGGAGGGGACTCCGCAGGGCAATGCCACTCATTTAAGCTCCTCGGCATTTCGTCATCCACTTTTCCACAGCGACACTCCCGTGCGTTCTGTGGATAAAGCGGCAGGTCTTTCCTTCTGTTCCTCCTCTGCCTGCCTTCTGCTATCTTCTCGCCATGCTTCAGGGCGATCGTGGCACCGCGCTCGCGGGTGTACGTATGACGGATCGAATCGGTGTAGGGGTCCTGACTCGTATCGTCGATCGTGATCTTGTCGACGAGGTGCTTGCCGAGACAGG
>NZ_JCANSZ010000118.1:0-7410 GCF_059570535.1 Streptomyces sp. CNP082
TGCAGCTGCGGCTGCCAGCGCGAGGGATTGTTCACCTGGAACGCGGTGTTCACCGGCTCGTAGCCGGTGTAGTCCGCCCACGGCCTGGGGTGGTATTTGCGGCCCTCGTAGCCCAGCACGTTCATGCCGTCATTCTTCAGGGCGTCCCAGGCGTTCCTGGCGGCCACGTTGCCGATGCCCACCGGGCTGCTCAGGTCCTCCGAGGTGTCCTCAGGATCCAGGCCGAGCGAGACCATCAGCTCCTGCAGACGTCCCACCTGCTGCGGCAGGACCTCCTTCCAGACCCCGTGCTGGGCGTGGATCGCGGCGATGTTCATGTTCCGGTTGGTGGCCGACTCCCCGGAGGGGCGGCGCGGGATCCGGGTGAACACGCCCACGGCCGTCTCGTGGTACGGCGCCAGCGCATCGAACGCCGCAAGCCACACCACCCGGTTGATCCACAGGAACACGGTCACGTCCATCGGACCGAGGATCTCCAAGGTGGGCGACTGGCCGGCGTTCTCGTCGGTGGGCTGCGCCCACTTGATGTAGTTGTCCTTGTCGAGGTCGAAGGCGACCTGGGCCGGCGCACCGCCCGGCTCGGCTGAGGCCGTGCCGGAGAAACCCGCCGTGGACAGGGCCGCGGCACCGCCGAGCCCGCCGAGCAGCATGGACCTGCGCCGCGGTGAGAAAACTGAGACAGAAGCGTGTCCGGACGTCGTCATGCGCTGTGTTCCTTTCCTTAAGGAGAGGGCTCCGCGGTCCAAGGCGGCGTCTGCGGGCCGACCATGCCCCCCACCTGCCGCACACACCGGCTGTTCCGGCGCATCCATAAGAGCAGGCGCGCTCATGACTCCTGTTCTGCACGGGCTGCCGATAACACCCTTGAAAAAGTGAGGAAAAACCATGCCGCGCCGCAGGTCAGGGAATTCTGCGCGGCATCTGAGCCTCGGTGGCCACCGTACTGGGCAATGCTAGAGGTCCACTAGAGGTCAACTATGGCCAGACGGCCTCGAACCGGCACCCGAAATTCATGCCGCGGAGAAATACTTTACACGCCGTGCCCGGCGCCCGCACAGCCCGCCCGGACGGCGGCACCGTAATCCGCATAAACGCCCTGCCGGCCCTTGTCTTTCACATACAATCAGCCGGACGCGGGAAACTGCGGGGGAGCAGAGCCGCCAGATTCACCTGCTGACAGCCCGCTTGCTTCCCCGGGGAAATCCGGCGCCCCCGTCCGGGAAGCACGGCGCCCGGAATCCCGGAAGGAACCCGGGCAAGCGCGGCACCTTCCCGCCGCGCTCAGACAGGCAGGGCAGCACCGCCCCGGGGCGGACGGCGGCCCCCTGCCCGGCTCCGGCTGAGACCCGGCCCCGGCCCCGGCCCCGGCCGCGGCAGTGCTGAAGGCCGGGCCGCCGCACTGTCCCGGTGGAATCTCCCCTGAGCAATCTGGGCGATGACAACGCCCGGCACCCCGCCTGCACTCTGGTCGTGAAGCGCGTTTCGCGTGCGTGGAGGGGGTCTTCACGCGCATCGCTGGTGCGGCCGCATCGGAACTGGAAGGTCCTATATGTCGTCCACCCCTGTCAGGTTTTCTGGCGATTTCGATGTCATTGTCATCGGCGGGGGGCCCGCCGGTGCGACGACAGCCGCGCTGCTGTCCAGGCGCGGGCACCGTGTCCTCGTACTCGACCGTGAGCGGTTCCCCCGCTACCACATCGGGGAGTCACTCATTCCCGGCGTGATGGTCCCCATGGAAGAACTCGGCCTCAAAGAGCGGATGGAGGCCAAGGGGTTCGAGCGCAAGTACGGCGGCACCCTGGTCTGGGGCAACAACGAGGTGCCGTGGAACTTCTCGTTCACCACCGGCGGCCGCATCCCCTACGCCTTCCACACCCGCCGCGCCGACCTGGACGCACTGATCCTGGACCGCGCCCGTGAGCTGGGCGCCTTCGTCGTGGAGGACGCGACGGTCAAGGACACCGTCGAGGAGGACGGCCGTGTCACCGGCGTCCGCTACGCCCTGCGCGGCCTGGGCGGCACCCAGGAGGCCAGGGCCCGCCTGGTCATCGACGCCTCCGGGCAGGCCCGCGTCATCGGCCGGAAGCACACCGAGGTCAACTGGAACGAGCAGTTGCGCAACGTCGCGGTGTGGACGTACTTCGACAACTGCCACCGCCTGCCGGGCGATGAGTGGAGCAACATCCTCATCGAAGGGACCGCGGACGGCTGGTTCTGGGGCATCCCGATCGACAAGGGTGTCTTCAGCGTCGGTTACGTGACGCGTTCGGAACTCGCGACCGAGTCCGAAAAGCCCCTCGAAGACCTCTTCGAGTCCGAGATCGCGCACACCACCAAGCTGAAGGAACTCCTCAAGGACGCGACCCAGGCCGCGGGATACCGCTCCGCGCGCGACTGGTCGTACACCAACGACCGTTTCCACGGCAAAGGCTGGGCGCTGGTCGGAGATGCCGCCGCGTTCGTGGACCCGCTGTTCTCCACCGGTGTCGCGCTGGCGACCCTGGCGGGCAGCACGCTGTCGAAGGTCGTCGACAAGATACTCCAGCACCCGGCGATCGAGGAGAAGGCGCTCGACCGGTACTCCCACGCATACCAGGAGTTCTTCCACGACATCCGCAAGTTCGTCGAGGGCTTCTACGACCGCTCGAAGACCAAGGGCTTCTACTTCAACATGGCCCAGGAGATGGTCGACCCCGAGAAGGAGAACGAAGCCGAGGTCGACTTCGTCAAACTGATCTCCGGGCTCAGCGGACGCCAGGGCGGGCTGTTCGAACTCAACGTCGACGACCTCATCGAGGACGCCAACGCCGTGTCCCCTTCCGGAAGCTGAGGCCGCCGGCCGGCGCCGGCCGGCCTTCCGGCGGGCACCCGCCCGCGGCGCACACGGGCAGCACAGGACGAAGACCGCGGCACGGTGAAAGCCCGGGAGACAGACTCCCGCAGGACGTCACCGTGCCGCGGCCGTGAAAAAAAGGGGGGCGGTGCGCAGCCGTCACCGGCCTCAGCCCGCGGGGCCGAGCAGGACCCGTGCCTCCAGGGAACCCTCGCTCAGCTGGTGGTACGTCTGGAGCTTGAAGTACTCGCCGCCGGAGTACGAGGCGACGTTGTACATCCCCTGGACGGGACCGGGATAGGTGTGCGGGACGTTCATCGCGAACTTCTCGACATCCGCCTCCACCGCGATACGCCCGGGCAGCGCCCGCGCGTCCGCGACCCGGGTGGCGAACGTGATCCGCTGGATCTTCGGGGAGTCCCACGTCAGGGTGGTGTAGATGCCGATCGCCTGCCTGGCGAGCGTCAGCAGCTGCGAGCTGGGCTCCGGCAGGCCCAGGTCGCGCAGCATGGCGCGGACCGTTTCCGGCTCGCGGCACTCGCCGGGGAACTGCAGGAAGTAGACGTTCACCGTCCGGCTCGGGTAGTCGATCCCGATCATGCTGTTCTTGTCGTCCAGGCCGTAACGGGCGTAGAAGTCGAGATTCTCGGCCAGGCTCGGCGGCATGGACGGCAAAGCCGCGACCTTCGACAGCTTCTGCAGGTCGTTGCCCGGCAGGAACGTCCAGGTCTTCCGGAAGCCTTCACTCACTCCGAAGTCGACACCGTGAGCGGTCACCGGAATGTTCGCCTGCACGTCGTCGAGCAGCGTGCCGACGGGGTGGTCCGTGGCTTCGGCAATGCCCTTCGACACCGCGTAGCGGTACGGGTTGACATCCGCCGGCAGCGCCGTGAAACGGCAGTCGAGATCCCGGCTGCCGCGCGTCGTCACACGGAAGGCCACGACGACCTTCTCCAGGTCGTACGCGGACAGGATCGGCCAGACCTTGTCACGCGAGGGAGATATGTCCAGCAGCCCGGACGTTTCCTCGATGGCGGCGTAAAGACCTTCCATGCCTGCGCCAGTCATGTACCCTCCAGTCCAATCTGACCAATCTGAGCAGTTCACGCCGGGCGTCCGCGGGAACCAGGACACCGGCACGGACACCGGCGCCGGCGCATGTTCTCCTGGTTACGGTGAGCAGGGCCGACAGGCATAGCACGCCCCATTTTCGTCACCCCGAGAATTGTCGGTGCGGGCACCCGGAATGTCAAGAAGACCCCTCTCATAGTTCCTTTCGAGCGGCCCTTTAGCGGCGGGTGATAGGGTCGCTCACCAGGATTTCACGGAAATTTATTTCGGCATCGACTTTGGGGAACCAGGGTGTCCGAAGGAACTGAGGCGGAAGGTCTCCACTCGGCCCTCGAGGAATCAGCTCGAATGGTCGGCGCGCCTTTCTCACGTGACCAGGTCTGGCCGATCCTGTCCGCATTCAGCGGCGGGTTCTCCGACACCGGCGGTGTCATCATCAGCCTCCAGGCCGGCACCCAGGTGTCGGAAATGGAGTACTCCGCCCAGGTTTCCCCGGGGATCGGTGACCCCTACGCCCACGCCCTGGCCAGCAGAATCCTCACCCCCACGGACCATCCGGTCAGCACCGTGCTCTCGGAGATCGTGGCGCTGGTCCCCACCAGTGAGCACTACATCGACTGCGGGATCACCGGCGGGTTCAAGAAGATCTACGCGAACTTCCCGCACGCCCCGCAGACCGTGTCCGCACTGGCCGGCCTGCCGTCCATTCCGCGCGCGGTGGGCGAGAACGCTGAATTCTTCGCCCGCTACGGTCTCGAAGACGTGGCGCTCATCGGCGTCGACTACAAGAACAGAACGATCAACCTGTACTTCCAGGCCCCCGCCGCCACCGCCGGAGACCTCGGCCCGAAGACCGTGTCGGCCATGCTGCGCGAAACCGGGATGAGCACACCGAGCGAACAGATGACGGCGTACGCGGGCAGGGCGTACCGGATCTACGCCACGCTCGGCTGGGACACGCAGGAGATCCTCAGGATCGCCTTCGCGCCGCAGCCGCACCGCAGCATCGACCTGGCAGAACTCCCCGCCCGCCTCGAACCGAGGATCAGGCAGTTCATGCGGGCCACTCCGCACAAGTACCCCGGCGCTCTCATCAACGCCACGGCCGCCAAGTGGTCGCCCGTGTACGAGGTCCTGGACCTCGCGGCCTACTACCAGGTTTCTGCTCTGCACCTGAAGGCAATCGAAGCGGAGGAAGGCCAAACCTCGTGACGACATCCGGCCGTGCCCAGCAGATACCGTTCGATTTCGACAACGGCAACTTCATCCGTGACCTGATCACCACCCACGGTGCGGGCGGCTACCCGCCGGCCGATGCGATGGCCCCCGGCGATGCGGCCTCCTACACGTGGGTGACGCATCTGCTGCAGACCTCGTGGTTCGACGCCCTGGCCCCGTACCACCCCAGCGCGGTGGGCGTGTACTCCCGCATCCCGCGCCGTCCCGCCGGCGAGTCGGCCACCAACCGGAACAAGAACATCGCCGGCCTGCACGCCATGTTCCAGGTGGCCAAGACGGTGTTCACGGAGCGGACACCGGTCCTGCGCCAGGCGCTTCAGGCACTGGGCCTGGACCCTGACGACGAGTCAGCCGACCCGGCCACCGCCGTCGGCATCGGCAACACGGCGGGCAGGGCCGTCGTCGCCGCCCGCGTGAAGGACGGCATGAACGCCCTGGGAGACGAGCGCCGCACCTACCACGGGCAGCCGTATGAGGACTACACCGGCTACCGGCCGGTGAACACCGCCGACGAACTGGCCGATCCCTCACGCTGGCAGCCCGCCGTCGAACCGCACCGCCGCCGCATCAACGGCGGCCCGGGCGACAAGGCCATCTTCACCGCCCAGACCTTCGCCACCCCGCAACTGGGCCTGGTCACCCCCCAGACGTACAAGGACCCCGGCCAGTTCACGCTTCCCGCGCCCGGCCACCTCGACCACACCGACGCCGCCGCCTACCGGCAGGCGGTCGACGAGGTGCTGGCGGCCTCGGCCGCCTTGACCGACGAGCGCAAACTCAAGGCGGAGTTCTTCGAGCACACCCCGCTGTCGGTCACCCTGGCGCCGCGCGCCGCGGCACTCGCGCACGATCTGGACCTGGACGGCTGGGCGCAGCTGTTCCTGGTCTGCTCGACCGCGCGGTTCGACAGCCTGATCGCCGCCTGGCACCACAAGCGCGACTACGACGCCGTGCGGCCCTTCAGCGCCGTACGGCACGTGTACGGCAGTGACCCGGTCACGGCCTGGGGCGGAGTCGGCAAGGGCACCGTCGACGACATCCCCGCCGATGAGTGGACCGGCTACCTGCCGGTGGGCAACCACCCCGAATACCCCTCCGGCTTCACCGTCCTGACCGCCGCCCAGGCGCAGGCCGCCCGCCGCTTCCTCGGTGACGACGTCCTTGACTGGACCCACACCTTCCCCGCCGGCTCGGGCCAGAAGGAACCGGGCCGCGTCCCGGCCGCCGACCTGGAACTGACCTGGGCCACCTGGACCGGCTTCGCGGACGACTGCGCCGCCAGCCGCGTATGGGCCGGCGCCCACTTCACGAAGACCGCCGACGCCTCCCTCGCCTTCGGCACCCAGTTCGGCGACCTGGCCCACGCGTTCGTCCAGCGGCACATCAACGGCGACGCCACCCGCTGACCAGCCGCGTCCCCGCGGCGGCGGACGCCGGCCCGCGGGGAGGCCGCCGCCCGCCCGCACCGCGCCCGGCGGCGTGATGCGGCAAGCACACGGCACGGCCACCGATCACTTCTCCATCATCGTGACGAATCAGGGGACAGGGGATATCACCATGACGACGTCCGGACGCACTGCCTCTTCAGGCTCTTCAGGGTTTTCCGTGGGCCGCAGATCACTGCTGATCGGCAGCGCCTCGGCCGCGGCGCTGTCCCAGCTGGCCTTTCCCCGCCTGGCCGGGGCCGCCACCGGCGAGAAGGCGGCCGAGATCGACTTGGACCTGGACAAGGACAACTACATCAAGTGGACCCAGCCCACCGACGCCGCGGCCGGTGTGGAGGGCAGGCTGGCGTTCATCGGGCCGATGGACGTGACGGTCTTCTTGTGGACGAGCCGCGCGGCGATGCTGGCGGTGTTCGATGCGCTGGCGCCGTACCACGAGACGGCCGTCGGCGTGTTCACCCGGATCCCGCGCCGCCCTTCCAGTGAGACCACTACCAACCGGAACATGAACGTCGCGACCATCTACGCCCAGCTCGGCGTGTGGAAGCGGATGCTGCCCCACGACACCCAGGGCATCCGGGATCTGATGACGGCACTCGGCCTGGATCCTGAGGACACCTCGGAGGACCTGAGCAGCCCGGTGGGCATCGGCAACGTGGCCGCCAGGAACGCCTGGGACGCTGTGAAGAACGACGGCATGAACGTGCTGGGTTACGAGGGCCGCACGTACCACCCCAGGCCGTGGGCGGACTACACCGGCTACGAGCCGGTGAACACCGCGTTCCAGGTGAACAATCCCTCGCGCTGGCAGCCGCAGCTGCA
>NZ_JCANSZ010000119.1:0-6442 GCF_059570535.1 Streptomyces sp. CNP082
ACAAGAAGCGCAACGTCGTCGAGCGGGCGATCAATCGCCTCAAGAACCACCGGGCCGTGGCCACCCGCTACGACAAACGCGCCTACGTCTACCTCGGGACCATCACCGTCGCAGCCCTGGCCATCTGGCTCCGCACATGATCCGAGAAACAGAACCTAGTGCTGGCCCACCCCGGGCGTCTGGCCGGACCTCCGAGATCACGGGAGCGTAGCGCCCCCGACACCGAGGGTAATGGAGGTGCCCGGTGAGACGAGTGTTCACAGAACTGCCCGCGGATGGCGACCGATCGCCTCTCCATTTCCCGCCGTGCCGATGCGGCAATCACGTCTGTCCGGAGGTAAGACGCATGTCCGACGACAACGGCACGCACACGGCGCACGCCGTGTCCGCGCACGTGCGGGTTGCCGGCGGTCGGCGCCCCGAAGGCGCGGTGTCCTTCGGGGCGCCCACCAGGGACTCGGTTCAGGCGTTGTAGCCGCCGTGGGCGTCCAGCACCGCGCCCGTGACGTACGACGCGGCGGGGCTGGCCAGAAAGGCGATCGCCGCGGCGATTTCGTCGGGGTGGCCCACGCGTTGCAGAGACAGCGAGCTGACCAGGGCCTTGAGGGTCTCGGGGTCCGGCAATTCCATGCCGCCCTCCATCATTCCGGCCTCCACGACGTTGGCCGTGATGTTCCGGGGCCCGAGGTCCCGTGCGACCCCCAGGGTGTACCTCGTGACCCCCGCCTTGGTCGCCGAGTAGTCGGCAACGCCCGGGACACCGGCCCGGGAGCCCATTCCGGAACTCACGGTGATGATGCGGCCACCCGCGCGCAGCACCCGGGAGGCGGCCCGGGTGACGGCGATCACGCCGAGGTAGTTGGTGGCGTGTATCCGGTCCAGGGCGGCGGTGTCGGCGTCCGGGTCGTCCACCGTGCTGGCCATCGTGATCGCGGCGTTGTTGACGAGGATGTCCAGGCCGCCGAAGTGCGCGACCACGTCGTCGATCAGCGCCGGCGCCCGGCCCGTGTCCGCCTGGTCGGACTTGAAGGCGACGGCCTTGGCTCCCTTGGCCTGCACCTCGTCGACGACGGCCTGCGCCTTCTGCTCAGAGCTGACATAGGTGAAGGCGACGTCGGCGCCCTGCTCGGCCAGCAGTCGTACGGTCGCGGCGCCCAGTCCGCGCGAGCCCCCGGTGACCAGGGCGACCTTGCCCGTCAGTGGCTTGCTCATGCTTCTCTCCCCGTTGATTGACCCTCTTCCCAGCAGTCGTAACTGTAATTGTTACGACTGACTGTTGCAACCATATCTGTTACGACCGCGACTGTCGTAACATAGAGCGTTGCGACTGGGAGGAGGGATCATGAGTGCCAACAGCAGGCTGACCCTTGCCGCCCACGCGCTGGCCTGGATCGGCCTCTACCAGCGCCAGGGCCACGAGGTCGCCACCTCCGAGCAGATCGCCGGCAGCGCGAACACCAACCCCGTGGTGATCAGACGGCTGCTCAGCGAGCTGCGCAGAGCCGGGCTCGTGGAGTCCCGGCGGGGCGTGGGCGCGGGCTGGTCGCTGACGCGCGAGCTGGAATCCATGACCCTGCTCGATGTGTACGAGGCAGTGGAGACCGGCCCGCTGTTCGCCATGCACCGCACCACCCCGGACCAGGGATGCGTGGTGGGTTACGGCATCCAGCCGGCGATGCAGGGCGTCTACGCGGACATCGAGGAGACCCTGAGACACAAGCTGGCCGGCGTCACGCTCGAAAACGTACTCCGCGACGTACTCGCGGCACCTCGCTAGCCTCTCCGTTACGCCCTGGACAACATCAAGAACCCTCTGTAAGCCCACGCCGGCGCCCTTGTAGAGTTCGGATCCAAGACGGCGTGCCGCTCCGGTGCCCGGCGCGGAACCGCCGGGCACCGGAGCGGCATCCGTATGGGTGGCCGCCTCGTGACGCAGGGTCGGTGGGGCTCCGGGGGCCGCGGGAGACTGGGGTGGGGATCGTGACGTACGGAAGACGCGTACGCCGCCGGGGGGTTCCGGCGGTTTTACTCGGACTGCTGCTCGCCGGCGGCGCGGGGGCCTGTGACAGCGGGAGCGAGCCCGAGGGGAAAGGGACCGCGGGCCCGATCAGGAGCGTGGACGCGGGGGACGGCGGCGGCGCGGAGCCGACGGAGATCCCGACGCCCGCCCCGGAGCGGGTCCCCCACACCGCGGCGCAGGCACAGCAGTTGATCGAGGACGTCATCGCGGAGCCGGAGCTGTTCGGCCCGGACGCGGTGCCGGCGACGCCGCACGAGAGCGACCCGTCCCGCTGGACGGTGCTCGCCGAGAACTGCGCCTGGCGCACGGAGGAGCTGCCCGACGACGTACTGGCCACGCTCACCCGCTACTACGAGGTCCCCGCGGAGGGCGGCAAGGGGTCGCTCCGGCTGTCGGCCACGGTGACCGTGCACCGCACGACCCTGGACGCGGCGTGGGAGCAGGCGCGGATGCTGGAGGAGGCGGTCGGCTGCCCGGAGCAGACCCTGCGGGCCGGCGAGCGGCTGACGGACCTGATCTCGCTGGCCGTCGCGCGCGGTGAGGGCGCCAACGACACGAGCGACGACTCCCTCTCCGAGCGCGGTGCGTGTGTCAGCGACAGCCGGGGCGGGCCGTACCCGTACTCCTGGGATCAGTCGACCTTCGGCCCGGTGGTGGTCGGCGTCTCCGTCTGCGGCGGCGCCGGTCGGTCCGAGGCCGAGGTGAACGGTCTGAGCGTCGAGCCCGCGGCGACGATGATGCTGCGGGCCGAGGGCGCGATCGCCCGCGAGGACGGCGAGGGCAACGACGGGGACGGCGACGGCCCTGACGGCACCGCCGGTTCGAAGGGGGGCGCGTGATGGAGGAGCTGCTCCCCACCGACCCCGCGCACCTGGGCGGGAACCGGCTGCTGGGCCGGCTCGGCGCCGGCGGCATGGGCGTGGTCTACCTCGCCAGGACCGCGGCCGGCGCCCCGGCCGCGGTGAAGGTCATCCAGCCCGAGTACGCAGAACAGCCCCAGTTCCGGGCCCGCTTCCGCCGCGAGGCGGCGTCCGCCCGCCGGGTCGCCAGCCCGTGGGTGGTGCCCGTGCTCGACGCCGACACCGAGGCCGACGCGCCGTGGCTGGCGACGGCGTTCGTGCCGGGGCCTTCGCTGGCCGAGGCGGTCGCCGCGTGCGGCCCGCTGCCCGACCACGGCGTGCGGGTGCTGGGCAAGGTGCTGGCGCGCGCGGTCGCCGCGGTGCACGACGCCGGCCTGGTCCACCGCGATCTCAAGCCCGGCAACGTGCTGCTCGCGCTCGACGGCCCGCGGCTCATCGACTTCGGCATCGCCCGGCCCACGGCGGCCGAGGAGACGGAGCTGACGTCGGACAGCATGGTCGTCGGCACGCCCGGTTTCCTCTCCCCGGAGCAGGCGCGGGCGCGGCAGGTCGGGCCGGCGAGCGACGTCTTCTCACTGGGGTGCGTGCTGGCGTACGCGGCCACCGGCCGGCTGCCCTTCGGCAGCGGCGCCGCGGAAGCGCTGCTGTACCGCACGGTGCACGACGACCCGGATCTCGGCGGCATCGCGGACGAGAGCCTGCGGGCGCTGCTCGTACGGTGCCTGGCCAAGGAGCCCGAAGCGCGGCCCACCGCGGCCGAGTTGGACACCGGGCTGGAGGCGGACGCGCCGGAGAGCGACATCGACTGGCTGCCGGACGCGGTCGTACGGATGGTCGCCGAGCGGTCGGAGGAGATGCTGCGGCTGCCCGGCGTCGAGCCCACCGAGGTCTCCGAGGCGCCGGCGGAGACGGCGGAGACGGGGGAGACAGCGGAAACCGCCGGGAAAGCGGGGGACCCGGGAGATGCGGGGATCGGGATCGCGGACACCGCCGGCGGCCTGGACACCACCGCCGCCGCCGGGTCCGCCGGCCCCGGCCGCCGCCGGGTCCTCGCGCTGGCCGGCGGCGGCGCCGTGCTCCTCGCCGCGGGCGGCGGCACCGCGCTGTGGGCCGCACTGCGCGACGACGGCGACCCGCCCGCGAAGCCGGGCGGCCCGCGCTGGACCATCGGGCTGCACGCGGACCTGACCAGCCCTCAGAAGGCCGCCGGTGTCGCCCAGGAGCGGGCGGCCCGGCTGGCGGTGGAGCAGTTCAACGCCCGGAAAAGCAAGCCGTTCACGCTTGGACTGGCCGTCGCCGACGACCGCGGCGACCCGGCCCGGGCGCTCAGCGTGGCCCGGCGGCTGACCGGCGAGCGCGACGTGCTCGCCGTCCTCGGCCCCACCGCGTACGCCTCCACCCAGGCGGCGCTGGACGTGTACGAGGGCGCGGGGATGCCGGTGCTGACGGTCTCGGAGGGGTCGTTCAGCGCCGCGCAGGCGGCGCTGGCCGCCGGGGAGCCGAAGTCGTACTTCCACACGACCTCCCTCAGCCTGGAAGCCTCCTACGCCACCGTGTTCACGCTCATCAGCCAGGGTTCGGCACACGTGGGGCTGCTCACCGACCGGGCGGGCGGGGTCCGCGCCTGGGAGCACAGCAGCATCGCGCACAACGGGGCCGCCGGTCTGGGAGTGGACCTGTACCTGCGCATCGTGCCCGCCGCCGCGGACGAGGACGACTTCGGCCCGGTGGTGGCGGACATCCTCGACCACGGCGTCGACAGCTTCTACTACACCGGTACCCCCGAACGCGCCGCCGCGGTCGCGCGCGAGCTGGCGAAGCGGGGCTTCGACGGGCCGCGGTTCGTCGACGAGCCGGCCGCCGCCGGCCCGTTCACCGCCGCGGCGGCGGACGCGGCAGCGGGCTGGCAGGCGCTGACCCCGTACGCCGGCCCGGAGGCGGATCCCGTACGGGACTTCGCCGCCGCGCACCGCAAGCGGTTCGGCGAGGCGCCGGGCCCGTGGGCGGCGGAGGCGTACGACGTCACCCGGCTGATCGCCGACCGCCTCACCGCCGTCACGCGCAAGGGCCGGCGCAAACCCACCCGCGAGCGGCTGGCCGAGTCGCTGGCCGGGGCCCGGTTCAAGGGGCTGACGACCACGTACAGCTTCGACGACGAGAGGAAGATCGAGCAGGGGAAGCTCCACCACTACCGGGTCGAGGGCGGCCGGTTCGGCTACGTCGGTCCGGCGGCGCTCCCCGGCTCCTGACGGGGAGGGCGGACGATGCGGGCGCTGCGCGCGGACGACCCGGACGAGCTGGGCGGGCACACGCTGCTCGCCCGCCTCGGCGCGGGCGGCATGGGCGTGGTCTACCTGGCGCGAGGCGGCGACGGCACGCTGGTGGCGCTGAAGGTCATCCGGCCCGAGCACGCGGCGAATCCGGCGTTCCGCGCCCGGTTCCGGCGCGAGGTGCGGCTGGCGACGGGGCTGACGGGCCGCTGGGTGGTGCCGGTGACCGCGGCCGACCCCGAGGCCCGGGCGCCGTGGCTGGCCACGGCGTATGTGCCGGGTCCCGCGCTGGCGGAAGCGGTGGACGGCTACGGGCCGCTGCCGCCGTACCCCGTCGCCACGCTCGGCGCGCGGCTGGCGGAGGCGCTGGCGGAGGTGCACGCAGCGGGTCTTGTGCACCGGGACGTCAAGCCGGGCAACGTGCTGCTGGCGCTCGACGGGCCGCGGCTCATCGACTTCGGTATCGCGCACGACTCCGGGTCGACGGCGCTGACGGCGCCCGACGCGGTGATCGGCACGCCCGGGTACCTCGCGCCGGAGCAGATCAGGGCGGGCGGCCGGGCGGGGCCGCCGAGCGACGTGTTCGCGCTGGGGTGCGTGCTGGCGTACGCGGCCACGGGGCGCCGCCCGTACGGCACGGGCAACCCGGCGGCGGTCCTGTACCGCACCGTCCACGAGGCGCCTGACCTGGCGGGGTTGGAGATGCTGCCGCCGGGGCTGCGGACGACGATCACGTCCTGCCTGGCGAGGGATCCCGGGGACAGGCCCACGGCGGCGGAGCTGCGGACGTCACTGGCCGCGGAGCGGACCGCCGCCGCGGAGCGGCCTGCCGCCGCGGGCCCGGAGGGGGCTGCCACCGGGGGCCCGGAGGGGGCTGCCACCGGGGGCCCGGAGGGGGCTGCCGCGGACGCCTCGCCGGATGCGGGGCCGGCGGACCCGCGGGTTCCGTCGCCCCCGCCGCCGGACGCGGCCACCCGCGTGCTGCGGGAGAACGAGGCCGGACCGGCGTCGGAGACGCTGCCGTACGTCGAGGGCGAAGCCGCCGGACACGGCGCGGGAGGCCGGCGGTCCGAAGCGGACGAAGGCGGGGGTGAGCGCCCGGCGGCGCGGCGCAACGGCGGCGCCGGGGATTCGCCGGCGGGCGGGCACCCGGCCGCGGGCCGGGGCGGCGAAGCCGGGGGTCTGCCGCCCGGCCAGGACGGATCCGCGGACGGCCGGGCTGCCGCGGGCTCCCGTACGGCGGCCCGCCGCGGCGGGCCGAGCACCGGCGGCCCGCAGTCCCCCGACGCACC
>NZ_JCANSZ010000120.1:0-6175 GCF_059570535.1 Streptomyces sp. CNP082
CTCCCGCCGCCGCACCCCGGCCGCGCGCAGCCGGTCATACTCCGCCCGCCCCGGATGCCCGCCCCTGCCCGACTTCCCACGGCCACGCACCCCGGCCTTCCGCGCCCACCCAGCCGCCGTGTGCCGATTCACCCCGACCGCCCGAGCAGCACCCGCGACACTGCCGTTCCCGCGCCCCAGCGCCACGAAGAACCTCGCCCTCAGCTCCTCAAAACCCACGATCCCCGCAACTCCCTGAACTCCAGGGTGTTGCGGGGATCACTAGAACCCGCCACTGGGCGCCGGGCCCTTGTGCGAGTGCGTTCAGCGGCCCGTGTCCACGCGCTCCAGCTCGTCGTCGCCGTCGTCCAGGTCGTCGAGCGCGTCGACCGCGCGGTCGTCCCTCCTGCCCTCGGCGTCCGCGGCATCGTCCTCGATGTCCGCGTCGATGTCCGCGTCGTCGTCCGCGTCGAAGTCCAGCTCGTCGTCGAACGACGCGCTGACGTCGAAACGGCAGATGACCAGCTCGGGGTCGACCTGGTCGAACGGCGCCGACAGCCACTCCCCCGGCTCCGCCGGCTCCTCCGCCGCCGCCACCCACACCGCGGAGTCGCCCTCGGAGAGGCCGAACTCCCGGTGCCGCGAGGCGATCTCGTCCGGTTCGAACTCGCCGAAGAGCACCCCGACCGCCGCCGTCAGGCTGCTGCCCACGGCCTCCCGGTCGTCGGCGTCGTCCCCGCCCGTGGCATCCGGGTCGAGGTCGGCGATGCGCTGCGCCTGGGCCAGCAGCCGGTGCGGCTCCGCCACGGTGTAGTCCCGGCGGATGAGGACGCTGAGCGCCCCCGGCTCGTCGGGCCCGGTGTAGGCGGGCAGCGTGTCGCTGCTGGGGATCTCGAAGGGGGTCACTTCGTCGTGGACCTCGTACAACACCTCGTCGTACGCCTCGGCTGCCGCTGCCAGCTCCTCGAAGGCGGCATAGACGGCAGAGCCCTCCTCGCCCGACCGGCGCTCGACCGCTTCGAGGTGGCGGTCGATCGCGGCTTTCAGCGCCGACGCGGCGGCGCGTACCTCGGCAGCCGTAGGCTGCGCAGCATCAGACATAGTGCAGACGCTATCCGGAGCGAGGCACTTTCCGCACAATGGATGCGATGCCGGAATACGAGTTTCGTGATGTCTATGTGCCGCGGGGAGTCTCACGGGCCGCTGCGGCGAGGCTCCTGACCGACCAAGCCGAGTACGGGCACTGGGAGTTGCACCGGCTGCGGCTGTATCCCGACGGCAGCCGCAGAGCGCGGCTGCGGCGCCGGATCATCAGACAGGTACGGGCGACGTGGTGAGCCCTGCGGATGCGTGACCGCCCCGCGGACACGTTGCTGACCTGTGGTTTCTACGTGCCCGGGGGGCCGGCGCCGGGTGGCGCCGGACGCGGGCGGAGACGGCGGAGGGGCAGGTCCGGCTCGCCGGACCCGCCCCTGCCGCCGACTGCGTACTCAGACCGCGGACGCGGTCAGGCCGCGGACGTACGAGCGCGGCGGTAGAGGATCGCGCCGCCCAGCAGCAGGCCGCCGCTGATCGGGACGAGGACCCCCAGCGGGAGGTCGGCGCCGGTCGCCGCGAGCTGCTCCGGGTCGGAGACGGGCACGCCGGCGTGCGTCTGGTGGTTCGGCGGGGTGTGGCTCCGGTCCGTGGGCTCGTCGGGCCGGTCCGGGGTGGCGGGCGGCTCGGGGGCGTCCGGCACGTCGGGGCGGTTCGGCTCCTCCGGCGGGGCGGGCCGGTCCGGCTTCTCCGGGGCCGGCGGCTCCTCGGGCTTGGGCGGCTTCGGGGCGTCGGGGACGGCGCCGTTGCCGCACCTGTTGCCGAACGCGGGGTTGCCGACGCCGACGGCGTTGGCGGAGTTGCCGCACGCGTTCACCGGCGCGTCCACGGGCGCCTGCACCGTGTTGCCGGAGAGCACGCCCGGGGACTGCGACGACTGGCCCTGGGCCTGGGCTCCGCCGCCGGTGGCCTTGCCGCCGCCGGCCGACGCGCCGCCGCCGTCGTTGACGCACGTGTTGCCGAACGCGGGGTTGAGCAGCCCGCCGGCGTTCACCGTGTTGCCGCATGCGTTCACCGGGACGTGCACCGGCGCCTGCACCGTGTTGCCGGAGCCGATGCCGGGGGAGTTCTGCGCGGCGCCCTCGGCGCCCGCGTCCGCGTGCGCGGCGGCGGCGCCCACGGCGGCCAGCATGCCGCCCGCGGCGGCGATGGTGAACAGGCCCTTCCTTGCGACATGTCGCATGGGTCTTTCCTGCCTTCTGAGCTCTGGGTTGCGAGCAGGCGGGCCGTCCCCGTCCCGCTCGTCCAAAAAGCCCGTCCGGCCCCGGACCGCTGCTGCGCGCTCCGGGGCCGTACGGTCACACCCTTACGGGAGATTCGACGTCACTTGTTGATGCAGGTGTTGCCGAACGCCGGGTTCAGCAGACCGATGATGTTCACGGTGTTGCCGCAGGCGTTCACGGGAACGTGAATCGGGACCTGCACCACGTTGCCGGACAGGATGCCCGGGGAGTTCACGGCAGCGCCCTGAGCACCCGCGTCGGCGACGGCCACGCCTGCGCCGGCGAGCATCAGACCGCCCGTGGCAGCCGCCGCAGCGACAACCTTCTTGATCATTCTTCCTCCTCATTGACGGTGCGGTCCCAGCAGCGGACCGCACCCAATGCAACGACGAGGCAGGTTTCGGGCTACGCGCTTATCGTGCCATTCACCCGATTCAGTCCGATTGGTACAGACGGCCGATTCGACCGGGTGGATCACCGCACCTCCGTAAGGGAGAATCCCCAGGTCAGCAGGCGTCGAGGAACCGGTCCAGGACCCGCACGCCGAACTGCAGCCCCGCCACCGGCACCCGCTCGTCGACCCCGTGGAACATCCCGGCGAAGTCCAGCTCCGGCGGCAGTTGCAGCGGCGCGAAGCCGAAGCAGCGGATGCCGAGGTCGTCGAAGGACTTGGCGTCGGTGCCGCCGGAGAGGCAGTACGGCACGGCGCGGGCGATCGGGTCCTCCGCCTTGAGCGCCGTCGCCATGGCCTCGACCAGCGCCCCGTCGAAGGTGGTCTCCAGCGCCTTGTCGGCGTGCACGTCCTCGCGCCTGACGCGCGGGCCGAGGATGCGGTCGAGGTCGGCGAGGAACTCCTCCTCGTGCCCCGGCAGGAAGCGGCCGTCGACGTGCGCCGTGGCCTGCCCGGGGATCACGTTCACCTTGTAGCCGGAGCCGAGCATGGTGGGGTTGGCGGTGTTGCGGAGCGTAGCGCCGATGATCTTCGCGATGCCGCCGAGCCGGGCGAGGGTGGCGTCCATGTCCTCGGGGTCCAGCTCGACGCCGAGGGCGTCGCCCAGCTCGTCGAGGAAGCCGCGTACGGACTTGGTCAGCCGCACCGGGAACTCGTGCCTCCCCAGCCGGGCCACGGCCTCGGACAGCTCGGTGATGGCGTTGTCACGGTTGGTCATCGAGCCGTGCCCGGCGGTCCCGTCGACCGTCAGGCGCATCCAGTGCATGCCCTTCTGCGCGGTCTCGATGAGATACAGCCGCACGTCCTCGTTCACGGTGAACGAGAAGCCGCCGACCTCGCCGATGGCCTCGGTCACGCCCTCGAACAGCTCCGGCTTCGTGTCCACGAGGTGCCTGGCCCCGTAGAGCCCGCCGGCCTCCTCGTCGGCAAGGAAGGCCAGCACGACGTCGCGCGGGGGCTTGCGCCCGGCGCGCAGCCGTTCGCGTACGACGGCGAGGGTCATGGCGTCCATGTCCTTCATGTCCACCGCCCCCCGCCCCCAGACGCAGTCGTCGGCGATCTCGCCGGAGAAGGGGTCGTGGGTCCAGTCGGCGGCGTTGGCCGGGACGACGTCGAGGTGCCCGTGGATGAGCAGCGCCGGCCGCGAGGGGTCCTCACCCTCGATCCGCGCCACGGTCGAGGCCCGCCCGGGGTGCGACTCGAAGATCTCCGGCTCCAGCCCCACCTCGGCCAGCTTCTCCGCCACGTACTCCGCCGCCGCCCGCTCCCCCGGCCCGGAGTGGTCGCCGTAGTTGCTGGTGTCTATCCGGATCAGCTCACGGCAGAGGTCGGCGACCTCGCTCTCCGCGCGCTCGACGGTGCCGCCACGGGCGTTCTCCGGCTGGCTCACGATGCCTCCCTGGCACATTCGGGGTCCACGCTCCATCCTGCCCCGCCTGACCCCCCGGCCCAACCCGCGGGGTGATCGCGGGAGCCCGCGGGTTTGCTAGGGTGTACCGCGTCGCAGCGGGCCGCCCGCGCGGCGTCCACCGGTCCAGGTGGCGGAATGGCAGACGCGCTAGCTTGAGGTGCTAGTGCCCGTATGAGGGCGTGGGGGTTCAAGTCCCCCCCTGGACACAGTCTTACGTACACCGATGATGTGGGCTGTGACTCTACTGTCACGGCCCGCTTTGCATTGTCGTAGGTGAGCCTGAGACCGAACGCCTGATAGATCGGAGCTTTGCGCTCGACCTTCGCACCCGTCAGCCGATGGCGGAGATCGCCCAGCTCCCGGACCGCGCCACGAAGCTGCTCCTCGGTGAGGACGCTACGTCCCTTGGCCTCGGCAGCCGCAAGCTGCTCACAGGCCGCCGTCCTGTCAGCCTGGGCCTGTGCAATCCAGCGAGCCACGACCACGGGGTCGCCACCCGCGTCCAGCGTCGCCTGATACCGGGCGAGACGGGCGTCGCTGTCGGCGATGGTCCTCCGGGCCACGTCGACCGCAGGCGCGGCATCGCTTGCAGCCGTCTGCGCGTTCCGCATTGCCTGCAACGTGGTCTCCAGATGAGCCGGGTCGAAGACCTGACCGATCCAGTGGTCGAGTGCGGGCAGGATGGCGTCTTCCCGCACGTACACAGACAGGGGGTGATCGAGTGCCTCACTACGGGCGTATTCGTTGGGATAGCGGCACCGGTAATGAGGGCGTCCGTGGTTATACGTACCCTGCATCTTCCGTTCGCACAGTGCACACCGGATGAGACCACGCAAAGCATAAGCGCGAGATGTGACTCGAGCGGAGCGCTCGGCCACCGGGATCCCGCGCCGGGTGTACTGCTTGCTCTCGGTGCGGGCGAAGGTCTCTCGACTGATCAGCGGTGTATGGGCGGGCTCGGCGGACCAGACCCAGTCGCCGCGTTCGTGCCAGGCCAGTTTGGTTCGATGTCCCATGGTGACGTCATCGACGTCGTAGAGGATTTCCTCTTTGTACTGCCGGTTCCAGACCTGGTAACCGGTGTAGCGCGGATTTCGGAGGATGGTCCGTACGGCGTTCTTGGACCAGGCGCGTCCGTCGCGGTGCGGGTTCCGTCGGCGGTCATGGGCAGAGGGACACGGGATGCCGTCACTCGTGAGTCCCTGAGCGATCGCATAGATCCCGGTTCCCTGCAGATACTCCTCGAAGATTCTCTTCACCACCGGTGCCGCTACGGGGTCAGGCTCCAGCCGATGCTGTCGCTTGCCGTCGGCAGCCTTGAGCGGATTGGGGTGCGGACCGGCGTCAGCCAACTGGTAGCCGTAGGGAGGGCGCCCTCCGAGATAGCGCCCCTCGATCTTCGTCTGCGCTGCCATGGCCGCCCGCGTTCGGACCTTGATGCGGTTGCGTTCCCCCTTACTCATGCCGCCGAAAACGGACATGACCAGGTCGTGGGCCTCGTTGTTGGGGTCGATCACTCCCCCAACCTCGGGCACCCACAGAGGAACGCCGAAGTGCACGAAGAGCGGGAAGGTGTTACCGAACTGGTTGCCGTAGAAGGTTCGCTGAGGCTCGCCGATCACCACGGCGTCGAAACCTCGTGAGCAATGCTCAAGACCTGTGGATCGGCCTCGGGAGGGGTGCCTCGCGGAACGCGGAGGGCGTACCTTCCCGAGTCAGGTTTTCTCAGCGAAATGGGCTGTGGGAGGGGGAGTTGAGGTGGTGCCGTGGCGAGAGGGGTGACAGCCCCGGTGGCGGTCAGACGTAAAGCCCCTGGTAAGAACGGGTCTGCCAAGATCACGTTCATCGAACCAGAGGCTTCACGTTGGTCACCTATCCTGCCATGCTCGACATCCCGCGCCCGGTGGTGGACTACCTCGCCCGGCTGCTGGCCGCTCACCGCCGCCAGATCGGCACCCCGCGCAGGTCACGGGCGCTTGGCCCGTTCCGCCAGGCCGTGCTGGTGCTGCGCTGGTT
>NZ_JCANSZ010000121.1:0-5787 GCF_059570535.1 Streptomyces sp. CNP082
CTCCGCCCCAGCCGCCGCCCTGACCGCCCTGCTGGCCGCCGCCGCCGAAGCCGCCGCCCTGGCCGCCCCTGCCGGTGGTCTTGGTGACCTTGGCAGTGGCATACCGGAGCGCGGGGCCGATCTCGTCGACCTCCAGCTCCACCACGGTCCGCTTCTCGCCCTGCTGGGTCTCGTACGAACGCTGGCGGAGCCGGCCCTGGGCAACCACGCGCGTGCCGCGCGTCAGCGACTCGGCGACGTTCTCCGCCGCCTGGCGCCAGATCGACGCGCGGAGGAACAGCGGGTCGCCGTCCTTCCACTCGTTCGTCTGCCGGTCGAACGTCCGGGGCGTCGACGCGATCGTGAAGTTCGCGACGGCCGCGCCGGACGGCGTGAAGCGCAGCTCGGGGTCATCGGTCAGGTTTCCGACGACGGTGATGACGGTCTCGCCTGCCATGTCTTGACCTCTCGCGGTTGCTGCCGGTGGTGCGGGTCTGGCTTGTCAGTGCCGACAGCCCAGTCAGTGCTGCCGGTTCGGGTCGGTTCGGTCGGTTCGGTTACTCGTACGCGGTCTGTCCGGGGTCGGACAGGCCGTACGCGGTCTGCTCGTCGGTTGTCGTCAGTGGATCGCGGGGCGCAGGACCTTGGTCCGCAGCACCGACTCGTTGAGGTTCATCTGCCGGTCGAGCTCCTTGACGACATCGGCCTCGGCCTGGATGTCGATGACCGAGTAGATGCCCTCGGGCTTCTTCTTGATCTCGTAAGCGAGACGACGACGGCCCCAGGTGTCGACCTTCTCCACCTTGCCCTTGGCCTCGCGGACCACGGACAGGAAGGACTCGATCAGCGGGGAGACTGCACGCTCCTCAAGATCGGGGTCGAGGATGACCATCACCTCGTAGTGACGCATTGTGGAACCCACCTCCTCTGGACTCGGCGGCCACGGTCTCTCCGTGGCAGGAGGTTCTTCATTGCGTCGCAACGGTAGCGCCCGGCACTGACAATCCGCGGCGGCGGCCCGGATGGGGCGCCGGATGCGGTGGCCGGCCTGGGCGGACTCCGCTACAGACCGTACACACTACCCGCAGCGGCCCTTCCGGTTGAAATCCGGCCACGATTCCCGGCAATCTGTACATACGGGTGTGAGCGGCGTCACGTACGACTCTGGAGCCCGCGCCGCCATACGGGCATGGAGGTGCCCCTATGCCTATGTCTCAGGCAGTACAGCCCCCGCAGCGCAACATCGGCCTCTTCGCCAGCGACGGAAAACCGCACGTCGCGCAGGACACTCTCCTCCTCATCACGCTCGTCGTCGGCGCCGTCGCCGTCGTCCTGGCGCAGTGGCGCGGTCTGCACGTGCCGGCGACCTGGGCGGGACTGATCGGGATCGTCACCGGGGCGTGGGCCCAGATGATCTCCGTGACCACCCGGGAGCGGTTCCTGATCCTCCTGGGGCTGGGGGCGTCCGGTCTCGGCTTCTTCATCGCGATGGCGCGCGGCGGCTTCTCCCTCTGACACCGCCGGCCCCTCCGGCACCGCCGACCCCACCGACACCGCCGGTGCACCCCGCCGGCACCCGCACCGGCTCTCCCCGTCCGCGTAGGCCCGCGGCTTGGGGCCTTCCCTCCTGGGCTCAGGCGCGCCCGCAGTAGGCTTCACCCGCGAGAAGCCTGCCGCACTCGGCAACCCGCCGCAGCACGAGGAGCGCCGCCATGAGCCTGACCCTGCAGCCCATCAGCCGCGAGCAGCATCTGGCGTACATCCGCAGCCTGCCTGCCGCGAGCCACTGCCAGATCCCGGCGTGGGCGGACGTGAAGTCCGAGTGGCGCGCGGAGAACCTGGGCTGGTTCGACGGCGGCCGGCAGGTGGGCGCGGGTCTGGTGCTGTACCGGCAGTTGCCGAAGGTGAAGCGGTATCTGGCGTATCTGCCGGAGGGGCCGGTCATCGACTGGTACGCGCCGAACCTCGACGCGTGGCTGACGCCGATGCTGGCGCATCTGAAGAAGCAGGGCGCGTTCTCCGTGAAGATGGGCCCGCCGGTGATCATCCGCCGCTGGGAGGCCCCGACGATCAAGGCGGGCATCGCCGACCCGGACGTCAAGCGGCTGCGGGACGTCAAGGCCGACGTCGTCGAGCCGCAGGCGTTCGAGGTCGCCGAGCGGCTGCGGCGGATGGGCTGGCAGCAGGGCGAGGACGGCGGCGCGGGCTTCGGCGACGTGCAGCCGCGGTACGTCTTCCAGGTGCCGCTGGCGGGGCGCTCCGTGGACGAGATCTTCAAGGGCTTCAACCAGCTCTGGCGGCGCAACGTCAAGAAGGCCGAGAAGGCCGGCGTCGAGGTGGTGCAGGGCGGTCTTGAGCACTTCGGCGAGTGGCAGCGGCTGTACGAGATCACGGCCGAGCGCGACAAGTTCCGGCCCCGCCCGCAGGCGTACTTCGAGCGCATGTGGAAGGTGCTCAACGCCGAGGAGCCGGGCCGGATGCGGCTGTATTTCGCGCTCCACCAGGGCGAGTGCCTGGCGGCGACGACGATGCTGACGGTGGGCGGGCACGTGTGGTATTCGTACGGCGCCTCCGCCAACCACGGGCGCGAGGTGCGCCCGTCGAACGCCATCCAGTGGCAGATGCTGAAGGACGCGCACGCCGCCGGCGGGCACGTGTACGACCTGCGCGGCATCGGCGACGCCCTCGTGGACAGCGACCACCTCTTCGGGCTGATCCAGTTCAAGGTGGGCACGGGCGGTCAGGCTGCCGAATACCTGGGCGAGTGGGACTACCCGTTGAATAAGCTGCTCCACAAGGCTCTCGACATCTACATGTCCCGCCGCTGACCTCGGCGGACTTGCGCGTGTAGCAGCGGACTGCGCGCGAAGGAAGGACTCCCGGCACCGCGAAGGAAGGTAAACCGACCGCCATGCCGCTCACGCTCTACGTCGATACCGCGCGGTGGCGCGCACACCAGCAGCACATCCTGGAGCAGTTCCCCGGACTCGTCCCCGTCTGCAAGGGCAACGGCTACGGCTTCGGCCACGAGCGCCTGGCCGCCGAGTGCACCCGGCTGGGGACGGGCCCGCTGGCGGTGGGCACGGTGTACGAGGCGGCGCGGGCGCGCGACTTCGTCAGCGGCGACCTGCTCGTCCTCACCCCGTACCAGCTCACCGAGGAGCCCGTCCCGCTGCCGACGCGGGTGATCCGCACCGTCGCGTCGGTGGACGCGGTGGGGCGGCTGGTCGGGGCCCGGATCGTCATCGAGGTGATGAGCTCGATGCGGCGGCACGGGGTGACGGAGGAGGAGCTGCCCAAGCTCGCCTCGCTGCTGGGGGACGTGACGCTGGAGGGCTTCGCGATCCACCTGCCGCTGGACCGCACGGACGGCACCAGCGCGGTCGACGAGGTCATCGCGTGGATGGACCGGCTGCGCGCGGCGCGGCTGCCGCTGCACACGATGTACGTCAGCCATCTGCGGGCGGACGAGTTCGAGCAGTTGCAGCGGCAGTTCCCGCAGACGCGCTTCCGGGCACGTATCGGCACCCGGCTGTGGCTGGGCGACCACGACGCGACGCAGTACCGGGGCACGGTGCTGGACGTCACGCGGGTGGCGAAGGGCGACCGCTTCGGCTACCGGCAGCAGAAGGTCTCGGGCGACGGCCACCTCGTGGTGGTCGCCGGCGGCACGTCGCAGGGCGTCGGTCTTGAGGCGCCGAAGGCGATGCACGGGCTGGCGCCGCGGGCGAAGGGCGTGGCGCGGGCGGGTCTTGCGACGGTGAACCGCAACCTGTCGCCGTTCACGTGGGAGGGCAAGCAGCGCTGGTTCGCGGAGCCGCCGCACATGCAGGTGTCGATCCTGTTCCTGCCGGCCGAGTCGTCGGCGCCGGCGCAGGGGGACGAGATGATCGCGCATCTGCGGCACACGACGACGCAGCCGGACCGGGTGGTGGAGCGCTGAGCCGCTCCGCTGTGGTCCCCCGCTGAAGAATCCCGGGGGCTTCGCCCCCGGGACCCCCTTCTCAGCAGCCCGAGTTCACTCGATGGGGGACACCGGGCCGGGTTTCGTGACCCGTTCCGCTCCCCACCGCACCTGCGGCGCCCCGTACGCGCCCAGCACGCCCGCCAGGTGCCGCCCGTGGCCGGCCTCGGCGAGCACCCGCACGTCCGGCGCCCGGTCCAGGACGCCGCCACCGGGGTCGTCGTCGCCGAGGCGGCGTACGGGGTCGCGGTCCGGCATCACGATGTCGCGTACGACCACCGCGCACAGGTACAGCGTGCCGAGCAGATGCGCGGCGATGGCCACGTGGTAGCCGTCCGGGGGCAGGCCCTTGGCGTCGTCGCCGCCGTTGGTGTAGGCGAGGTAGAGCCAGATGCCCAGGTAGTACGCGACCTCGCAGCCCTGCCAGATGAGGAAGTCGCGCCAGCGCGGCCGGGCGAGCGCGGCGAGCGGGATGAGCCACAGGACGTACTGCGGCGAGTAGACCTTGTTGGTGACGATGAACAGCGCCACGACCAGGAACGCGAGCTGCGCGAAGCGCGGGCGGCGCGGGGCGGTGAGCGCGAGGGCGCCGATGCCGATGCAGCCGAGGACCATCAGGCAGACGGCGTAGAGGTTGGCGTCGTCCACGGGGTCGCCGGAGCGCTGGGAGATGATCAGCCAGAACGAGCCGAAGTCGACGCCCCGTTCCTGGCTGAAGGTGTAGAACTTCGCCCAGCCGTCCGGCGCCCCGATCATCACGGGCAGGTTGACGGCGAGCCAGGCGCCGGCGGCTGCGGCGGTCGCGGCGCCGAACTGCCGTAGCCGGCCGGCGCGCAGGCAGAGCAGCAGCAGGGGCCACAGCAGCAGCGCGGGGTACAGCTTGGCGGCGGTGGCGAGGCCGAGGAGCACGCCGGCGGCGACGGGGCGGCTGCGGGACCAGGCGAGCATCGCGGCGGCGGTGAGGGCGACGGCGAGCAGGTCCCAGTTGATCGTCGCGGTGAGCGCGAGCGCGGGGGCGAGGGCCACGAGGAGCCCGTCCCAGGGCCGGCGGCGGTGCGTACGGGCGACGCAGACGGCGACGATCGCGGTGCAGATCATCAGCATGCCGGCGTTGACCATCCAGTAGACCTGCTCGCGGTGGACCAGGTCGTCGCCGCCCGGCGTGAGCCAGGAGGCGACCTCCATGAACAGCCCGGTCAGGACCGGGTATTCGAGGTACTCCATGCCGCCCTCGCCGGAGACCTCCGGCGGGAGGCGGTCGAAGTACGGCGTGAGGTCGTCGGCGAAGCCGCGGCCCTGGTAGAGGTGCGGGATGTCGGAGTAGCAGGCGCGGGTGTACTGGGCGTTGGCGCCGGAGAACCAGGCGCCGTCGTAGCACGGGTACTTCTGCACCATGCCGAGCGCAAACATCCCGATCGCCACGAGCGCAACCACCCGCACCGGAGTCCACCAGGAGCCGCCGAGCAGCGCTCGGCGGCCCAGCGGCCCGCCGAGCGCCTCGCTGCCGCGGGCGGCGATCTCGTCGTGCCGGGTGGGGGCCACGGGCGGCTCGTCCGGCGCCCCGGCGACGGCCGGCCGCCGGGCCGGGTCGTGGTCCACGCTCGTCATGGGCTCATCCTGCCGTACGCGGGGCGGGCGGGCCCGCGCCCCTCAGGACACGTCGACCGGGGCGGGGCGCACGGCGGGCGGCGCCGGGGGCACGGCGGGCGTCATGGGATCAGTGCTCCGCCGTCGTCTCCTCCGTTGCCGTTGCCGCCGCCGTTGTTCCAGTCGCCGTCGGTGGTTGTCTCGCCCGTCGTCTCGCCGGTGGTTGTCTCGCCGGTCGTCTCGCCGGTGGTTGTCTC
>NZ_JCANSZ010000122.1:0-5450 GCF_059570535.1 Streptomyces sp. CNP082
TACCAACCAGGCGGGTTTTTCCCCCTCGCCGTCTGACGAGCGCCCTTGAGGCAACACGCTCAGAAATCCTTGAAAGACTCAACCCTCGCCGACGGAACCGCAGCAGCCCGCGGGCCGTCAAGCGCATACATGTCCATGCCTACAGAGCGAAACGCCGCACCGAGACCACAACTCGCCACGAAGACAAGCCGCATATCAAAATCCTCGCTGTGGCCTAACTGAGTGGCATTGCCCTGGGGCGTGCCGGTCAGGGTGTCCTGGAACTCCCCGAGCTCGCTCAGCAGCCCGGCCTTCAGGAATGCCTTGACCAGCGCCAGTACCCGCTTGTCCTTGACCCGCCTGCGGACCCGGTCCATCAGCGCCGCGTGGTCGATCTCGTCGAAGCACGCGGCGATGTCCGCGTCCAGCACCCAGCGGTAACCGCAGGTGCCGTAGAAGTGGATCTCGGCAATCGCGTCCTGGGCCCGTCGCTTGGGCCGGAAGCCGTAGGAGACCGGCTTGAAGTCGGCCTCGAAGATCGGTTCCAGCACCAGCTTCAGCGCGGCCTGGACCACTCGGTCGGCGACCGTGGGAATCCCCAGTCGCCGCACCTTGCCCGACCCGCCCGGTTTGGGGATCGTGCGCTCCCGCACCGGGAGTGGCCGGAACGTGCCCAGTTTGATCTGAGCACGCAGGTCGTCCAGGAATCCCGGGAGGCCCGTCTGTTCCTCGATGTCGCTGACCGTCAGGCCATCGACGCCAGGAGTCCGGGCACCCCGGTTGCCGGCGACCCGGTCGAACGCCACGATCAGCGTCGCCGGGTCGTGCACGAGGTTGAACAGATCGTCGAACCGACGGCCGGGATCGGCCGCCGCCCAACGGTGAAGCTTGGCCTGCATCTCCGATACCCGCTGGCGTGGTCCCATCGGGACCGGCTCCAGCAGAGCACCGCCATTCGGCGGCGCCTCTTCCGGCATTGCAGCATCCTTCCCTTCTCGATACCGCTGCCGCCCTTCCCCATGTGCCGGGCTCTCCCCGGCTCGGAGTACTACGGCGGCTCCGCCCCACCCGGCCCGTTCAGCGGTCGATGCACCTATCCCATCCAACGAACTGGCCGTTCGTCGACAGGAACTGTGACCGGGTGGTTCCCGTGTTCACTGCGATTCGTTCGACGGAGTAGGAGCCCGACTGTGTCCCTGCGGCATCGCCACGAGTACGCCGTAGAACCTCCTCGTGACCTCCCGGACGGCTTCGAAATACCGGCCGAGGAGTTCCCCGCCACCATCAGGCGACAAGTGCGCACCGCTTCCGGCCCAGATCCACCAGGTTTCGAGCCGGTGTCATCGTTAAGAGACGTAAAGACGCCGGTTCCTCGCGTACTCCTCTCCATCCCGCTCGCCGGACCCGCACCATCTGGCAGTACTGACACGTCCCGGCTTTGTCAGGGCCGCTCCCGCCCTCCCCGGCACCACCCGGGTCAGGCTGCCCCCAGCTCCGCCTCTCTGCTACGACAGTTCGGCGGTGAAGGTCTCTCACCTCCACACGAATCACAGCGCCTCACGGCGCAACTCGAAGACGATCCAGGCCCCGCGCTCCGCCGCGATGCTCTTACCCGCGGCCAGGTCTCCTTCTTCCACACCTCGATCGCATCGTCGTCCCGCTCGATGGCACGCCTGGTCGGCTGCTGCCAGCTCCACCCGTGCCGCTTCAGCAACCGCCACGTGCCCTCGACGGTGTAGGAGACGTGGAACAGCCGGCCGATCAACGTCTTGATCCGCGCCAGCGTCCACCGCTGGTCCGCCCAGCCGTGGACCAGCGGACCGCGCTCCAATTCGCGCTCCAGCCTGGCGATCTGGATATCACTGAGCCGAGACCGCCCCGGAGAGCCCCGCGAAAGCACCCCGGCCTCGCCACGCTCGCGCCAGGCCCGGCGCCACCGCTCCACCGACCGCTCGCTCACCCGCAGAGCCGCGGCGACCTCGCAGTTCGTCTCCCCGCCCCCGAAGCGGACGACAGCCTGCAACCGGATCTGCTCCCGCGCGGTCCTCTCCGCGTCGGTCAGCCCACCACCCTGCGCGTATCTCACTTCCCAGGAGCTACCGGAGCCGGCAGGCCGCTGTCAGGCAAACCGTCCCGACATCACTCAATCAAGTTCAGTACCAAGCCGTTCCCAGCGCTGTGCTTCGGTGACGAACCAGGCCAGTAGCTGATCTGCAAGCTCCGGTAGCGAGTGATCTCCGAGGGGCAGAGTGAACCAAGTGAGATTCACGAGGTCACGATCTTGGCCCGGTCCATGGGATGCAAGGGGCCCGCATCGGAGTCCGGCCAAGTCGACTTGACAACCGAGGGTGCAGCCTGCTCGATTGGCGCGTCGATCCAAAAGATCCGCCCAGATGAGTAGGCCTCCCCTCGCCTGAGTTTCGGGGCAGTTGATTGCATCCTGTACATAGAACTCATCGGATGGGGGGAGGCAGTGTGGCCACTCCCGGGCGCGCTCGGCCAGTCGTGCAACGACCGGTCGCCAATAATCTGGGAGGTCCCATTCGTCCAAATAATCCTCGAAGGCGCTGCGCATGGCATCAGTGTCGCTGAAGCAGGCAACGGCCGTCGAGGGCCCGATCATGCAGAGCCTCGCCGCTGAGGGCATCAAGCGGCGTAGCGGTTGCCGGTCATGATGATTTCGATGCAATTGAACTGACGAAGGTGCTCTTGAGGACGTCATCGGCGGCGGAGTTTGCGGTAGGTCAGCCCGTTGACCCAGCGCTTCGAGAAGGACTGATGGATATTCCGATAATCGATCAGGGGCTTTCAAGCCTTACTTCAACCCCCATTCCTTCAAGGAGGTTTAGAATCAAATCAAGATAAGAAGTTCGAGTGCCCCGCAACTCCACCTCCTCGACAAGCGCCCGTCGAGCCACATCAAAGTTGCTCCAATTCAAGACGAAAGGCGGGCGGAGACTGCCTTCCTCTTTTAGGCAGTCGGCCAACGCTGAAATGTTCCATCCGAAGTAGCCACCTGGCCCGTTCACTGCCTCCCCGATAGCGCAGAAAAAGCTAGCCAAATCTTCGATACTCGACCCATCCATGTAGCAGACCGCCACAGGAATCTTATTTCGTTTCCGTCTACCAGATGACGGTCGATACATTCCGGCGACCTCAAGCCACGCCTCACGATTACCGAGAGGCAAGGCAGTCCAGATTCCCGTTTCGGCGGGAAACGCTTCAGCCCAACTCAGCCACACATCACCCGCCTTGTGATGTGGAATCCAATCCACGTAACCAGTAACGTGGAGGTCGGGATTATCCGCATCCGGCCTATCGATGGGGCACCAGGCCGCAGAGGCAATGTAATACTCCCCGATCGGCTGCCCATCTACGGAGATGATCTGGAGTATGAGGTTTCGCGCACCCCTCTTGGTCGAGAATTCAGAGCCAATAAATTCCTGCGCATCAAACCCGACAAGGTCAAATTCGATCTTCTTGCACTCTGATTTCCCAACCATCTCCGAACGCACGAAGCCTTCACCGGTGCCGACGAAGAAGCCACGCAGCCTATCAACTCTTCCGAGTAGTAGGTCGCTTTCCTCGTCGATTAGCGCAAACATTCGGAACCCACCTCATCGAAGGTAGCCAGCACTAGGGATAGTGTGAGTCACCATCCCCAGTCAGGATAATGGGGAGCACTGAACTCACGAATCGTCCGGTAATGGTCGGTCGTGTACCCCATCTGCCCCCTCGGGTTGATAAGGATTCTTGTCTGACTAGAGTTTCTCGCCCCAGGAACCTCCCAAACGGTCGATCCACCCCACTTCCTTTGAACGGCTAGGGATTCTCCATGAGTCGCTGTGAAGATGTCTGGAGATCCGTCTGGGTTCATTCGCTGCACACCATTGCCAGCCCGAATTTCCTCATACATCTCGCGGACCGACTTGGGCACGGGGTTCGGATCCGACAGGCAACTGGAGTTATGTACGAGGATTGGCGTCGGGCCGGCGAGTACATAGTACGTGTGGATGTCGCGGATGGTGAGGTCGTGGGTGGTCTGGCGCTTGGTGAAGGTGTCAGTGCCCTGGACGGTGGTGGTGTGGCCGTCGGCGGTGCGGATCGTCATGCCTGGCTTCAGGTCGCCAGCGTTGATCCACTTGCCCTCGCTTTCGACCCAGAAGGGGTGCGTGTCGGTGGTGGTCAGCTTGCTCGATCGGTCGCCGCGCCCCATCGCGAGTTCAACGAAGTTCTTGTCGTCGTGGGTGGTGATGAGGCGTTTGACGGTGCGGGTGGTGGTTTTCCCGGTGTCGGGGTCGGTGACGACGACACGGTCACCGACCTCGATGTCTTCGATCCGCTTGGTTCTGCCGTCGGCGAGGAGTACCCGTGTGCCGGGGGTGAAGCTGTGGCACTTCCCGAAGGTCTTCTTCAGGAGCTTTGCCCCGCCCTTGGTGAGAAGCTTCCCGGCCACTCCTATGCCTGGGATCAGTTCGGGAGCTTCTGCCAGGCATCCCAGGCTCGGGTCGGTCAGGCACTCTTTCCATGTACTGGGGTCCGGGAGCAGGAGCGATGTGGCAAAGATCCCCGCCTTGTCTATCCATGAGTACTCCTCGGCGGGAGGGGTCTGGTCGCCGAGCCACATGTACCCGACGGCCTTGTCCGGGCTCTTCAAGTATTTGATCTTGCCGAAGAGGTCGAGCTCTCCCGTGTCGGCGTTCGCGATCCCCTCGTAGAGCTCCCCCTCGAAAGTGAAGGCCGCCCGGACGCCGCCTGTGGGTTCGCCGCCGAAGGAGAGGGTTCCGTCGCCGCGGGTCTCGTTGCCGGTACCGCAGCTCACATCCAGCGCGCCTGACCCCTCGCCTCCACCGCAGGCCAGTTCGTGTCCGTCGAGTTCGATGTTGGTGGTGGGGTTGCCGCCGGTGAACGCGTAGCGGTTGCCGGTCATGGGGTCGGCGCCGAGTTGCATGTCGGACAGCGCCCCGTTGTAGGTGTCGCGGGTGGTGAAGCGGTTCAACCCTGGGCTGTAGTTGCGGAAGCCCATGTCGTAGGTGCTGGTGGCGGTGTCCCAGCGTTTGGCGTTGTAGCGGTAGGGGTTGTAGGCGTCCTTGTCGGGATTCGCCGGGTCTGGTTTATCGGTGCCGGTGAATTCGGGGTCGTTGTTGTTGCCGTAGGCGGTGTAGCCGTAGGTGGCGGTGGTGTTGCCGGTCTCGCNGGTGACGGTNTCGACNTCGGAGTGGCTGTTGTAGCCGTAGACGCCGAGTTGCTGGGTGCCGTCGGGTTNGTGGGTGATCTGNGANAGGCGNTGNCCNNANGGNCCGTACTGGTAGGACTTGGTGATCTCGGATCCGACGCGTTCGTCGAGGACTTCCTTGGACAGGCCGAGGTAGGTGAAGTCCGTCGTACTCGGGCTTGTGGTGCCGGCGCCGGTGGTCTTGGCGGTGGTGCGGTCCAGCGGGTCGTAGGTGTACTTCGTCGTCGCCGTGGTG
>NZ_JCANSZ010000123.1:0-5443 GCF_059570535.1 Streptomyces sp. CNP082
ACGATCACCCGCAAGACCATCACCGGCCTCGCCGACCGGCTCCCCGCCTCCCCGCCGGACCTGCCCGAGCACCCGGACTACCCCCGCATCCTCGCCGCCTTCAACCACGCAACCGGACCGCTACGGGCCAAGGACGTCTGCGAAGCCCTCGGCCACGAACCGCTGCCGAAGAACATCGAAGGCACCCGNGCCAAGCTGAAACGCCTGGTCAAACTCGGCATCCTCACCGAAGCCAACACCGGCAACTTCACCAGGAAGCCATAGCCGACACAGCTCCACCAGCGAACCTTCTCCAACCCCAACCAGAAACGGACATCACCTCGCGAACCGCCCACTCAGAACTCACAATGGCTCGGAAGCTGGGAGTGCTCACCTGCTGGCGGCTACGGACCGTAGTCTTCCTCACGGCCCGACAAGGCCCATTAGAGCCCTGGGAAGGAGGTACGCCGACAGCCGTCGGTGAGCACTGGCCATTTCGCGCTGGTGGCGCTCGTCGACTGCGGCGAGCAGGGCGGTGGGCGCCTGGGGACTGACGATTACGCTCTACCTCCGACGGTCCGGAGGCATCCGGTGGCTCGGGCGACAACGGCAACATCTACGGTGGCCCGTACGGGCTGACCGCCACCGTCACCTCGGAGATCAGGTTCAGGTGTGGCCAGCGGCGGCTCGCATCCCGACTGCTTTGCCCGATTCTCTTGAGCTGTACCGGGTCACATCCTGTTACGGTCTCGGCATGGGCACGGAGCGATCGCCACGCGTCACGCACGTTTCGTGGGGACGGATGGAGGTTGAAGGGCTCGGGGAGGGCAAGGACTTCAAGCTCTACCCCGCCGGAGGCCGCGCGTGGGACTGGGGCGAGCACGGTACGCGGCACGACCCGGGGATCCAGCCGGGGGACGTGCAGGAGCTGCTCGACCACGGTGCGACGGTCGTGGTCCTCAGTCAGGGCATGGAGGAGCGGTTGCGGACGATGCCCGAGACCTTGGCGCTGCTCGCTGACCGGCAGGTCGACGTGCACGTCGCGGAGACGACCGCAGCTGTCCGGCTGTACAACGAGCTGGCCGGCCGCACCTCGGTCGGTGGTCTGTTCCATTCGACGTGCTGAGCTAGGAGGGCGGTCGTAGCCGGGCGATCAGGTCCTCGATGTTCGGAGCGACTTCCACCCAGCCTTGCAGCCCCAGGTAGATCACGCGTGGTTCCCGCATGCTGAGCCGGTAGTCGAGCGCGAACGGCATGTCTGCGCCGAGGTCGCCGATGAGCAGCGTCAGCCGCGGGGTGACGGAGAGGCCCTGGTCCATGTGCGGGAGGTCGGGGAACTCGGCGGCCTCCGACACCGCGTGCAGGGTCCGGTTCATGGCGGGCATGGACTCGATGTCGTAGAACCCCGGCCAGTCTGGCTCGTCCCCGAAGACCTCCGCGAGGTGCGGCGAGTCCTGCAGGGCGGTCCACCGGCCCTCGCCTATGGCACGAGTCAACGCCTCCGGTAGGGGCAGGCCCATGACCTGCGTCACGTCGTCGTCCGGCATGGTCACCCGACCACCGGGAGGCCGGTAATCCGGCCGATAGTGTCCATGATCGGCTGTCGGAACTGCATCGGAGCGGGGCGATCTCCGTGATTCATCACGTTTACGCTGATCGAGTTCCATCGCATCTCGATGTGGTCCTCCCGCCTGATGGCCACGAAGCCTACCGACTCCCCGGATGCGTCGAATACTTCGCGGTTGATTTGTCCGTGTCCGCCGGCCGGGCTCACCAGCGCGTTCGGTCCGCGGCTCATCCGCGCTTCAAGGCCGCCGGTCGCCGGATCGTACACTCCGCTGAATCCGTTCGGGCCGTTGGTGTCCATCGCCGCGCGGTTGTGCTGGATGGTCGAGCTGGTGTTCATGATCCGGAGGTCGCTCGTCGCATAGGGGGCGAGGCCGAGGGGGTCGGCCTGGGTGTGGGGGTTCGGGGTGTAGGCGGTGGGATTCGGAGCGGCGGTGAGGCCGAGGGGGTCGGGGGTGGCGTAGTGGGCGGTGGCCGGGTCGTAGTAGCGGTGGAGGTTGTAGTGGAGGCCGGTTTCCGGGTCGTGGTACTGGCCCGGGAAGCGGAGTGGAGTGTGGGCTGTGGCCTGGGTGGTCCACGTGGTGGAGCCCCACAGGGTGGTACGGGCCTGCCAGGCGAGGTCGCCGTCTTCGGTGACGAGTTCGTGCGGGGTGCCGATCTGGTCGGTGACGATGGCGAAGAACCGGGCGTCGATCTCTTCCTGGGTCGCGCCGTCGAGGCGGCGTTCGAGTTGGGTGGCGGGGGCCAGGCCGGTGTGCTCCCAGGTCTGGGCGACGGGATGGGGCAGGGCGCCGCCTGAGGTGACGGCTTCGACGAGGGTGGGGCCGTCGTAGGTGAAGACGGTCTCCTCGGCGATCTGCCCCGCGTCGGTGAGGCGCTGCTTGCAGGTGCGGCGGCCTAGGGGGTCGTAGCCGTAGCGCCAGCGGGTTCCGTCGGGGGTGATCGCCGTGGTCAGGCGGTCTTCGGCGTCGTAGGTGAAGTGCCAGTTGTCGGGCTTCTTCGACAGCCTGATGCGCTGGCGCAGGGCGATGCGGCCGGCGTCGTCGTAGTGGTAGCGCAGGTTCCCTGCACGGGTGACCACGCCGGTGGCGCAGGTGCGCTCGCCGGTCGCCTGGATGGGGTCGGCAGGGCTGGGCCATGAGGCGGTGGTCTGGTTGCCCAGGGAGTCGTAGGCGTAATGCTCCTGCCAGTCGGGGGCGGTGACTTCGGTGACCATGTCCGTGGTGTCGAGGGTGAACCGCGCCGGGCCGTTGAGGTGGTCGTCGACGCCGGTCAGGTATCCGTCGCTGCGGTAGGCGTAGGTGCGGCGCTGTACGACGGCGGGCTGGGCGCCGGCGGTGATCGTCTGGCTGCGCAGCCGGCCGGCCGGATCCCAGTCCGAGGTCGCGGTCAGATGTGCCCCCAGGCGGCGGTTCGACTCCCGGCCGGCCGGGTCGTAGGCGAAGTCCACGGTGTGCCCGGAGGTGGCCAGGCGGGTGCACTGGCCGACCGGGTCGTAGGTGTACGCAGTTCCGGCACCGGTGGGCGTTGTCCGGCCGGTCAGGCGGCCGGAGAGGTCGTAGGCGAAGGTGAGCTGCCTGCCGGCTACGACCTCCGCGGTGAGTCGGCCGGTGGAGTCGTAGCGGCGCTCCAGGCGGTCATCAGGGCCGGTCGCCGCGACCAGCCGTCCGACGTTGTCGTAGAGGTAGTCCCAGCGCTGGTCGCCGACGGCTTTGCCGGTGAGCCGTCCCAGCACGTCGTAGGAGAAGGTGATCTGCTCGCCCAGCGGGGTGGTGCGGGCCGTCAGCCGGCCGAGGGCATCGCGGGTGTAGGCGTGCGAGCGGCCGGCGAAATCGGACTCGGCGACGAGGTGGCCTGCCGCATCGTAGGTGTACTGCCAGGTCCGGCCGGCGGGGTTGGTCACCCCGGTCAGCCGCAGCCCGCTGTCGTAGGCGAACTCGTACCGGGTGCCGTCGGGGTTGGTGCGGGAGGCGAGCATGTCGAAGTGGGTGTACTCGAAACGCGCGGTTCGGCCCACCGTGTCGGTGTAGGCCACGCAGTTGTTCTCGCCGTCGTACGACCACGCCTTCTCGGTGTCGTCAGGCCCTTGGAGCCGGGCTATCCGGCCCTCGACGGTCCACCACGTGCGGGTTGTGGCGCCGAGTGGGTCGGTGGACTCGCACTCGCGGCCGAATGCGTCCCGCTGGACGGCCCTCCGGTTCCCGAGCGGGTCCGTCGCCTCCACCACCAGTCCTGCGCCGTCGCAGCGCAACTGGGTGGTCGCGCCGAGCGGATCCGTGACGGAGGTGGGGCGGCCGGCATCGTCATGGGTCCAGCACGTCCTCGCACCGTCCGGTCCGGTCTCGCTGACGACGTTGCCGCGCTCGTCGTGCTCCCAGTGCCATCTGATGCCGTCCGGCTCGACCAGCTCGGTCAGGGCGTTGATCTCGTTGTACTCGCAGCGTCTCGACGTGCCGTCCGGATAGATCACGGACTTGCGCTGACCGTGGGGGGTGTTCTCGTAGCGGGTGGTGTGGCCGAGTGCGTCGGTTTCGGCGATCAGGTGGTGGTGTTCGTCGTATTCGGTGCGGGTGGTGTGGCCGAGGGGGTCGATCTCGGCGGTGATCTGGCAGTTGTCGCCCACGACGAAGCGGGTGGCGGCGCGTTCGGCGGTGGTGAGGGTGGTGACGGTGGTGTCGGGCCATCACCCGGCACCGGATCCTCGTCCAGGTCCAGTACGTGCCAGTCCGTCGGACGATTCCCCAACGCTCCCCCACCCCCTAGGCCCACGGAACTCCCATCGGCGCACGGTCAACGCTACTGACAAACAGGCGTGCGGTTAAGAAGGCGGGAGGATTGGGCTGGATACAGCGGGCCCATGGCCCCTCACACGACCGCAGATCAGCCGTCTACTGGATGAGCTTGCTCCGGAGAAGACCGGAGGCTGTAAGGCCGGCCCGGCTGAGTCAGCCCGGGTCAGTCGGTTTTGCAGAGCAATCGGGCGAGGCGGGAGCGGTGGAACTGCGCGATGACCAGGCTGTAGGGCGTCACGTGACGCGTCTCGGTATGCGGGTGTTGAGGCTGTCCAGTGCCTCGGTCATGCCGCGGGTGCCGTAGATGCGGTACATGCGCTGTCCACCGTCGGGTATCGCCCCGTCGTCGGCCGTGGTGGGCAAGAGCGCCTTCGGAAGGCCGCAGTGGTCGGCGGTGTAGCGGGCGAGGTCGTGGAAGGGCGCGGGGTCGCCGCCGGTCAGGATCGCGTCGGGCAGGGTGTCGATGACGCCCATCTGGTCGTCCAGGCGGGTGCGCTGCGCGCGGTGGGCCGAGTCGCCCTCCGCGGTCCAGACGGGCAAGTCGATCCCGGGGTCTCGTCGGTGGGGGTAGCTGAAGGTGGGGCCCCCGGTGAGGGTGGCCATGCCGGGGTGCGACAGCTCGGTCAGCGCCTGGGCCTCGGTCTGCCGGCTCCCGGCGTCGATCCGGCACATGTGGAAGCTGACCAGGTTCAGCAAGGTTGGGCAGTCGCCGTAGCGCACGATGAGGTGGGCGGGGTGCGGCCACCACGCGCGGGACCGCGTCCAGAAGTCGACCACAGTGAACGTCGACGGCCGGACGAACATCCCTTGTGCGCTCTCGTCCGGCACCTCGCCCGCCTGCGCGCCAGGGCCTGGCCAAGTTCCGGGGGTGGGCGGTTGGTCGGTCCGTGACTGGTTGGGGGGCATAGCTGAGCAGGCACGGGCTTCGTGATCATTGGGGTGTCTAAGCTCAACGATCACGAGGTGGCCCGTGCTTGCCGCTGTATCTTCTCCCATCCCGCCGGTGTTGGCGAAGCTGGGCCGACTGGATGTCAGCGAGGTCGCTGGCCTGCGGTCTTTCCTGGATCTGGTGCCCGATCCGCGTTCGCGACGGGGCCGCTGGTACT
>NZ_JCANSZ010000124.1:0-4985 GCF_059570535.1 Streptomyces sp. CNP082
CACACGGTGGTGGTCTCCGCCGACGGACTCCTCCTCGCGATGTCCGACGGCTTCCCGCGCGACCGCGCCGACCAACTGGCGGCGGTGGCGTCCGGACTGACGTCGCTGACGGCCGGCGCCTCGCGGATCTTCGAGGGCGGCTACGTCAACCAGACGGTGGTGGAGATGGAGCGCGGCTTCCTCTTCATCATGTCCATCTCCGACGGCTCGGCGCTGGCCGTGCTGGCGCACCCGGAGTGCGACATCGGTCTGGTGGGTTACGAGATGGCCCTGCTCGTCGACCGGGCGGGCGCCGTGCTGACCCCGGACCTGCGCGCGGAGCTGCAAGGCAGCCTGCTGAACTAGCGGACAATCGATGCACGTTGCACGCTCGCCGGGCTATGGTGCGTCGAGTGCAGTGATGCTCCGGCACGCCGTCGGGGAAGGGGAACGCAGTGGCAGCGCACCAACAGGTACCTCACGGCGGTGAGGACTGGCGATACGGGTACGGCCAGCAGTCCCACCAGCCGGGCATGCCGCCGCAGCACGGGGCCTCCCCGCGCCCGTGGGCGCCGGACGTACCGTACGCCGCCCCTGGCGTGCCCCCGGCACCGGGACAGCCGCAGCCCCCGTCCCCGCCGCCGTACGGTGGCGGCGGCCCGGCGCAGCACCGCGGCCAGCCCGCGTCCGCACCGGCGCCGCAGACCCAGCCGGCGCCCGCCGCCCGCGCCCCGCGCGCGGCCCGGGGCCCGCAGTCGCGGCTGGTGCGCCCGTACGCCGTGACCGGCGGCCGGACCCGGCCGCGTTACCAGCTCGCCATCGAGGCACTGGTGCAGACCACTGCCGATCCCTCCCGGCTCACTTCCCAGCTCCCCGAGCACCAGCGCATCTGCCGACTGTGCTATGAACTCAAGTCGGTCGCGGAGGTCTCCGCGTTGCTGACCCTCCCGCTGGGCGTCGCGCGCATCCTCGTGGCCGACCTCGCGGAAGCCGGCCTGGTCACGATCCACCAGCCGGGCGGCGGCGACGCCGCGGGGGGCCAGCCAGATGTGACTTTGCTCGAAAGGGTGCTCAGTGGACTTCGCAAGCTCTAGTGGTGTGGCCGATTCTTCTCCGGCTCGTGCGACCACGTCGGCGAAGATCGTGGTGGCGGGTGGTTTCGGGGTAGGGAAGACCACGTTCGTGGGTTCGGTGTCGGAGATCAATCCGCTGCGTACTGAGGCGGTGATGACGTCGGCGTCTGCGGGGATCGATGATCTGTCGCAGGTGTCGGGGAAGACCACGACGACGGTGGCGATGGACTTCGGGCGTATCACGTTGGATCAGGATTTGATCCTGTATCTGTTTGGGACGCCTGGTCAGGATCGTTTCTGGTTCATGTGGGACGATCTGGTGCGTGGTGCCATCGGTGCGGTGGTGCTGGTGGATACGCGGCGGTTGGCGGATTGTTTCCCGGCGGTGGATTACTTCGAGAACTCGGGGTTGCCGTTCGTGATCGCGTTGAACGGGTTTGACGGTCATCAGCCGTACTCGCCGGATGAGGTGCGTGAGGCGCTGCAGATCGGGCCGGAGACGCCGATCCTGACCACGGACGCCCGGCAGCGCTCGGAGTCCAAGTCCACGCTGATCACACTCGTCGAGCACGCGCTGATGGCCAGGCTGCGCTGAGCGAGCCGGGCGGCCCGGGCGGACGCTGCGGGGCCGGAGACGTCACCAGGGGCAGGTTGCACCGTGCGGTGCCGCCTGCCCCTGAGGCGTTGATAACGTTTGGAAGCAGATTGAGGGGGTGCGTTGCACAGGATGCAGGCGGTCGACTCCATTCCGCTGATGCCGTGGCTGCGCTTTGTCGGACGGTGCCGCTTACGCCCCATTTGACGGTGCCTGCGTGATCGTACGAAGTCCTCTCCAGGCGTTTGGCAGGAGCCGCGCGGCGTGCTGGAATTCGAGGAACTGACCCGAGAGTAGGCCGAGAGGTTGTTGGTTCGGTGAGGCGCAGCAGCAAGGGCCCCGCGCAGGAGCCGCGGGGCAACTTCAGCCCGCCGTCGCGCGCGGCGGCGCCGCCCCCTGCCGGGGCGCAGCCGGCCCCCCCGCCGCCGAGCGGCAGCCGGTTCTCACCCCGTAACTGGCGGGTGGTCACCCGGCTGAACGCGATCCTGCTGATTCCGGTGCTGGTGGCCATCGTCTTCGCGGGCTTCCAGGTGAACGACTCCGTCGACACCTGGCAGGAGGCCCAGGACGCGGAGAACACCGCCAAGGTGGCCAAGGCCGCGGGGGACTACGCCGACCTCATCATGGCGGAGCGTGACGTCTCCGTGCAGCCGCTGCTCCACGGCGACCGCGAGGCGAGCCGGGTGACCGAGGCGCGCAAGGCCACCGACGCCGCCGCGGCCGAGTTCGACCGGCAGGTCGAGAACATGCCGGACAAACCCGGCCTCCACCGCCGTCTGGACGCCTTCCGGGAGCAGGAGAAGAACCTCCCGCGGATGCGGGAGGCGGCGTTCACGCCCCAGGCGCCGGGGACCCAGACCCACCTCGGGTACGCGGCGATCTACCGCCCGCTGATGACCTTCGCCAACGAGCTGGGCCTGGGCACGACCAACATCACCAGCTACGGCCGCGCGATGTACGCCATCTCGCTCTCCAAGTCCGGCGCCTCCCTGGTCCGCTCCCTCGGCACCGAGCTGCTGGTCAGCCCGCCCGAGAAGGCAGGGGTGCTGGCCGAGGAGAAGACCGCGCTCGGCTCCTTCGCCTACCTGGAGCCCATCGCCCTCGACGAGTTCAAGTCCGGCAGCACCGCCGCCGACAACCGCGTGCTTGAGGACGCGCTGGCCGACCAGGAGGAGAAGGCCAGGCAGCGGCTCGCCGAGGCGCAGCGGGAGGCCGAGGACGGCGGCGGCGAGTTCACCGCGCCGCCGGAGCCCGCGAAGATGCTCGCCGGCCTCACCAGCCTCGGGGAGGGCGTCACGCCGGAGGACCTCGCCGAGCAGGGCATCACCCCGCAGACGTGGTACGCGGCCACGAGCGTGCCCATCGACGCGTACCGCACCGTTGAGATCGACTTCGCCGACCGCGCCGTGGCCGAGGCCCACGACATCGTCGAGTCCGCCAAGCGCGACACCGTCGTCGGCGCCGCCATCGCCGTCGGCGCGCTGCTCATCGGCTTCGTCATCGCCGCGCTGATGGCCCGCTCGATGGCCCGCAGCATGCGGCTGCTGCGCAACTCGGCGTTCGGCATCGCCGAGCAGCGGCTGCCGATGCTGGTCGACCAGCTCTCCCGGACCGACCCCGGCCGGGTGGACACCCGCGTGCAGCCGATCCCGCTGCACAGCAGGGACGAGATCGGCGAGGTCGCCCGCGCCTTCGACCAGGTGCACCGCGAGGCGGTCCGGCTGGCCGCCGAGCAGGCGCTGCTGCGCGGCAACCTCAACGCGATCTTCACCAACCTCTCCCGGCGCAACCAGGGCCTCATCGAGCGCCAGCTCGAGCTGATCTCCGGCCTGGAGGACCACGAGGCGGACCCGGAGCAGTTGGAGAACCTGTTCCACATGGACCACCTCGCCACCCGCATGCGCCGCAACGGCGAGAACCTGCTGGTGCTCGCGGGCGAGGACACCGGCCGGCACATGGACGAGGCGGTCCCGCTCGTCGACGTGCTACGCGCGGCGACCTCGGAGGTCGAGTCGTACGAGCGCATCGAGCTGGAGGGCGTACCCGACAGCGAGATCCACGGCAGCGCCGTCACCGACCTCGTGCACCTGCTCGCCGAGCTGCTGGAGAACGCCACCACGTTCTCCTCGCCGCACACCAAGGTCCGGGTCACCGCCACCCGGCTGCCGGACCGCCGGGTGATGGTCGAGATCCACGACAAGGGCATCGGCCTGACCGCCGAGGACTTCGCGGACATCAACCACCGGCTCGCCGACCCGCCCACCGTGGACGTCGCGATCTCGCAGCGCATGGGCCTGTTCGTGGTCGGCAGGCTCGCCGACCGGCACGGCATCCGCGTGCAGTTGCGCCCCTCCGGCGAGCAGTCGGGCACCACCTCGCTGGTGATGCTGCCCGAGGCCATCGCCTTCGGCGGCGCCACCGAGGCGCCCGAGCAGCAGGACGAGTTCACCGTCTCGCGCATCGTCGCCGACCGCCCGTCCTTCCAGCCCGCGGGCAACGGCTTCGCCGGCGGCCGGCCGCGCAGCGCGGTGGAGCTGGGCTTCGACGACTCCTCGTATCAGCAGGCCCCCCAGGTGGAGGGCCCGCGCCCGGCGATGCCGGCGCTCGGCGGGCAGGAGGGGGTCTTCGACCCCATCCAGCGCTCGCTGCTGCGCGAGGAGCGCAGGGCCGCGCTCGAAGCGGCGGCACAGGACCGTACCCCGGCCTTCCACGAATCAGAAGCGGAGGCAGTGGGTACCGATGCCTTCACGCCCGGGGGCATCTCACCGGAGCCCGCGTACGATACCTACGCCCAAGCCCAGCCCGGCACCGCGCCGAACCACTGGACGGGGCAGGGCGCGTACGACAGTCCGGCAGAACCGGAAACGGAATCTCCGGCAGGGTTCGGCACCGGCCGCAGGGGCTTCGGCTTCGGCGCACCGGAGCCGGCGCCGGAGGACGACGAGTGGAGGTCGGCGAACGACGAACGCTGGGAGCGTGCCGAGCAGGTGCGCGAACCGAAGGCGGGCGGGGTCACACCCGCGGGCCTTCCCCGGCGGGTGCCCCGCCAGAACCTGGTGGAGGGCACCGCGGAGCAGGCCCCGCTGGGAGGCCCACAGGTCTCCCGGGCCCCGGAGGACGTACGCGGCAGGCTGAGCAATCTGCGCCGCGGGGTCCAGCAGGGCCGCCAGCAGAGGCCGCAGCAGGATGACGGACCGGGCGTGGGCCCCGGCACATACGATCAGGAGCGTTAGGTGAGCCCGATGAGCCAGGCGGCGCAGAACCTGAACTGGTTGATCACTAATTTCGTGGACAACACCCCGGGGGTGTCGCACACGGTGGTGGTCTCCGCCGACGGA
>NZ_JCANSZ010000125.1:0-4832 GCF_059570535.1 Streptomyces sp. CNP082
CTCGGCGAGCTGCTGCTTCAGGTCTGTCTCCGGCATCGGGTTGCCTCCGGCGTCGCCAGCGCGGGCACCTCCCGCACAGGACCCGGCACGCTACCGGCCGGACGGTTCGGCACTCACCGAACCATCGAAGGAATCACGACAGAACGAGGGCACCCTCGCCCTCATCTCCGCCCCCGATCCACAGCTCTTGACAATTACTCTGGTCCGCCCGGAGGCTGGGCGAACCAACCACGGCTGACGTCAGTTGTTGTTGATCAATGTGGTGGCGTCCTCGATTGCTGCGGTGAGGGCGCCTCATCGAGCTTTCGGGGCGGCGCCCGCGGCACTGGCGATGGCCCCGGTGCCTCCGCCCGCCGCCGACTGCCCTGGCGGCACGGGTGAGGATCTGGGCTGCTTGCGCGCCGCGGCTGGTCAGTTCCTGGGAGATGGCTGCGATCAGCAGGGCCTTCTGGAGTGGCGCGTGGCGAGGAGAACTACCGACTGTCCTGCGGAGAGTCGGGCGAGGGTGTCTGTGGCCAGCATGCGCAGTTCGTCGGGGGTGACGTCGGTGATCTGCTGGGCGACGAGCTGTCCTTCGCCGACGTGGCGGGCGCTGTCGGCGAGTTGAGCGGCCTCGGATCGCAGTTGGGCTTGCCTGATCCTGGTGAGCTCGGCCTCGGCGGTCGCAAGGGCCTCCAAGCGCCTGTGGAGGGTGTCGGGTGCGTCCTGGGGGCGGGTGCCGAGCAGTGCGGCCAGTTCGTTCAGCAACTGTCGCTCGGTGTCGAGGTGGCGCAGGGCCCCGTGCCCGGTGAGGGCCTCGACACGGCGGAGGTTGGAGCCGATCGAGGATTCGGACAACAGGCGGAAGGTGCCGACCTGGGAACCGTGGGCGACGTGTGTGCCGCCGCACAGTTCGCGGGAGAAGTCGCCGATGTCGACGATGCGGACGGTGTCGCCGTACTCCTCGCCGAACAAGGCGAGTGCCCCGGCGGCCTCGGCATCCGCCCGGTCGGCGTACCAGGCCCGTACGCCGGGGTCGTCGAGGATGTGGTCGTTTACAGCAGTCTCGATGGCGCCGAGCTGGTCGGGGATGAGAGCGGCGAAGTGGGCGAAGTCGAAGCGCAGCCGGTCGGGTTCGACCAGGGAGCCCTGTTGGCGGGCGCGTGAGCGCGTCGATGAGCGTGGTGCTGCGGCAGCCGAGGTGCTGCGGCAGCCGAGGTGCCGGATGCAACGCTTGACCGCGTACCTGTCCTTCTGTAGGAACATCCCATGTCCTACCTCTGGAAAGTGGTGTTGACAGCGGGCGTGGCGCTGGCGCTGGGTGTGCCGGCCGTGACGAGTCCTGCTGCTGCGGAGAGACCCGAGAGACCCGAGATATCCGGTGACTGGGTCGGCACCTGGGCGGCGTCCGCGTCCGGCACGGTGCCGGGCGTCGCCACCGGGTACGCGGACCGGACTATCCGGAACGTCGTGCACACAAGCGCGGGCGGGTCGCGGGTACGGATCGAGCTGACGAACGTGCTGGGCACCGCGCCGGTGCGCATGGGTGACGTGACCGTCGCGGTGGCGGCACGGCCCGACGCACCGGACGCGGTCGCGGGCACGATGCGGTCGCTGACGTTCAGCGGTGCGTCGTCAGTCGTCATCCCGCCGGGGGGCGAGGTGCAGAGCGACCCGGTCTCCCTTGCCGTGCCGGAGGACGGCGACTTGCTGGTGAGTGTGTACACGCCGGAGCCGTCCGGCCCCGTGACCTACCACCAAGTGGCCAACCAGACCTCCTACCTCAGCGGCAGCGGTGACCATGCGGCCGCGGAAGCGGGCGATGCGTTCGCCGAGGAGATTTCCTTCTGGCCGTATGTCAGCGGCGTCGACGTGGAGGGCGGCGCGACCGGCGCCGTGGTCACGTTCGGCGACTCGATCACCGACGGCAACAACTCGACCCGGAACGCCAACCGCCGGTGGCCCGACTACCTCTCGGACCGGCTGATCGCGCGTCCGGGACCGACGAAGCTCGCGGTGCTGAACGCGGGCGTCAGCTCGAACCGGTTGCTGAACAGCACCTGGAATCCCAACGCACTGGCCAGGCTGGACAGAGACCTGCTGACCGCGCAGGGCGCGCAGTCGGCGATCGTGCAGCTGGGCATCAACGACATCGGCGGACAGCCGCAGCACAAGGAGCCGTCGGAGATCGTGGCCGCGCTGCGGCAGGTGGCGGCGCAGGCGCAGACACGCGGGCTGCGGGTCATCGGCGGCACGCTCACGCCTTTCGAGGACTCCAGCAACTACACCGATGAGCTGGAAGGCGTACGAGAGGCGGTCAACGACTTCATCCGCACCGGCGGCGCGTTCGACGCAGTGGTCGACTTCGACGCCGCACTCCGCGACCCGGCGAACCCGCATCGGCTCCGGCAGGAGTTCGACTCGGGTGACCACCTGCACCCCAATGACGCCGGATACCGGGCCATGGCGGCGGCCGTGCCACTGGACCGCCTCGGTGCCAGGGGTCCCGACGGCTGGGTGGGCACGTGGGGGACGGCCATGGCACGGCCTGCCCCCGGCACCGGGCAAGGGCTCGCGGACACCTCGTTCCGCAACGTGGTCCACACCAGCGTGGGCGGAGACCGGGCGCGGGTCCGGCTGTCCAATGTGTACGGAACGGCGCCGGTGCGGATGAGCAGGGTGACGCTGGCGGTGGCGGCCCGTCCGGACGCGCCGGACGCGGTCGGCGGCACCATGCGGACGGCAACGTTCGGCGGTCAGGACTCGATCACGATCCCGGCCGGTGCGGAGGTGGTCAGCGACCCGGTCTCTCTTGCGGTGCCGGAGGACGGCGACGTGCTCGCGACGGTGTACACGCCCGACCCGTCCGGGCCGGTGACCGAACATCCCCGGGCGTACCAGACGTCGTTCCTGACCGTCGGCGACCATGCGGCGGACGAGACGGGCACGGCGTTCACCCAGCAGACCGGCGCGTGGTCGTACGTGACGGGGCTGGAGGTGCAAGCCCGGCAGGTCCGCGGCGCCGTGGTCACCTTCGGCGACTCCATCACCGACGGGGACCGTTCGACGGTCAACGGCGATGCGCGTTGGCCGGATGTGCTGGCGGACCGGCTCGCGGCGGCGCCGGGACCCACCCGCCTGAGCGTGCTCAACAGCGGGATCAGCGGCAGCAGGATTCTCGACAGCGCGGCGGCCGGGGGGATCGGCGGTGAGAACGTGTCCGCCCGGCTGACACGGGACATGCTGACGCCGACGGGTGCCCGTACGGCGATCTTCTTCGAGGGCATCAACGGCATCGGCAACCTGGCCCACCCGGACCCGGAAGCGCTGATCGACGCCATGCGGCAGAACGTGGCGCGCGCCCACGCGCAGGGGATCCGTGTCGTCGGCGCGACGATCACCCCGTTCCGGGGCTGGCGGTCCTACAACGACGAACGGGAGTCCGTCCGCCAAGCCGTGAACGACGCGATCCGTACCGGCGGCATCTTCGACGCGGTCATCGATTTCGACGCGGCCGTCCGCGACCCGGCCGATCCCCGGCAACTGAACCCCGCCTACGACTCCGGTGACCATCTCCACCCGTCGGACGCCGGCTACCGCGCCATGGGCGACGCCGTCGACCTGCGCCTGCTCCAGCCGTTGCCATGAAGAAGCTCCTGGTGGACGGGTGCAGGCGCGCCCGCCCACCAGGAGCCCGGCGCGGCTGCGCGATCACGGCCGGATCCAGCGGACGCGGACGCCTGCGGCCGCCTCGTCCCCGAAGCCTGGACAGCTGCTGCCACACCCAGGGCTTCGGCGTAGTCGCCTGGTGTCCGATTGGTGATCATGTGAGTCCGAGGAGGGCGAGCGGTCTGGCGGCGTCGCGTGCGCTGTGCCGGAGGCCAGCTGCGATGCTGGTCTTCCCGGCGAGGCGGAGGGCACTGATGGCGAGGTTGCGCTAGGTCGCCATGGCGCGCGGTGCGGAGCCGGTTCGCAGTTGGGAGGCGTCCTCGGCGAACGTCACGTCCCGGACGTGGTGCAGGGGCTCGACGTTCCAGTGGCCGCGGATCAGCCGGGCGAGTTCGGCGGGTGTGGTCCGCGACGCCCGTCAGCGCGGCTGCCGCTGGCGTTCATCGCCCACGACGGCCCGTATCGCCCGCCGTCCGGCAGCCGATACGGCTCTCCCGTTCACCCCCGGGACGCGGGAGGATCAACCTCGCCGCCGGCTACGCGGCCCGCCGCATCGTCGCCCCCGGCCAGCCGTCCGTACCGGTGAAGTCCCTGCTGGGCCTACCGTGGCGGCCGATGCTCGCCCTGCAGGCAGACGGCTGGCTGATCCGCCACGAGACCATCTGGGCCAAGCCGAACGCCGTCCCCCGAATCCTGCCGCGAACGCAGCGTCAGGTCCACCGGCGAGGCCACCGGCCCGTCGATGCACAGCAGCGCGTCGGTCAGTTCGAACAGCTCGTCACGCCGGGCGGTCAGACACTCGCAGAGCTTGCCCCGGAAGCGTGACGCTTCCGCGAACGCTTCGCGCCGGACATCGCGGCACACCACACTCGTGACAACGGCCTTCGGTTGATCCCGTATCTCTGTGACGGAGCACCGGGTCAAGTGAAGGCCGCCCTCACGTCCGGTGAATGCCTTGGTGAGCGACGTAGTTCGCAGCGCAATGCCACTCAGTTAGGCCACAGCGAGGATTTTGATATGCGGCTTGTCTTCGTGGCGAGTTGTGGTCTCGGTGCGGCGTTTCGCTCTGTAGGCATGGACATGTATGCGCTTGACGGCCCGCGGGCTGCTGCGGTTCCGTCGGCGAGGGTTGAGTCTTTCAAGGATTTCTGAGCGTGTTGCCTCAAGGGCGCTCGTCAGACGGC
>NZ_JCANSZ010000126.1:0-4522 GCF_059570535.1 Streptomyces sp. CNP082
GCATACCGGGTCCTGGTGCGGTCCACCGTCCGCGCAGACACCCCCGCCAGTTCAGCGATATCCTTGCGGCGGCGGCCCTCGCCCGCCCACAACACGATCCGGGCTCGCAGGGCCACATCCGCCGTCACGTGCCGGTCCGCCACCAACGTCCGCAATTCTGCGACCTGTTCTGAAGAGAGATTCACGCAGTGTCCAACGAGTCAAAGACCTTCAGGTGACATGAACCGGATCACAAGACACTAGAGCCCAGCCCATATATGCTCTGACCTTCGCTCTAGCGGTAGGGCGGCGTGGGACTCGAACCCACAACCAACGGATCAAAAGTCTGGGATTCCGCTACTCCCAGATGGCGACTCTTGGGGATCGGCCTGGGAAGTCCGATGGTAGGCCGCCAGGGGCAACTTCTCCTGAAACCAGACCCGCAAGGTACTCTGTAAGGTTTCCGTTGAACGCGACCCAATCACCATTGCGTCCGGCGACGACGATCGTCCAGGCGTTCGGCCCTTCTGGGTTCGACCTCCAGTAGAACTCATCTCCGTCTATTGTGTCGCCCCATGGAATGAGGCCAGAAGGTTGCGGATACGGGACGTAGCCGTGAGACAACCCGGCTTCGTGAAGGGATTCAATCGGATACAGTGCTTGACGTCTGCCGGCCACGAAACGTGCCTCCTCGCTCGGCTCGGGCACGGCTATCCCCATGAAGTCGTCAATCTCCAGTGAGCCGTATGCCTCTGCGAGCTGCATGTAATCCTCGGGAAATGGCGTTCCGAACGCTTCAGAAATACATTTCCAATCAATCTCCCGTGGATGTTGCGCTCGAAGTTCAGTCAACGCCGGCAGCGCATTTTCCAGTTCCGCCAGACTCATGGAACCTCCATCCATAGGATTTACTGGCGACATCGAGGTACATGTTAACCTAGCCGACCGAGCAGCGACTATATCTGAGCTGATGAAGGGAATCTCGCCCACTAACACCCAGCTTGATCACCCGTCTTGTTCACAATGGACCTTGCGAAAAGGACTCTACTACGCGTGGTCGCGTTCATGGCGATTGAGGTCGGGATGTTAGTTCGCCCATTATCGTATGCGAGTTGTCCCGAATACGCCACCCAGTCGCCTTTGCTCAACTCGCGTGCCATGCGATCTTCGCAGCTCGACATCACGGGGTGGTTCATTTCCCGGAACCCAGTGAATATGTTCTCCCGGCGCCACTTGCCGTGGAATCGATCCGCCAGAATGTGGGACCGATTGAAGATGTGCTTATCACTACGATCCTTCTTCGCTACGTACCCGGGCGGGTTCCACCTTCCCTTTCGGGAGTTTCCCCGGCTGCCAGTTGGCTTGAGGTCGGAGGGGCAGAGGAGCGCCGTGACACCCGTGGGTGCGCCGCCGATCAAAGGTTGGTAGTTGTGGCGCTCCTCGCGTGACATGATCGAGCACTTGATTTTGTTCACGTCGAGCTGCCGAGTTTCTCCCAGCGAGTCCAGCGGGTTGTTGCCCTGGATCAGATCGAGGGCTGCTCCGCCGACCCCTAGCCACGTGCCCCTTTTGAGCCCCTTGAGTCCGCGGACGATGGAGCCCCAGCCGCCTCCTGCTTGGCCGATCGACGGGCCGGCGAGTTGGGTCGCCATGGCGTTGGCTCGTATAAGTGCCGCGCAGTTCTGGTCTACTCCCTCGACAGCGGCGATCACGGCCACGTCCATGGTGGCGACGCAGCTGGTGCTTGAACTCGACCACCAGCAGGTGCCCGCGGGGTCTGACCGGTAGGTGGGTGCGTTGCCGGTGTATGCGTATGCGGATTCGTAGGGTGTCGACTCGTCTGGTGTGAAGGGGTCTTTGCTGGTGAAGCGGCCGTTGGCGGGGTCGTAGGTGCGGGCGCGGAGGTTGTAGCCGAGGGCGTCGTTCAGGGAGGGGTCTTCACCGCCCGCGGGCTCCTTGTACTGTCCGCCGTACCCGAAGTTGTTGCCGGGCTGCTCGGCGCCGGGTGTGGGTCCGCCGGCGCCGAAGGCGCTGGTGTAGTCGTAGGTCTTGGCGTGACCACCGGTGGCGTTCGTCAGGTCGGTGACGGAGCCGGACAGGTCTCGGTGGTAGTAGTACGCGGTGTCGGTTCCGGAGACCGTGCGGTGCTGGGATTCGATCTCTTCCAGCGGGTTGTAGGTGTAGTCGGCGCTCACGGCGCCGGTGGAGGAGTATTCAGCGGCCAGTTGCGGCAGCTCGTTGTTGATGTCCCAGGCGAGGGTCAGACCGCCGCGGGTGCGTTCGGCGCGGTTGCCGTCGGCGTCGTAGGCGTAGCCCCAGGTGGTACCCGATGCCGTCATGGTGGTGAGGCGGTTCTCGGCGTCGTAGGCGTAGGTGCGGTCGCCGGCCTTGCTCTGGTTGCCATCGGCGTCGTATTCGTAGCCGGTGACAGTGCCGCCGGTGCTGGTCTGGGTGAGCTGATCGGCCGCGTCGTGAGTGTTGGTGGTGGTCGATCCGTTCGGGGCGGTGCTGGACGTGCGGTTACCGACCTTGTCGTAGGTGTAGCTGGTCGTCGATGCACCCGTCGGGCAGGTCTCCGCCTGGGTGGGGGAGGTGCATTCGGTCGTCAGGCGGCCGGCGCTGTCGTACATGTAGTACGTGGATTCGGTGGTGCCCTGGCGCTCGGAGTCGATACGTGTGGGCTGGCCGGCCGGGTCGAGGGTGGCGTGCCAGCCGGACAGGGTGGTGTCGTTCTTGGTGCTGGCGATGTCGGTGAGCTGACCGGCTGGGTCGTAGGTGCGGTCTTCTGTGTAGCCGTTGGCTGCGGGGGGTGTGGTGCTGGTCAGATTGCCTGCGGGGTCGTAGCCGTAGGTGGTGGCCGCGCCGTCGGTGGTGTCGGCGATGCGGTTGCGGTCCACGTCGTAGGTGTAGGTCGTGGTGCGCCCGTGTGGCAGGGTCCGGGAAGACATCAGGCCGCGGGCGCTGTACTTGTAGGTGAAGCCTCCGCCTGTGCCCGGCACGGTGACGGTCGCGAGCTGGTTGGTTTCGTTGTAGGTGAGGGTGCGAGTGCCGGTGGCATCGGTGATTTCCCGGCGGTTGCCGACCGCGTCAAACCGGATGGTGACGTCAGGGGTGTCGTCCGAGTAGTCGGTGACCGTAGGCCGGTTCAGCGCGTCGTAGGTGACGGTGGTGGCGACGCCGCGCGCGTTGACGGTCTTGTTCTGGTTGCCGTCCGGGTCGTAGGTGTAGCTGGTGGTGCGCTGGAGGGGGTCGGTGACCGAAGCCAACTGGCCGATCTCGTCGTAGCCGTAGGTGGTGGTGTGCTCGTTGGCGTCGGTGCGGGTAGCGAGGCTGCCTGCCTCGTCGTAGGTGTAGACGGTCGTGCCGTTATCGGGGGCGGTGACCGTGGTGACGCGTCCGAGGGGGTCGTATTCGACCTGTGTGGTCCGGCCGTTCGCGTCTGTCGACGAGGTCTGACGGCTCTGGGCGTCGTAGGTGAACTTCTGGGTGCCGCCCAAGGGGTCGCGTGTTTCAACAAGGTTGCCCACGGCGTCGTACACATGCCGGGTGGTGAATTCTTCGGGGTTTGCTCCTGGAGCGTGCCCCCGGGCGTCGGTCTCGGTGACCATCCGCCCTTCCGCGTCATACGTCCAGGTCGTCTTGTTGCCGAGCGGCGTGGTCTCGCTGATCAGGTTGCGGGCGGTGTCGAATTCGTACTGGGTGGCGTGCCCGACGGGGTCGGTGACGGTCTTCAGCAAGTCGTCCGCGGTGTAGGCGTACGTGGTGGTCTTGTTGCGCGCGTCCGTGACGGACTCGACGTTGCCGTTGGCGTCGTACGTGGTGGTCGTCGAGTGGTTCATCGGGTCGGTGACCTTCACCGGTCGGTTCAGCGCGTCGTATTCGGTAGTGGTTCTCGCACCGGTCGGATCGACGGTCTCGATGCGGTTGCCGTTGTCGTCGTAGGCGTAGGTGGTGGTGAACTCCGCCGGATCCGCACCACTGACATTCCCCCGGGGGGTGGTCATCGAGGCCATGCGACCGGCACCGTCATAGGTGTAAGTGGTCTTTGCTCCGCTGGCGTCAGTTTCGGCGATGACGTTCCCGCGCGCGTCGTAGTCTGTCGTCGATGTGGCGCCGCCCGGATTCGTCGTCTTCACCACCTGGTTCGCGGCGTTGTACTCGTAGGCGGTCACCTTGTCGAGGGTGTCGGTGATGGTCTTGAGGTTGCCGTTGGCCTCGTAGGTGTATGACGTGTTGTTCCCGGTGCCGTCGGTGACCGATTTCAGGCGCCCTGCGCCGCAATGCCACTCATTTAAGCTCCTCGGCATTTCGTCATCCACTTTTCCACAGCGACACTCCCGTGCGTTCTGTGGATAAAGCGGCAGGTCTTTCCTTCTGTTCCTCCTCTGCCTGCCTTCTGCTATCTTCTCGCCATGCTTCAGGGCGATCGTGGCACCGCGCTCGCGGGTGTACGTATGACGGATCGAATCGGTGTAGGGGTCCTGACTCGTATCGTCGATCGTGATCTTGTCGACGAGGTGCTTGCCGAGACAGGTCGGACAGA
>NZ_JCANSZ010000127.1:0-4423 GCF_059570535.1 Streptomyces sp. CNP082
GGCGGGCCGGGCATGGGCACGGTCGACGACATCCGCGCCGATGAGTGGGCCGGCTACCTGCCGGTGGGCGACCACCCGGAATACCCCTCGGGCTCGACGACCCTGTGCTCGGCCACCTCGCAGGCCGCCCGGCGCTACTTCGGCTCCGACGAGCTGGACTGGACGATCGACTACCCGGCGGGCTCGACGGTCGTCGAACCGGGCATCACCCCCGGCAGGGACCTGTCGATCACCTTTCCCACGTGGACCGACTTCACCCGCACCTGCGCCGACAGCCGGGTGTGGGGCGGTGTCCACTTCCAGAAGACCGTCGACCGGACGATCGTGTTCGGCGAGCAGTTCGGCGACCTGGCCCACGAGTTCGTGCAGCGGCAGGTCAGGGGGGACGTCGAGGACTGACCCCGGGTGAGCGCGGCGGCGGGCCCGCCGGCCCGCCGCCGCGCGCACGGCGCAGCCACCGGTATCCCGCTCCCCGTAAAGAGGGCTCCTTCCCGGGTCCGTCTGCCAGCGGCGGCCCCCTTTTCTGCCAGTTTCTGCCACGAACAAGGAAGACGATCATGACGACGTCCGGACACACTTCCCTCTCCGCTTCCCCGGTGGGCCGCAGGTCGCTGCTTGTCGGCGGTGCCTCGGCCATGGCGCTGTCCCAACTGGCCTTCGCCCGCACGGCCGGTGCCGCCAGCGAGGAGCCGCCTGAGCTTCCCGACCTGGACAAGGACAACTACATCAAGTGGGCCCAGCCCGGCGACGACCAGGCCGGTCAGTCGCCCAGCCTGCGGTTCATCGGGCCGATGGACGCGACCGTCTTCCTGTGGACGAACCGGGCGGCGATGCTGGCGGCGTTCGACGCGGTGGCCCCGTACCACGAGACCGCCCTGGGCATCCACTCCCGGATCCCGCGCCGTCCCTCCAGCGAATCGGCCACCAACCGGAACATGAACATCGCCGCGATCTACGCCCAGCACGGCATCTGGAAGCGCCTGCTGCCGCAGAACGTAGGAGCCCTGCGGCAGTTGATGACCGCGCTCGGCCTGAACCCCGACGATGAGTCGGAGAACCTGACCAGCCCGGTCGGCATCGGCAACGTGGCCGCCAACGCGGTGTGGAAGTTCGTGGAAAGCGACGGCATGAACCTCCTCGGCGACGAGGGCGGCCGCACGTACAACCGGGTGCCGTGGCGGGACTACACCGGCTTCGAGCCGGTGAACACCCCCTACCGGGTGACCAACCCCTCGCGCTGGCAGCCGCTGCTCGGCGCCCACAACGGCCGCCGTCTCGGCGGCGGCCCGGGCGACCTGGGCATCTTCGTCGGCCAGGCATTCGTGACCCCGCAGGCCGGCCGGACCGTGCCGCACATCTTCACCGACCCCGCCCAGTTCCCGATCGACCCGCCCCGGCACACCGACCACACCAACGCCCGCGCCTACAAGCGCTCCGTGGACGAGGTCCTGCAGGCGTCGGCCGATCTCAACGACGAGCGCAAGGTGCTCGCCGAGATCATGGACAACAAGCTGTGGGGCATCGGCTACTCGTCCATCACCATCGCCCGCAAGCGCGACGAGGACAACCACATGGGCGTGCACGGCTGGACGCACTGGGTGCTCGCAAGCATCCTGTCGACCTTCGACACGCTGATCGCCGACTGGCACCACAAGGCCAGGTACCAGGCTGTACGGCCGGTCACCGCCGTACGGCACGTGTACGGCAGGAGCAAGGTCACCGCCTGGGGCGGGCCCGGCATCGGCACGGTCGACGACATGCCCGCCAACGAGTGGACCAGCTACCTGCCGACCGGCGACCACCCGGAGTACCCGTCGGCCAGCACGACGCTGTGCTCCGCCGGGTCGCAGACCGCGCGGCGCTTCTTCGGCGACGACGTGCTGGACTGGTCGTTCACCTTCCCGGCCGGCTCTTCACTGGCGGAGCCGGGGATCACCCCCGCCAGGGACGTCGAGGTGCACTTCCCCACCTGGACCGACTTCGACAAGGCGTGTGCGATGAGCCGGGTCAACGGCGGCGTCCACTTCACCAAGACGGCCGAGGCATCCATTGCCTACGGCGAGCAGTTCGGCGACCTGACCTACGAGTTCATCCGGCGGCAGGTCAGGGGCGACGTCAAGGACTGACCCCCGGGCCGCGGCAGAACAACGGGGGATCTCCCGGCACTTCGCGCGCGAGCGCCGGGAGACCCCCCTTTGCGCCTTTGCGCCTGAGGGACAGCGCCACCCCGCCGGCCGCGGCGGCGGCACCTGCCGCTGCCGCAGCACCCGCGCGGCTTTGCACCGATGAAATCCGATGAAATCCGAGGAAATCCGAGGAAAGGGGCCCGGCCCATGAGCACGGACGCCTCGGCACGGCCCAGTCCGCAGGAGTTCATCGACGCCCGGCCCATGGGCCGCCGCCAGCGGCTCATCGTGAGGGTCGCTCTGCTCACGATGATCGCCGAAGGGCTGGACACCGCGGTTGCCGGCTTCGTCTACCCCAGGATCAAGGAGGACTGGTCAGTCAGCGGCGAGACGGTGACGGTGACCGTGACGCTGGGCGTCCTGGCGATGATCACCGGCGGTGTGGCCGCCGGCCCGCTCGCCGACCGCTACGGCCGCAAGGGCGTCACCCTCGCGGGCACCGCCTGCTTCGGCCTGGGCACGGCCGCCATGGGATTCACCGACAGCATCGTCCCCTTCACCGCCTTGCGCACCGCGGCCTGCCTGGGACTGGGCGCGGTGCTGCCGAGCATGATGGTGCTCGTCGCGGACTGGATGCCCGCCAGGCGCCGGGTCCAGATGGTCGCGCTGGCCTTCGCCGGCGTGACGGCCGGCACCACCGTCGGCGGGATCCTCGCCTCCGTCCTGGTGCCCGCGTTCAACTGGCCCGTGCTGCTGGCGGTGTGCGGGATCCTCCCGCTGCTGCTGATCCCGGCGATCGTCCGCGTCATCCCCGAATCCCTCAGCGTGCTCGCCGCCCGCAACCGCCCCCACGGACAACTGCGCGGCGTCCTTGCCCGCGTCCTTGCGGATGAGGACCTGTCCGGGGTGGACTTCGGCCACAGCACCCGGCGCACCCGGCCCCGGCCCGCCCCGCGGGCCGTGCTGTCCGGGGGTTTCGCCCGCACGAGCCTGCTGCTGTGGCTCTGCTTCTTCCTCGGCCAGGGCATCGCGTTCGTGATCCTCACCTACCTGCCCGAACTGGCCGAGAACGAGGGCCTGACGGACGCAAAGGCCGCGGTGTCCGTCGCCGCCTTCGGCTGGGGCGGCCTGACAGGACAGCTCTCGGTGTCCTTCGTCCTCAAACGGTTCGACCGGTTCCGGGTGCTGGCCCTGCTGTGGGTGATGACCGTGGCGGCTCTGGGGGCCGCCGCCCTGGCCGCCGGCCGGTTCGCCGCCCTGCTCGTCACCGTCTTCCTCCTCGGCCTGTGCCTGCCGGCGGCCACCGCCGTACTCCAGGCCATCGCCGCCGTCGCCTATCCGCCCGCCGTCCGCGCCACCGCCGTGAGCTGGGCGAACAGCGCCGGCAAAGCAGGCCCGCTGGCCGGCGGCGTGACCGGCGGCCTCATGGTCGACGCGGGCTGGTCCCTGACCGGCGTCCTGCTCATCCTCACCCTGCCGGTCGCCCTGGCCCTGCTGGCCACGCTGGGCCTGTACGCCCGCAGCCGCACCCGGCACACACCGCACACCCCCCGCCCGGGCCTGCGGACCCGGGTCCTCAAGCGGCCGTGAGGCAGCCGGCCCGGCCGGTGAAGTCCCGCGGCCCGTACGGGATCTGACGGCCCGTACGGGCCGCGGGCACCGGGGACGCCGCCCCTCCCCGCCCGAGGAGACCCCACAAGTGATAGCTGCTACCATTTACCTATGGCTGTCAAAATTTGCCAGCCGGGGCCGGCCGGCCTGACGACCGGCGTCCCGGCGGCACGGGAAGCCGGGAGCAGCGAGGGCGGCGGCACCGCATGAGCATGCCCGGCCGGCGGCGCCTTCGCGGCCCGCCGCGGCCGGCTGCCGCATCCGCCCCCTGCAGGCGGCCGCCGGCACCGGCGCGGCCGGGCCGTACCGCCGCCGCCTGACGCCCAAACCGCACCCCTGCCTCCCGTCGCCCCGGCGGCCGGTCCTGCCCAGCGCCGATTCCGCATGCCCTGGTGAGAGGAATCCATGAGTACGAACCCCGAAAAGGCGGCCCCCGCTGACGGGAGCGGCGCCGGCGCGCCGGACGCGCGCCGTCTGCGGCTGATCCTGATCACCGTCTCGATGGCGCTGATGGCCGTCCTGGCGTCGGTGTCCGGGCTGAACGTCGCCCAGACGCACATGGCTGTCGACTTCGGCACCTCGCAGGACACGGTCCTGTGGATCATCAACATCTACACCCTCGCGCTGTCCGCGCTGCTGCTGCCGCTGGGCGCGATCGGCGACCGCCTGGGCCGCAAGCCCACGCT
>NZ_JCANSZ010000128.1:0-3885 GCF_059570535.1 Streptomyces sp. CNP082
CCGCAATTCTGCGACCTGTTCTGAAGAGAGATTCACGCAGTGTCCAACGAGTCAAAGACCTTCAGGTGACATGAACCGGATCACAAGACACTAGCTCCCGGCCGGCCCCGCCGGAAGCGCCGGACACCGCCAGAGTCGAGCGGTTAATCGGTCCCGTAGACGGCGGGGCACGGGGGCTGACTTTCGCCATCGAGCCAGTGTGGGTGATCGAGTTTCAGGTCACCTTGGTCTTTCACGCGCTCTTCCCGCAGCCGGCGGCCCCCGCCGCCAACGCGGCGACCGCCGCCGCGAGTACGCGTCCTTGCCGTAATGCCACGACCCTGCCCAACCCCATTGTGTGCACCGCATGTTAAGGGCGGGGCTCCGGGACCGGTCCCGGAGTGGGCTGCCCCTACACCACCTCCCGCAGCACCTCGTCCACCGCCGTAGCCGTCACCCCGAGGACCTTCTCCGTCTCCGCATAGTCGACGGCGAACGGGTGGCCGGGCTTCACGAGCACCTCGTGCATTTCCGACCAGAAAGGCTCCGTCAGCGCGAGCAGAGAAATCTCCCGTTCGGTCATCTCCGCCATCCGCGGCTCCGGGGCGCCGGCAAGGGCCGCCAGCCGCGTGGCCAGTTCCCGTACGGACAGCGTCGAGGTGGGCGCGTGCCAGGCGCGCCCGTACGCCCCCTCGTCGCGGCTCGCCGCGACCAGCGTGCGTGCGGTGTCGCCGATCGCCGAGTAGCTGTGCGGCACGTCGAGCGGCTGCGGCACCAGGACCGGCCTGCCCGCCAGGACCTGTCCCTGCACCCAGAGGCTGAACACCGAGAAGGCGCCGGCGCCGTAGAACTGGGCGGCCCGCACCTCCGTGACCTTCACCCCCGAGGCGGCGGCCTCCTCCCAGACCCGCGCCCGGGCACGGCCCTTCGGGCCGGTCGCGGCGAGCGGGAAGTCCGGGGCGATCGGTTCGGCCACCGGGCCGTAGGCGTAAAGATTGCCGAGCATGACGTACGCCACGCCCGTCCGCTTCACCGCACTGAGGAGAGACGCCGACAGGATCGGGAACTGCTCGGGCCAGAGGTGGTACGCCGGGGCGGCGGTGTTGAAGAGCGTGTCCGCGCCCTCCGTCAGTTCGGTGAGCCGGTCGGTGTCGGTCGCGTCGGCGGCGATCCGCTCGACGAGCGGGTGGTCGGGACCGCCGCCGGTCCGGCTGATCATCCGTACCCGCTCGCCGTCCTCGGCCAGCAGCAGCGCGGTCTTCGACGCGGTCGCTCCGCGTCCCACGATCACATGAGAAGTCATGCAGACGACGGTGCCGCGGCGCGGCCGCGTACGATAGTGGCCCGAATGCCAGGTGTCCGGAGGTTCAGGCCACATGCATCGCATCGCCGCGGTCACGGTGCCGCCCGTGCTGAGTTTCGACGTCTCGATCCCGCTCATGGTGTTCGGCAGCGTCCCGCAGTACGACGTGCGCGTGTGCGCGGCACGCCCCGGGCCGATGGAGACCGTCGGCGGGCCCGACATCGTCGTGCCGTACGGGCTGGAGGCGCTGGCGGACGCCGATACGGTGCTGGCCGTCGGCAGCGGCGGCGCGCAGGCTCCCGCGGAGGTGCTGGAGGCGCTGCGGAACGCGGCGGCCCGCGGCGTGCGGATCGCGTCGCTGTGCACGGGCGCGTTCGTCCTGGCCCAGGCCGGCCTGCTCGACGGGCGCCGCGCGACCACCCACTGGGGGCTGGCCGACGAGCTGGCGACCCGCTTCCCGGCCGTCGACGTGCAGCCCGACCTGCTCTTCGTCGAGGACGGCGGTATCTACTCCTCGGCGGGCGCCGCCGCCGCGATCGATCTCTGCCTGCATCTGGTCGGAGTCGACTACGGCGCATCTGTCGCGAACACGGTCGCGCGGCTCGCGGTCGTCCCGCCCGTACGGCCCGGCGGTCAGTCGCAGTTCATCGAGACCCCGCTGCCGCCGGAACGCGGCACGTCGCTCGCCCCCACGCGCGCGTGGGCACTCGCGCGCCTCGATGTCCCGCTCACGCTCACGGACCTGGCGCGGCACGCGGGTACGAGCGTCCGCACCCTGACCCGCCGCTTCCGCGCGGAGACGGGGCTGAGCCCGCTGCAGTGGCTGCTGCAACGGCGTATCCACCGAGCGCGGGAGCTGCTGGAGACCACCGGCCTGCCGATGGACCAGGTGGCCGCGAAGAGCGGCCTGGGCAGCGCGGACTCGCTGCGCAAGCACATGACGACCCAGGTCGGCCTCACGCCCACGGCGTACCGCGCGAGCTTCAACCGGACCCGCGCGGACGCCCGCTGAGGACACCCGCCGGCGACGGGGCACTCACCAGCGCACCGCACCGCCGCCGTCCCCCGCGGCCCGCCCGCGGGGTCCGGCCTCCGACAGCGCCCGGCGGCACAGCCGGTCCGCGGCCCTCGTCGTCTCGGGCAGCCGAAACCGCCTCGCCAGCCTGAGCGTGACCGCGCAGGCGTCGTCCACCCCGATCAGATGGCCGGCGGACACGTACACCGGCTTCACCCCCGTCTGCGTACGAAGAGCGCGGCCGACCGCCTCCGCACCATCCAGTAGAGGGCTCGACGCGCCCCGCTCGGCTCCCGGCACGTCACACCGGAAGTACAGCGGATTCTTCGCCACACCGAACGACGGCACCCCCGTCAGCACCCCCAGGTGACTCGCCAGACCGACGCGACGGGGATGAGCGATGCCGTAGCCGTCACACACGAACACGTCCGGCGGATCAGTCAGCTCGCGCAGCGCCGCGGCGACCGCGGGAATCTCCCGGAAGGCCAACAGGCCGGAGACGTACGGGAACTCGATCCGCGAAACGGCGGTCACCGAGCCGACAACGACCAGTCTCGCCACATCCAGCACGACAACCGCCGCGGCGCACAGCCCCGCCTCGTCGTCGTACGCCACGTCAACCCCGGCCGCGGTCCGCCACTGCGCCACGTCGTGGACCGACTCCACCCGCACGAGCCCCCGCAACCGCTCCTGCTCGGCCACCGCCTCCTCAGCACCCCGAGGACGGCAAAGCTCACCAGCCAGCTCCACCCGCCCCCCTTTCCGCCGTGCCCGAGGACCGCCCCGACGTCGTCCATCCGCACCGGCAGCGCTCGTCACGCACAGGCTCTCACGGCCGGGCGGCCGACCGTCCGTCGAAGTAGGCGATGACTTCTCCGTCCTTCATGCCGGCCGACTGTCCAGCTCATCGAATTCCAGACTCCGCAGAACCTCTACCGCATGACGCGCATACAATTCCCAATGCGCACGGGATGGGGTCAGCAGCGTGACAACAGTCACTGCTTCTTGCCCGCCAGCAACCTCGCGCGGCACAGGGATGAACGCCTGCAACTGCTGCAGAATGATGGATACGTCCTCCCCCTGAGGTAGATCACTCCCCGGGATAACGTACGGGAATTCGCTGGTAAACACAGCAGCCTTCCCACACGGCAGGTCGAACGGCTTCCCCATCACCTGTGAACCACGCCCACGGTGCCCGAAGGCGGACACCATTCCAGCCACCGCAATGCCGGTGGCGCCATGGCTCACGGGCTGAGCGGCCACAGTGAGCGAGCCCAAGCTCAACTGCCCTTCGTGCTCATGCAGATAAAACCCCGCATATACGGTTCCAGCGAACCGGAGACCCTGCGACAGGTTGTGCAGGTTGGCCACCGCTTGGGCCACCGCCTGCTCATTCAAGGTGCCTTCCCGGCCCGCCACGTGGGCATGCCGAAGCACCATCTCGCGGGCCTCCTGCAGCGTCATCCCCACCGGAAGCGCCAGGTACCCTGCCGGCCAATGCCACTCAGTTAGGCCACAGCGAGGATTTTGATATGCGGCTTGTCTTCGTGGCGAGTTGTGGTCTCGGTGCGGCGTTTCGCTCTGTAGG
>NZ_JCANSZ010000129.1:0-3612 GCF_059570535.1 Streptomyces sp. CNP082
CAGCAGCACCAGACACCCGCTGGCCTATCACAGCCACCGGGCATCCGGCCCTGCCCACACCCATCCTGACCTGCTCCTATTTACGCGTCAGAGGGTTATCCACCCTCCCCCGACGAGGGACTCGACGCCGATAGACGATCATGTTCCCTGTCCGGTTGACACGGGCCAAAAGCGGGTCTCTACGGCTAACTGTCCCCCATACGTCCCCCGCGGACGCCTCCACTCGACGCCGCCCCCGTCATACCACGGAGGGCGTGGCGAAGCGGTCCGGGATGCGCCTGCGCAGAGCCCGGACCGCTCCATCACGCCACCGGCAGGTACCGGAGTCCTTCGATCCGTTTCAGGTAGTCGGTCAACTGTCCAGTGACACATCTGGCGTAGATCGCCAGGAGGACCGGGACACTGTTGCCCGCCCACTCCGCGACTGTCGCGGGGGGAACACCGGCGTTCAGCCACCCTGTGAGGCAGGTGTGGCGGAGGTCGTACACACGTTTGCCAGCGGGAGAGGTGTACTCGTGCGCCGCGAGGACCGCTTCGCGGGCCTTGCCCCACACGCGCCGGTAGACCGAGCCCGCCAGGGTGTCCCCTCCTGCGCCGGGAAGGAGGAGCCCGTCGGGTTTGAGTTCGTACTTGGCGATGACGCGGCGGAGGAGAGCCACTAGATCTGGGTGGATCGGGACGGTGCGGGTGTCGCCCTCGGCGCGACCCTTCAGGTCGCGTACTTCGTGCACCTCTCCGCTGTCCGTCCACTGGCCGCCCACCTCTGGATGGGCCTTGTGGACGATGATCTCGCCCCACCCTGTTTCGGGCAGGACGGCATCGGCGACACGCAGCGCGACGGCTTCCTCGGGGCGTAGGCCGGCGTAGCAGATTGTGGCGAAGAACGCCTGGTACAGCAGTCCACGGCGAGGCCGCTGGCCTATCCATTCGAGCAACGCGGTGACCTGATCCGGATTGAGCAGGGACCGCTTGCTGATCGCCTGCCCCACCCGCGGGCCGCTGTCCCGCCTGCCCAGCTCTGCCAGAGGATTGGCCCTCAGGATGTTGTGCTGGACCGCGCGGTCCAGGGCGAGACTGAGAATGCGGCGGTTTCGATTAACGGAGCTGGCTGCGGCTGCGGTGCCGTCAAGCAGCGTGCTGATCGCCGCAACCACGTGTTCGGCTTTGGCGGTGTCCTCCCAGGCGGACATCGGCAACGTGTTGCGCTCGACCCAGTCGAGGATCGCCTTCACCTCGCCGGGCACCGACGTACCACGCCGCTTCGTGTTGAAGGCGAACTCCCGCAGAGCCGTGCGGATGTCTCGATCGTCGAACTGGCCGGGCTCCGTACGAAGCAAAGCGACTGTGGCGGCTGTCATCGCCTTGGCCGTGTTCTTACGGCTGTTCCCGCTGGTTCGGACCCACTTCCAGTCCACGTACTCAACCGCGAATGAATACCAGCCCGTTTCCGCAGCCTTGCTAGTGAAGCTGACCGGCAATCCGGTCGCAGGACTGAAGGGTTCTCCCCTGCTCGCTGCCGTCTTCAACTCGGCGCGACGGGCATCTGCCTGCCCCTTCGTGGGGTACGTCTCGCTGTGCTTGCGTCTGTCTACGGTCCATACGACGCGATAGCTGTATCCCGTCTGGCGCTTGCGGCGCTCGATGCTGAATATCCGGACGTTGAAAGTTCTCGCTGTCAGGTGTGATCCTCACAATCAGTAAGCCAGTTTTCGAGATCGCCCCGCCGTATCCGCAGGGAGCCGTTGGGGAGGCGGATGCAGCGCGGACCACGCCCCTTTTGCCGCCAGTCGTAGAAAGTCGATCGAGCGATCTGCAACTCGGTGCAGACCTCATCAACGGTCATCTTCTGACCGGCCCTGGCTGCTACTGCCATGGGCCGCTCGCATCTAGCCAGAGGGCCGAGCAAGCAGGGTGATCCTCAACTAGAGTTGACGCCTGAACTCGGAGCAACGCGGGGTAAGTCACGTTTCGAGGCATGGACAGGTTTTTCCTTGCGGGGAATGAGGGCGCATGGACAGCGCCAATACCTCGCGTAGCGTGTGAAATGTCAAACGCCTGCTGAAGGTGTGCGCTGCCCGCGGCGGGTGTGCCGTGGGCTGGGCAGCTCCGCGCCTGCTCTCGACTGCACGGATTGCCCCGGTGTTCGCCGAGGCTCCACCGCCAAGGTGGGCCGGATGCGAACACCCCTCAATGATGGTGACGATCGCCGGTTTGGCTAACCGGCGATCGTCGGCTATGTTGCCCCGCGCCGCGGTCCTCGTAGCTCCCATGTGAGAGCAGCAGAGTGTGGTCGCGCTGCTTCGAACCGTTCTAGGTTTGCTTGCTTCGCCTCGTCGTTCCAGTCTTCTACGCCATCACCCTGTCTGCCGTCGGCGAACCGGCAACCCCAGATCAGCTGGGCCGGGAAGCGGGGTGGATCACCGTGCCCATGTCCTGTTCTCAGGGATCCACCCACCGGTGCCCGGTGGCGGCGCCCCCACAGAAGCCGCTCTCCGGGGGTTTCAAGCCGCCGGCAATCGGCCGCAGCAGTGCGGTACTGGCCGAGGCTTTCAGCGGCATCGGCGTGGAGCGGCGAGAGTTCGCCCTTCGCGAGTGTCGTCGTCCGGGTGGGCGATGGTGGTTCAGGACATGGGGAGATATCACCATGAGTTGCGGGACCAGCCCAGTCCGCGGCGGAAGCGCCTCGGTGTCGGCGGGTCGGAGTAGGGTAATTCGGCACCTCCGGGCCCGATGGCAGGGACCGGGCGGTGCGGTCCCTGGGTGCAGACGGTCGAAGCCGCCTTTCCAAGCTAGAGTTGAGACCACCGGATGCCACCGTCCAGGTCCGACAAACGGAACCAGTTGCCGAACCACTTGAGTCAGCGCAGCCGGCCAAGCAAAGGGGGCACCATGCTGCTCCGACTGAGAATCGCCACGAGTGCCTTGGGCCTGGCCGTCGTACTCGTTGTCGCCGGGTGCGAGATCGCGGTGAACCGAGACTCGGACCGGGCCGAGCTTCCGCCGGCGGCGCCCCGGAGTGACGGCACCGAGGTATGGGATCTGTGCCAGCGGCCGACGGCGGACCAGGTCGGCATCGATCCTGCCGGGGACACCGCCATCTACGAAACGCGGCCATCGCGTCGAGTCCTGCTGCGCCTACCCGAGGACACGCACCTGCGTCTGTCGGCCCGCTACCTGGCATTCAGCTCGATCGCCAGCGAGGACGACGAGCCGGTGAACGTCGATGTGAAGACCGCGACGAAGCCGCTCGGCGACACCGTCGAGACGTACCGATCGGTGCTGGAACAGCTCGGTCTGCCCTCTGACGCCATCGCGCAGTTCCGGGAGGCTGCCCGCGCGGCATCGGGTACCGAAAGTGTCCACAGCGACCGAGTCTCCGTCCGCTACGGTGACCTCGACGACCTCGACATCGGCGTCGTCGCCCGCTACAGCCCTCACACCGGGACCGGGGTGATCTCCGTCGTCGGGCATTGGCAGCAGTGAGGACGGCTGCCTGCCCACTTGAACCGGGTCCAGTACAGGGCTTGATCAAGTTCCTTGGGTGTCTGGGTTGTTGGTGATTCCCAGGAGTGGGAGGGCTCGTTCGGGCTGGTCGCGGATTGCCCGGGTGGT
>NZ_JCANSZ010000130.1:0-3135 GCF_059570535.1 Streptomyces sp. CNP082
CCAGCTCGACGCCCGCCAGCACCTCCGCGTTCCCGGGGACCAGGGGCGCCATGAGGCCGACCACGTCCTGCAGCAGTTGCGGGTCAGCGGCCATCAGCGGAGGCTGGCGCTGGGCGTGGAGCGCTTCATGTAGCGCACTGTGGGCCGATGCGTGCTCAATGTAGGCGGCGGACTGGTGACGCTCGCGGTCCCTTCACGGCCTGCCTGACGGCTGCTGGAAGTGTGACGTCGAGTCGTGCGCACATAAACTCGACGGGGGCGTTGACGGGGCCATGGGCCCGCCGATTCCGGCGGCTGGATACTGGCTGGATCCCGCTCGGCTCTCCGGTGTTTCCACAGGCCGAAAGTGTGCGCCCGGTGTTCCGCTTCAATGTTTAGGCCCCGCGATAGCGCAAACTCGGCGAATTAACAAACCGCCAGGTCAGGCGGGGGCGACCCGAATTCGGGTGGCACCCGCCCACGTACCGTGGCTGGATTTTGGCTGGATGACCTGACGTCTCGTCACCTGTCGTCATCTATCGTTCTCCGCACGCTGGCTGGATTTTGGCTGGAGAGCGCCGAACGGCGGGTCGCGGACGGGATGTACGCCCGCGTCGGCCGAGCAATCGAGGGAACGCACCCCCCGGGACCCGGCGCGTGTGAATGGCATCGTCGCCACCCCCGCGGGCCGCCGGGCGGGGCCGCTCGGCGGCCCGTTCCCCCTCGAATCCTCGGCAGGGCACCAAACAGATGGGAACGGTCATAGGCCATGGTCACCGGCCGCACTGATCACCGTTGAGTCCATGTTGCCACTCTGAAGCCCCAGCGCTGGCCGCGGTGTCGAGCCCTGAGTGGGGCGGGGTGGGGGCATAGAGCATGAGCTGCCTGCGCCCTCGCCTGGAACACCGCACCGATAGCCACGAAGCGTTCGTCAAACTCTCCTGCTGCCTCATCACCCATCGACAGCTCGGCTTATTGTGTTGGGCGTTGTAACCCTCAAGGTCAAGGCCAGTCCCCCGGCATTCTGTGCCCGAGCAGCCGGCGACCTCGGCACGTCCCCGGCTCCCACTTACATATCGTGAGCGTTCAACTACCTAAGGTGAAGGTTGTGTCACCTGTCGCTCCGGAGGTCATCCCAAAGGCACTAACGAAGCACGGCATAGTGGCCAAAAACAGGGACGTCCGCTTCTGCTCTGTGATGTCCTATTAGCGTGGCCGAGTAACTGTCAAATCCTGTGGATCATCGCGGAGAACCTCAAGCCAGCTGCAGCCAGTGATCGAGGACTGCGAAGTCCTGGTCGGTGAGGCCGCGGGACGACGCGACGCGATGGAGGATCGCTTGTGCGGGGTGGTGGGTGGAGACCCAGTCCCGGTCGGCGTCGGTGATCTCGTCGTCGACCCAGGCGAACGGGCGTCCGTCCGCCCACGCGATGAGGGCTCGGGTCTTCCAGTGGAGCCCGAACCACTGGTCTTCGCGTTCGTGGGCGGCTGAGGGCTCTGGCCAGTTCACGACCGGCAGCTGTGGCAGGCCAAGCCGCGGTGCCAGCTCGATATTGGCCTCTTCTTCCCAGGTGGTGGCCCAGACCAGGTCGCACGGCAGCGCCGCGAGCCGCGGCCCGATCTGCGGGTCGAGCCGCGCCAGGTGCGAGTTCGATGCGGTGCCCCCCAGATCGCGCTGCGGGCCGTCACCGAATGGCAGGAGCGGCCCGTCGACGTCCAGGAAGAGCAGTGGACGGTTCCTTTGCCTGGTCATGCTGCGCTCACCTCGGGACGCTCGACGAGGTAGCCGTTCTGAAATGTGGCGCCGTTGCGGACGAGGGCGACGAGGTGGGGTGCGGTGATCGCGCGCCAGCGTGCCTGGGCGGACTCGGCAAGCTTGAACACCATGGCCAGGGCGGCGGTGCGGGAGCCGGCCCCGCGGGTGACCTTGGTCCGCAGCCGGACGGTGGAGAACGTGGACTCGATCGGATTTGTGGTGCGCAAGTGGATCCAGTGCTCGGCGGGGAAGTCGTAGAACGCCAGGAGTTCGTCGGTCTCGTCGGTGACCTTCTTCACCGCCTTGGGCCACTTCGCGCCGTAGGCGCGATCGAAGTCCTTGACGGCCTTCTCCGCGTGGTCACGGTCTTCGGCGTTGTAGATCTCCTGCAATGCCTTCTTCGCTCCGGGCTGGGCCGACTTCGGCAGGGCGTTGACCACGTTCCGGGTTTTGTGAACCCAGCACCTTTGGTGCCTGGCCTGCGGAAACACCTCCGTAAGAGCCCGCCACAGGCCCATCGCGCCGTCACCGACCACGAGCTCGGGGGCCTGCATGCCGCGCCGCCGGCAGTCACGCAGGAGGTCGGCCCAGGACTCGGTAGACTCGCGCAGTCCTTCGGCGAGCGCGATGAGCTCCTTGCGGCCGTCGGTGCGCACTCCCATGAGGACCAGGATGCAGGAGCGGGCCTGGCCGAGGCGGATCTTGGGGTGGACGCCGTCGGCCCACACGTAGACGTAGTCGGATTCCGACAGGTCGCGGGCTTGGAAGGCGGCGTGGTCATCGCTCCATTGCTTGGTCAGCCGGGTCACGGTGGCCGGCGAGAGCCCGGCCGAGCTGCCGAGGAACTGCTCGAGTGCGGGCACGAAGTCGCCGGAGGACAGCCCGTGCAGGTAGAGCAGGGGAAGGACCTCGCTGATCTTCGGGGACTTCCGGCACCAGGGGGCCAGGATCTGCGACGAGAACCGCTCGCGCTCGCCCGTGGCGGCGTCGACGCGCTTGTCGTTCACGCGCGGCGCCTTGACCGGGACCGGGCCAGCGGCCGTGGCCACGGTGCGCTCGCGGTGGTGGCCGTTGCGGACCACCAGCCGGCGACCGGCTTCGTCGCGCTGGTCGGCCAACTCGGCTATGTATTGGTTGGCTTCGGCTTCCAGAGCCGCGGCGAGCATCCGCCGGGCGCCCTCGCGGACGATGTCGTCCATCAGGGAGCCGGTCTCGGTGGTTCCGTCGTTACTGACTACGCTGAGCACGGGCGTGCCTTCCCGACCCGCGCGCCAAAGCGGGCCTACTCGATGACCAGAAGTCGATCACTCAGGTTTTCTCAGCGAGTTTCGCTCCATGTGTTGTTGAGGATGAGGGCGGCTTGGGCGATGACGCCGATGCGGCTGGGGCTGAGCGTGATG
>NZ_JCANSZ010000131.1:0-2661 GCF_059570535.1 Streptomyces sp. CNP082
CTGGCCCGCGGGTATCTCGGCCGCGCGGGGCTGACCGCCGAGCGCTTCGTCGCCTGCCCCTTCGAACCCGGCGCACGCATGTACCGCTCGGGGGATCTTGCCCGGTGGACGGCGGACGGAGAGCTCGCTTTCGCCGGCCGTGCCGACGAGCAGGTCAAGATCCGCGGATTCCGTGTCGAGCCAGGCGAGGTGCAGTCGGTGCTCGCCGCCCATCCTCGGGTGTCCCAGGCGGCCGTCGTCGTACGGGAGGACCAGCCCGGCGACAAGCGGCTCGCGGGCTACGTCGTGGCGACTGAGGACGGCGTAGCCGTGGACGATCTGCGGGAGTTCGCCGCCGGGCGGCTGCCCGCGTACATGGTGCCCGCGGCCCTCGTGGTCCTGGACGCCCTGCCGCTGACCCCCAACGGCAAGGTCGACCGAGCCGCGCTGCCGCCGCCCGGGCTCGACGGGCCGACGCGCGGGCGCGCCCCTGTGACGCCGCTGGAGCAGCGCATGTGCGACCTCTTCGCGGACGTGCTGCACCTCGGGAACGTCTGCTCCGACGATGACTTCTTCGCCCTCGGTGGTGACTCGATCCGCTCGATGCTGCTGGTGTCCGCCGCCCGCGAGGCCGGTTTCGCCCTGACGACCAGGCAGGTGTTCGAGGGCCGGACACCGGCGAGCCTGGCGGCCCTTGCCGCATCTGCGCAGGACCCGGACCCGGCAGCAGCGCGGTCGGACGCTCCGCTGCTGCGTCTCGACGAGGAACAGCGGGCGGAGCTGGCGGCTGCCGTGCCGGGGCTGGTGGAGGTGCTGCCGCTCACGCCGCTGCAAGAGGGCCTGCTCTACCACGCGCTGTACGACGAGCAAGCCCCGGACGTGTACGTCGGTCAACTCTCCCTGGACGTGGACGGCCCACTGGACCCGAGTCTGGTGCGGCTGTCGTGGCAGGCGCTGCTGGACCGCCACACCGCTCTGCGGGCCGGCTTCGGGCAGCCCCCGGGGACGACCCGGCCGGTGCAGATGGTCGTCGAGGACGTCGACCTGCCGTGGCGCGAGCAGGACCTGTCCGGCCTGGGCACCGCGGAGGCGCTGGCGGCGGCCGAGCGGATCGCGGACGCCGAGCAGGCGCGGCGGTTCGACCTGGTGAAGCCACCCCTGCTGCGCGTGGCGCTGCTGCGGCTGGGTGCCGAGCGGTACCGGATGGTGGTCACGCTCCACCACATCGCCCTGGACGGCTGGTCGCTGCCGATGGTCCTGGGTGAGCTGTGGGCCCTCTACGCGGCGGGCGGCGACCTCTCCGTCCTGCCTGCCGCGACCCCGCACCGCGACCAGCTGGCGTGGCTGGCCCGCCAGGACGGGGAAGCCGCCGCGGAGGCGTGGCGGCAGGCCCTCGCCGACGTGGACGGGCCGACGCTGGTGGCGCCGGCCGACCGGGGCGGCGGACCGGCACCCACCGGCAAGGTGGTCGCGGAACCGGGATCCGAACTGACCGCGGCGCTGGCAGAGCTGGGCCGCCGCCGCGGCCTCACGCTGAACACGTTGCTGGAGACCGCCTGGGCGATGGTCGTGGGCCAGCTCGCGGGCCGCGGCGACGTCGTCTTCGGCAGCGTGGTCGCCGGCCGGCCGGCGGAGCTGCCGGGTATGGCCGGCATGGTCGGGCTGTTCCTCAACACCGTTCCCGTACGGGTGCGGCTGGACCCGGCGCAGACGATCGCCCAACTGCTCGACGCGGTCCGGGCACAGCAGACCGCGCTCCTCGACCACCAGCACCTCGGCCTCGCCGACATCCAGCGGCTCGCAGGGACCGGCGCGACCTTCGACACCCTGATGACGTTCCGGACCTACGGCGCCGACGCCAGCGCCCCGCCGGAGCCACTGCGGCTCACCGGGTCCCGGCTGCGCGAGTCGACCACGTACGCCCTGGCCCTGGGCGTGGAGCCGGATGACGGTCTGAAGCTCCGCCTCGACTACCGGCTGGACGCGTTCGACCAGCAGTCCGCGCAGGCCGTGGCCGACCGGGTCGTGCGTGTCCTGGCGCAGATGGCCGCCGGCCCGCACGCGCGGGTCGGCAGTATCGACGCGCTGGGCGAGGAAGAGCGGGCGTTGGCGGTGTCGGGGTGGAACGAGACCTGCCTGGCGGTGCCTTCGGGTTCGGTGCTGGACCGGTTCGAGGCGTGGGCGCGGCGTGCGCCGGGCGCGTGCGCCGTGCGATGCGGCGTGGACGCGGTGTCGTACGGCGATTTGGACGCGCGGGCGAACCGGCTGGCGCGGTATCTCCAGCGGCTCGGGATGGACCGCGCAGCGCCGGTGGGGCTGTGCCTGCCGCGTGGCGTGGAGATGGTCGCGGCGATGCTCGCGGTGTGGAAGGCCGGGGGTGCGTACGTGCCGCTGGATCCCGGGTATCCGGCGGAGCGGTTGGCGTTCATGGTCGCCGACAGTGGAGCCACCGTGGTCGTCGGGCAGGCGGATTCGATGGCCGGGGTGCCCGTGGGGAAGGCCCGGGTGGTGCTGCTGGACGAGGCCGCGGCGGAGATCGCGGCGGAGTCCGACACGGCGGTGACGCGGCGGGTCGGGCTCGACGAGCTGGCGTACGTGATCTATACCTCCGGTTCCACGGGCCGGCCGAAGGGGGTGGCAGTCCCGCACGGAGGCGTGGCGAATCTGGCGGAGGCGATGCGG
>NZ_JCANSZ010000132.1:0-2462 GCF_059570535.1 Streptomyces sp. CNP082
CAGTACACCTTCGACGCGTTCGACGCCTTGTCGCCGTAGTCGGCCGCCACCAGCTTGAGGGTGGTCGTACCGTCCGAGCTGCCCCCATCGTCACCGTCATTGCCACATGCCGTGAGGGCCAGCGCACCGACGGCGCAGACCGAGAGGACTCTGATCGTGATCTTGTGCATCTCTGGCCGCCGCCTTCGTTGAAACACTTCCGTGTGCATGTTTAGAGTTGATCGATGATGGCCTGTTCAGCGCAGTATCGTGCATGCTGCGTGGCTGGATTATGCATGCCCAGTAGCCGCTCGTCCAGAAGTTGTCCCGAACTGTGACCTGACGTGCCGATAGCGGCTTTGGGGCGATGGGGTGGCCGGTGCGTGGTTGTGCACTTACGCGCACGGCTACCATGCTCGCCGGGCCGTCGTGGGAAGGGATGGTGGGATGGCCAAGCACGACCGATGGGGAAGGCTGTTGCAGCACCTGGCCGAACACGGCCGGCTGGAGGTCGAGGAGGCCGCGACGGTCTTGGAGGTGTCGGCGGCGACGATCCGTCGAGACCTCGACGAACTCGCTGAGCAGCAGTTGCTCGTGCGCACCCGGGGCGGGGCGATCGCCCATGGCGTGGCCTACGAACTGCCGCTCCGCTACCGGTCCGTGCACAACGCCGCGGAGAAGCGCCGGATCGCGGAGGCCGTCGCCGATCAGATCAGCCAGGGGGTAGTGGTCGGCATCAACGGTGGCACCACTACGACCGAGGTGGCACGCGCGCTCATCATCCGCGCAGCAGGAGACGGCGCCGAGCAGATTGCCGGGACGCCGGCGCCGAGCGTGACCCTGGTAACGAATGCGCTGAACATCGCGGGCGAAGCGGCGGTCCGCCCACAGGTCAAGCTGGTGCTGACGGGCGGCGTCGCCCGACCTCAGACGTACGAGCTCATCGGTCCACTGGCCACCGGCGTGATGAGCGACGTGGCGTTGGATGTCGCGGTCCTCGGCGTCGACGGGGTGGATCCCGGGCTGGGACTGATGACCCACCACGAGGAAGAGGCGAGCGTCAGCCGCCTGTTCGCCGAACGTGCCAACCGGGTGATCGTGGCCGCCGACTCCTCGAAGCTGGGGCGGCGGGCGTTCGCGAGAATCTGCGGCCTGGACCGCATCGACGTCCTGGTTACCGACTCAGCCGCTTCCGCCGAAGTGATCGCTCGTCTCACCGACGCCGCGATCGAAGTGATCACCGTATGAGGCTCTGGCGTGTTCACGGCGAACGCGTCGGACTTCGCATTCCGGGCGGCGAGGACGTTCAGCCGGAGACGGCGCGGCGGGATTGTCCCTCCGGGCGAACACGATGCTTCCGGATTACCGGCCCCGTGGGAGGGTGGAGACGGGGCCTCCCTCGCCGCCTGCTCATGGAGTGCCGCTCAGCGGCCAACACCCCCGGCTCACAGCGCAAAATCGACGTCCACGGCGTCCGGTCCGTCTGCGCTCCGCCCCTGACGCCGCCTGCGCCGCACGTATCCGCGGCGGACCGCATACAGGCCGATCAGCGACCACGCCGAAGCACCCGCTATGAGCATGCCCGCCTTCCCGCCCGGCGCGACGTTGTCCTCGTCCTCCAACGGGACCACGCCCTCGGGATCACGGACTACCGTAAGCTCGTCGCCGACCTCGTAGGGAGACAGGCTGCCGCTGTATGTCAGCTCTTGGTCAAGCAGTCCGCCTCCGGGCCGCCTCAGCTCGTAACGGTGTGCTTCGTCGCCCGTCCGGCCCGTCTCCCCGACGATCGTGACCGTCTCCCGCACACCACGCTCCTGAAGGGCGGCCTCGGGCGCGTACTGCACCGCGCCGACGAGGACGAACACTCCCGGCAGCACGGCGAGCAACCCGAGCCAGACCGCGGTGTGGGCCAGGATGACCGCGATGACGAAGCCCACGCCGAGCACGAAGCCCACCAAGATCGGCACGAAATCGAGGCCCAGCGCTGCGTACGACAGGGCGGCGACGCCACCTGCCACCGACCAGGCCAACGCCACCAGCTCCAACGCGCGGACAAGCGCGGTACCCGCCGACCATACGGGCGGCAGTGGCGCCTGGGCCGCCCTTTCTCTGTTCACGGAGCCACCATAGGGACGCCGTTGCGCGGCCGTGCTCTGCACCAGATGAGAACCGGATGAGAACGCGCGCCGGCGATGACCAACGAGGCCCCTGGACCGGTCGGTTGAAACACCGGAGATCTCGATCGACCACCGGGGCCTCGGAAGGTTGCACACACCTTTTCCGACAGACATCTCGCCGGCACTCGCCGGAGCGACGTGCTCCGATGCCGGGGTTCGCGGCGCCTGGGGGACTGAACTTAACCTCGAAGTTTCGTGACGGTCCGCCGGCGGAGTCGGTGGGCCGTTTTCGGGCTGCGGGTTGAGGTTGGGGAGGGCGAAGGCCCGAGTGTCGCCTCGGGGTGGCGCCGGGTTCCACTGCTCCGG
>NZ_JCANSZ010000133.1:0-2375 GCF_059570535.1 Streptomyces sp. CNP082
CCATCACCGCCTGCGACGTCACCAACCCCGACGCCGTACGCACCCTCGTCGACTCCATCGACGAACAGCACCCGCTCACCGCCGTCATCCACACCCCCGGCGTCCTCAAGGACACGATCCTGACCCAGCTCACCCCGGAGGGCCTGCACCCCGTCCTCGACCCGAAGGTCGACGCCGCGTACCACCTGCACGAGGCGACCCGGCACCTGGACCTGGCGCAGTTCGTCCTCTACTCCTCCGCGGCCGGCACCCTCGGCAACCCCGGACAAGCCAACTACGCCGCCGCCAACACCTACCTCGACGCCCTCGCCCACCACCGCACGCGCCACGGCCTGCCCACCACCAGCCTCGCCTGGGGCTACTGGAAGCACACCACCGAACTCACCAGCCACCTCGGCGACAGCGAGGTCGCCCGCAGCGACTCGGCGCTCAGCACCGAGCACGGCCTCCAGCTCCTCGACGCCGCCCTCGCGACCCCGTCCCCGTACCACCTCTGCGTCCCGCTGAACCCCGCCACCCTCCGCACCGGCGACCGCGTGCCCGCCCTCCTGCGCGACCTCGCCCCCCGGGCACGCCGCCGGGCGGCGGCCACCGCCGCGCCGGGCGAGGTCTCGGGGCTGGCACAGCAGCTCGCCGGGCTGTCGGCCGCCGAGCAGCAGCGGCTGCTGCTGGACCTGGTACGCGGCAACGCCGCCGCCGTCCTGGGGCACAGCGACGCCGCCGCCGTAGACGCGCAGACGCCGTTCAACGACCTCGGGTTCGACTCCCTCACCGCGGTCGAGCTGCGCAACCGGCTCGACGCCGCCACCGGGCTGCGGCTGCCGGCGACGCTGATCTTCGACTACCCGACCGCCCAGGTCCTCGCCGACCACATCGGCTCCGAGCTGCTGGAGTCGGCGCCGCGCTCGGCCGCGCCGCAGCTCGTGAGCGCCAACACCTCGGACGACCCCGTCGTCATCGTGTCGATGGCGTGCCGCTTCCCCGGCGAGATCCGCTCCGCGGCCGAGCTGTGGAAGCTCGTCGCCGAGGGCCGTGAGGGGCTCTCCGGCTTCCCGACAAACCGCGGCTGGGACCTCGAGGACCTCTACGACCCCGACCCGGCGGCGACGGGCAAGAGCTACACGAGCTACGGCACGTTCCTGCACGAGGCGGACGAGTTCGACGCGGACTTCTTCCGCATGAACCCGCGCGAGGCGCTGGCCACCGACCCGCAGCAGCGGCTGCTGCTGGAGACCTCGTGGGAGGCGTTCGAGCGGGCGGGCATCGACCCGACGACGCTCAGGGGCAGCAGTACCGCGGTCTACGCCGGCGTGATCTACGGCGACTACGGCGCGCGGCTGATGCAGAACGCCCCGGAGGGCTTCGAGGGCTACCTCGGCAACGGCAGCGCCGGCAGCGTCGCCTCCGGCCGGGTGGCGTACACCTTCGGTCTTGAGGGGCCGGCGGTGACGATCGACACGGCGTGCTCGTCGTCGCTGGTCGCGCTCCACCTCGCGGCACAGGCGCTGCGCAACGGCGAGTGCGACCTGGCCCTCGCGGGCGGCGCCACCGTCATGTCGAGCCCGGGCGCGTTCATCGAGTTCTCGCGGCAGCGCGTGCTGTCCGTGGACGGCCGGTGCAAGGCTTTCGCCGAGGCGGCGGACGGTACGGGCTGGGGCGAGGGTGTCGGCCTGGTGCTGCTGGAGCGCCTCTCGGACGCGCAGCGCAACCGACACACGGTCCTGGCGGTGCTGAAGGGCTCCGCGATCAACCAGGACGGCGCCTCCAACGGTCTCACCGCCCCCAACGGCCCCTCACAGCAGCGCGTTATCGAGCAGGCTCTCGCCAGCGCCGGGCTGACGCCCGGTCAGGTGGACGCCGTCGAGGCGCACGGTACGGGCACCGCCCTGGGCGACCCGATCGAGGCGCAGGCGCTGCTCGCCACGTACGGGCGCGAGCACAGCCCCGAGCGCCCGCTGTGGCTGGGGTCCATCAAGTCCAACATCGGGCACACGCAGGCCGCGGCCGGCGTCGCGGGCGTCATGAAGATGGTCGAGGCCATGCGCCACGGCATGCTGCCCCCCACCCTGCACGTGAACGAGCCGTCCCACCATGTCGACTGGAGTTCCGGCGCCATCTCGCTGATCACGGAGTCGACGCCGTGGCCCGAGTCCGACGAGCCGTACCGGGCGGCGGTGTCCTCCTTCGGCATCAGCGGCACGAACGCGCATGTGGTGCTGGAGGCAGCGCCGGCCGAGGCCGCGGCAGCGGACGAGGCGCCGACGGACCCGGATTCGGGTACGGGGGCGGTGGCTGCGCCGGTGCCGGTGGTGGTTTCTGCCCGTTCGGCGGGCGCGTTGGCGCAGGCCGCGGAGCGGCTTGCCGCGTACGTGGAG
>NZ_JCANSZ010000134.1:0-2119 GCF_059570535.1 Streptomyces sp. CNP082
CCCCCGCCCGAAACCCCAGACCCCCAGCCCAGACCCCCAGCCCAGACCCCGAGCCCAGACCCCGGGCCCCAGACCCCCAGCCAGCCCGGAACCCGGGCACCCGCCCGGGCACAGCCCAACCCCCGCCCGGGACCCCAGGCCCCCAGCCCGGAACCCGGGCACCCACCCGGGCACAGCCCAGACCCCGTCCCGGGCCCCAGGCCCCGTGACCCAGGCCCCGTCCGGGGCACCGGGCCCCCAGCCCGGGGCCCGGGCACCCGCCCGGGCCCTGCCCGAAGCCCGGGGCACCCGGCCCGGGCCTGCCCAGGCACCCGGGCACCCGGCCGCCTGGACCCCGCCCAGGGCCCAGGGGGGCCCTGCCCGGGGAACCTGCCCTGGGGGTCCTGCCCTGGGGAACCTGCCCTGGGTCCTGGCCTGGGGGGTCCTGCCTGGGAGGGCCTGCCCTGGGAGGGCCTGCCCTGGGAGGGCCTGCCCTGGGAGGGCCTGCCCTGGGAGGGCCTGCCCTGGGGGGTGCCTCCTGGGGGTCCTCGGGGGCTGCTTGTTTGCGCTGCTGCTTGTGTTCTGTGTTCCCCGGCGCCTGCCCGCCACCGGCCCTCCGGCCGCCGGTGTGCAGGCCCCTTTCTTCACCCGCCGGCGCCTGCCGGCCTCTGCCACCAGCCCCGCCACCCGGCACACACCACACCAACAGAAGGGGAGGGCACGCCCATGGCCGGCATCCCGACCATCGACACCGAAGCCGACGTGCCAGACAGGATCGTCTCCAGCATCGACGTCCGGCTCCTGGGCACAGGCGGCTACGTCCCCGACCGCATCGTCACCAACACCGAAGTCGGCACACCCGCCGGCGTCGACCACGACTGGATCACCCGCAAAACCGCCATCCACGAACGCCGCTGGGCCGCCGACGACCAGGCCACCTCAGACCTGGCCACCGCCGCAGCCCGAGCCGCCATGCAGCAAGCAGGCATCACCGCCGAACAACTCTCCGTCATCGCAGTCGCCACCTCCACCCCCGACCGGCCCCAACCCCCCACCGCCGCCTACGTCCAACGCAACCTCGGCGCATCCGGCACCGCCGCATTCGACGTCAACGCCGTATGCTCCGGCACCGTATTCGCCCTCTCCGCAGTCGGCAGCGCCATCCTCCGCCGCGGCGGCTACGCACTCGTCGTCGGCGCAGACATCTACTCACGCATCCTCAACCCCACCGACCGGAAAACAGTCGTCCTCTTCGGAGACGGCGCCGGCGCCATGGTCCTGGGCACCACACGCCACGGCCCCCTCATCCGCCACGCCGCACTCCACACCTTCGGCGACCTGGCCCACCTCATCGAAGTACCCGCCGGCGGCAGCAAACACCCCACCACCCACAACAGCATCGACGCCGGACTCCACTACTTCACCATGGACGGACGAGAAGTCCGCCGATTCGTCGAAGAACAACTCCCCCAGCTCATCAAAGAATTCCTCCACGAAGCCGGCGTCGAACCCACCGACATCAACCACATCATCCCCCACCAAGCCAACGGCATCATGCTCGACACCATCAAAAAAGACCTCAACATGCCCCACACCACCATGCACCGCACACTCACCCACTACGGCAACACAGGAGCCGCCTCCATCCCCCTCACCCTCGACACAGCCGCCCGCAAAGGCGCCTTCCAGCCAGGCGAACTCATCCTCCTCGCCGGCTTCGGCGGCGGCATGGCAACCAGCTTCGCACTCATCGAATGGAACTAAGAGCTTGTCTCACGTGGTGTGGGTTGGTGCGGCATGATGTCTCGCTGTGGGTGCCGATCTGTCGCAGCGGCTGGTTCCTGACGAACTGTGGGAGCTGGTCGCGCCGTTGCTGGAGCAATGCTCATTACCTGTGGATCGGCTCGGGAGGGCGCACGCGAAGGGCGTACCTTCCCGAGTGATCGATTGACTGGTATCGAGTAGGCCCGCGTTGCCGCGCGGGTCGGGAAGGCACGCCCGTGCTCAGCGTAGTGAACGCCGACGGCACCACCGCCGACGGCTCCTCTCTGATCGACGAGATCGTCCGCGAGGGTGCACGGCGGATGCTGGCCGCCGCGTTGGAGGCTGAAGTCAACGCTTACATAGCCGAGTTGGCTGA
>NZ_JCANSZ010000135.1:0-2158 GCF_059570535.1 Streptomyces sp. CNP082
GTACGCCGTGTTCGGTGACGAGGTGGCGTGCGGTGAGGCTGGCGAGCCCGCCGGTGCCGCCGGTGATGAGAACCGTGCCGTCCGGGTCGAGCGGCCGGGGGAGGGTGAGGATCAGCTTCCCGGTGTGCCGGGCCTGGCTGAGGTAGCGGAGAGCGTGACGAGCCTGCCGTACGTCGAACGAGGTGGTCGGCAGGGGAGCCAGGTGGCCCTCGGCGAACAGCTCCGCCAGGTGGACCAGCATCTCCTGGATACGGTCCGGGCCCGCCTCGATCAGGTCGAAGTTCTGGTAGCGGACCTGGTGGTCCGACTCGACCGTCTGTGCGTCGCGGATGTCGGTCTTGCCCATCTCCAGGAACCGGCCGCCGGGGCGCATCAGGCGCAGCGAGGCGTCCGTGAACTCGTGCGCGAGCGCGTTGAGCACCACGTCGACACCCTGGTGCGGGGTGTGGGCGCGGAAGTGCTCTTCAAAGTCGAGGGACCGGCTGGACGCGACATGCTGGCCGTCCAGACCCTGCGCGTACAGGAGATGGTGTTTGGCGGGGCTGGCGGTGGCGTAGACGTCGGCGCCCCAGTAGCGGGCGAGCTGGAGTGCGGCGGAGCCGACGCCGCCGGTGGCGGCGTGCAGCAGCAGCGACTCGCCGGCCTCCAGCCCGCCGAGGTCCTTGAGCCCGTAGTACGCGGTGAGGTACGCCACCGGAATCCCGGCCGCGTCGGTGAAGGACCACCGGTCGGGGATGGCGGTGACCATACGGTGGTCGGTGACCGTCTGTGCGCCCACCCCGTTCGGGAACATGCCCATGACGCGGTCGCCGACCGCGACGTTGGCGACATCGGCGCCGACCTCGGTCACGACGCCGGCACCCTCGCTGGCGAGCAGCGCCTCGCCCGGGTACATGCCGAGAGTGATCAGGACGTCGCGGAAGTTGAGCCCGATGGCCCGTACCGCGACCCGCACCTGGTGCGGAGCCAACGCGTCGGGGAGATGGGGGTTGGGCAGGAAGGCCAGGTTGTCGAACGTGCCGGAGGCGGTCTTGTCCAGCCGCCAGGACTGCACGTCTGCGGGGATCTTCAGAGCATCGGCCGCGCCGTCGGCGGAGCGGGTCAGGCGGGGGACGAGGACCTGGTCGTGACGGACGGCGAGCTGCGGCTCACCGGTGGCCAGGGCATCGACCAGGTGGGGGACAGAGGCGGGATCGCCGCCGATGACGGTGTCGACGGCGGCGTCGGTGTCGATGAGGTGGATGCGGTCGGGGTTCTCGTTCTGGGCGGTGCGGATCAGGCCCCACAGCGGCGCGTGCGCCAGGTGGACGTCGTCGGCCGGGCCGGTGGCGACGGCGCGGTGGGTGAGGACGACGAGGCGGCGGCCGGTCTGGTCATTGCCGGCCAGCCAGTCCTGTACGTGGGTCAGCAGCGCCTCAGCCGCTGCGTGTGCGGCGGCGGGGCCGTCATCTTCGGCGGGAGCTGCGACGTAGAGGTCCACCTGCTCCGGTTCCACGCCCCCGGGCTGCTCGGCGGCGGTCGCGTTCCAGGCGAGGTGGAACAGGCTGTTGCGCGTCGCGGCGCCCGCGTGGGCGGTGCCGGTGAGCGCCGGGGCGTCGACCGGGCGGGAGTTGAGCGAGGTGACGGTGGCGACGGGTGCGCCGGAGGGGTCCCACGTGTGCAGGGTCAGGTCGTGGCCGTGCTCGCCGGTGGGGGTGAGGGTGGCGCGTAGCTCAGTGGCGCCGGTGGCGTGGACGGTGACGCCGGTCCACGCGAACGGCAGCCGTAGCTGGCCGTCGGCGTTGTCCTTGCCGATGTTCTCGGCCGCGAGCGGGTGGAGGGCGGCGTCGAGCAGGGCGGGGTGGATGGTATGCCCGGCGGCGTCGGTGTCCTCGGGGAGGGTGATCTCGGCGTGGAGAGTGCCGTCGGGGTGGGACCAGGCGGCGGTGACGCCCTGGAACGCGGGGCCGTACTCGTAGCCGGCGGCGGCGAGCCGGGGGTAGAGCTCGGTGACCTCAACGGGCTCGGCGCCGGGCGGCGGCCATTGGGTGAGCGCGGGGGCAGGGTTGGCCGCGGCGTCGGCGTCGGTGGTGAGGGTGCCGGTGGCGTGGTGGGTCCAGGGCTCCGGCTCGGTGTTGTCGGTGGTGTGGCGGCGGGAGTGGATCGTGACCTGCCACCG
>NZ_JCANSZ010000136.1:0-1985 GCF_059570535.1 Streptomyces sp. CNP082
GCAGCAGCAGCGACTCGCCGGCTTCCAGGCGGCCGAGGTCCTTGAGCGCGAAGTACGCGGTGAGGAAGGCCACCGGAATCCCGGCCGCCTGGGTGAAGCCCCACTGCTCGGGGATGGCGGTGAGCAGGCGCTGATCGGTGACGGCGTGGGAGCCCGCGCCGTCGATCATCACGCCCATCACCCGGTCGCCCACGGCGAAGTCGGTGACGTCGTCAGCGACGCCGACGACGACGCCGGCGCCCTCGCTGCCCAGGGGGGCGTCGCCCGGGTACATGCCCAGGGCGATGAGCGTGTCGCGGAAGTTCAGCCCGATCGCGTGCAGTTGTACGCGGATCTGCCCGTCGGCCAGCGGCTCGTCCCACTCCGGCATCGGCCGGCAGGTGACCGCCTCCAGCGTTCCGTCGCCTTCGGTGGCCAGCTTCCAGGTGCTGGCCGGCAGCTCAAGCGCGCCGCGGGCGCCGGTCGTGCGCACCAGGCGCGCGACGAGGAGCTGGCCGTGGCGGAGGGCGAGCTGCGGTTCGCCGGTGGCGAGGGCGTCGGCGAGGTGGGGGATGCCGGCGGGGCCGGCTGCGGCGTCGGCTGTGGTGTCGGTGTCGATGAGGTGGATGCGGCCGGGCTGCTCGTTCTGGGCGGTACGGACCATGCCCCACAGCGGTGCGTGTGCCAGGTGGACGTCCTCCGCCGGGCCGGTGGCGACGGCGCGGTGGGTGAGGACGACGAGGCGCCGGTCGGTCTCGTCGTTGTCGGCCAGCCAGCTCTGGAGGTGGGTGAGGAGGGCTTCGGTGGCGGAGTGAGCCGCGGCGGGGGTGTCCTCGACGGCCGCGGCGGGGACGTAGAGGTCGACCTGCTCGGGATCGATCGGGTCGGAGTCGTCCTGCGGTGCCTGGGCCGGGGTCCAGGAGAGCTGGAAGAGGCTGTTGCGGGTAGCGGCGCCGTCGTCGGCGCCGGTGGTGAGAGCGGTGGGGTCGACGGGACGGGTGTTGAGGACCCCGATGGTGGCCACGGGCGCACCCGCGGGATCCCACGCCCGGAGGGCGAGATCGTGGCCGCCCACGCCGGTGGGGGTGAGGGTGGCGCGGAGGTGGGTGGCGCCGGTGGCGTGGACGGACACACCGGTCCACGCGAACGGCAGCCGCAGCTCCCGGTCCTTCGCGGCGTCACCCCGGCCGAGGGCGAGGGGGTGGAGGGCGGCGTCGAGCAGCGCGGGGTGGATGGTGTGCCCGTCGGCGTCCGCGTCCCCGGGGAGGGCGATCTCGGCGTGGAGCGTGCCGTCGGAGTGCTGCCAGGCCCTGGTGACGCCGCGGAAGACGGGCCCGTACCCGTAGCCGGCCTCGGCCATCTGCGGGTATAGCTCGGTCACGTCGAGCGCCTGCGCCCCGGCGGGCGGCCACTGCCCCAACGACTCGGCCGCCTCCGCCGGTTCGGCGGTGAGTGTACCGGTGGCGTGGCAGGTCCAGGACTCGGCCTCGGGCTCCTCGTCGGTGTGGGCACGGGAGTGGATGGCGACCTGCCAGCCGCCGTGGCCGTCGGCGAGCGGCGCGGTGGTGACCTGGAGGTCGCGGGCGCCGGTCTCGTTGAGCGTGAGCGGGGCGTGGAGGGTGAGTTCTTCGAGGTGGGTGGCGCCGGTGTGGTCGCCGGTGTGCAGGGCGAGGTCCACGAGGGCGGTTCCGGGCAGCAGGACCGTACCGGCGACGGCGTGGTCTGCGAGCCACGGGTGGCTGGAGAGGCTGAGGCGGCCGGTGAACACCATCGTGCTGGAGCCGGTCTCGTCCGCGCCGGTGGTGTCGGCGAGCTGGACGGCGGCGCTGAGGAGGGGGTGGGCGGTGGTGCCCAGGCCGAGGTCGGTGACGTCGGTGAGCTGGGCCGGCGTGTCCAGCCAGTAGGGCTGGTGCTGGAAGGGGTAGGTGGGCAGCTCGGGGAGCTGGTCCGTGGGCTGGTTGCTCCGCGCGACGTGCGGTCCGAGGTCGGTGGGGTGGTGGTGGGTG
>NZ_JCANSZ010000137.1:0-1939 GCF_059570535.1 Streptomyces sp. CNP082
CGTGGGCGCGGTTCTTGCTCCCCTTCTGCTTGCGGGACAGCTCCCGCTGGGCCTTCTTCAGCTTCTTCTCCGCGCGCCGAAGGAAGCGCGGGGAGTCGATCTCCGTGCCGTCGGACAGGACAGCGAAGTGGGTCAGGCCGAGATCGATGCCGACGGTGCGGTCGGCCTCGGGCAACCGTGTCGCGTCGGCGGCGGGGTCGGTGCCGATGAAGAAGGAGGCGAAGTACCGCCCGGCCGCATCCTTGATGACGGTGACGGAAGTGGGATTGGTGGGCAGCGTGCGGGACCACTTCACCTTTACCGCACCGATTTTCGGCAGGTTCAGACGGCCGCTGTCGGTGATGCGCCAGCGGGCGTTGCCGGTGAACCGGATCGACCGCCTCGCGTCCTTGCGGGACTTCAAGCGGGGCGGGCCGGTCCTGGGGCCCTTGCGGGCACCCTTGAGGGAGGCGAAGAAGTTGCGGTACGCGGTCTCGGCATCCCGCAGTGACTGCTGGAGCACCACCGCGGAGACCTCGCCCAGCCAGGACCGTTGCGCTGTCCGCTTGGCCTCAGTGATCAGGCGCCTTGACAGCTCCCCGGCCTTCGGGAACGGCTGCCCGGCCTTACGGGCGTCTTCACGGGCGCGGACCGCGTCGTTGAACACCACACGGGCACACCCGAACGCCTTCGCTAACGCGACCTGCTGGCCGGTGTCCGGGTACAGGTCGGGTAGCCGGGATGCATTACTGCATCCCGGCCCCCTCAGAACCGTGCGTGCACCTCTCAATGCACACGGCTCAAGCTCGCCCCATGGGCCAGCGCAGTTTTACGAGGGTCGCATGCCGTCTTTGGCGTGTAGCTGGCGATGGCATGCGGAGTGTACGAGACGAAGATTGGTTCTCTCGTCGGAGCCGCCGTTTCGCCGATATACGAAGTGATGCTTGTTCAGCATCTTCTTCGAGGCCGCGAACCAGTCGATCCACTCGCGTGGACTGTCCGGTTCGTACTCGGCCCCGGCGATGAGTGCCTGATTGCAGAGCGGGCAAAGCCCTCTTTGCTTGTACGCCAAGGACAGACTCACCTTGTCCATCGGCGGAGGCGTCTTCTTACGGCGGCGTCCTTGCCAGTATTCAGTGAGGGACGGATCGTCCGGGGACGCCGAACCTTTCACCTGTACGTGGCGGACGATTTTGGTCCAGGCGAACTTTGGGAGGTGGGCGCCGCTGTTGCGGTCACCGAACACCCACTTGTCGTTTCTGGACTCGTTGAACCTGCCGAAGTATCTGTCGGCTACCCAGATCCCCGACTTTCTCGGGTGGCTCCTCTTTGCCCACTCCCACAACAAGTTCCAGAGGTACTTGTCGATGCTTGAGAATGTCTGCGAGGAGACCGCCTTCCGGTAGTACGCTGACCATCCGCGGACGATCGGTGTCAGCGCCCTGAGCATTCCTGCGGCGTTGGACCCGTAAAGGCCTTTCACCTCGGCGCGCAGGGTTTTCCGGATTCTCTTGACAGCGTCGGCGCTGGGCTTGATGAGTAGCTTTCCGTCATAGCGTCGGATGTTGAAGCCGAGGAAGTCGAACCCGTCTTCCATGTGGGCAATACGGGTCTTCTCCTCGTTGAACCGCAGTCCTCTCGGCTCCAGCCACTTCGCCAGCTTTTCCTTCACCTGCTCTGCTTCGGATCTGCTGTGGCACATGACCACGAAGTCGTCCGCGTAGCGGATGAGAATCGGTGTCCTGGGGGCCGCCTTCGGCTCATACGACTTCGCCTCGGCTCCCCAGTACCGACATCCTGCTGCCTCCTCCATCCCATGGAGTGCCACGTTCATCAGCAGCGGGCTGATCACCCCTCCCTGCGGAGCAATGCCACTCAGTTAGGCCACAGCGAGGATTTTGATATGCGGCTTGTCTTCGTGGCGAGTTGTGGTCTCGGTGCGGCGTTTCGCTCTGTAGGC
>NZ_JCANSZ010000138.1:0-1828 GCF_059570535.1 Streptomyces sp. CNP082
TGCCGCCCCTGCCGTCTTTGCTGTCTTTGCTGTCTTGATCGGCGGTGTGTTTGGTGACTGGTTCGTCTTCGGGTGTGTGTGAGGGCGCGGAGACCTTCATGCGTCCTCCTTGTTCCAGCGGCTGACCTTGAGGAAGATCAGGACGAGTACGACGACCATTGCGAAGTTGACCACGGACATCGCGGCGGACTCCCCGATGTCGGTGTCTTTGAGCTGGTACATGAACACCGTGGTCGTGGCGGTGTCGCTGCCGGGCCCGCCCTTGGTCATCCCCCAGATGACCGGGAAGGAGTTGAAGACGTTGATGAGGTTGATGACGAAGCCGACGAGGAACGCCGGCCGCAGCAGCGGCACGGTCACGCGCCAGTAGGTCTGGCGGGAGCCGGCGCCGTCGATACGGGCGGCCTCGTACACCTCCTGCGGGATGGTCTGCAATCCGGCGAGCAGCGTGTAGGTGGTGAACGGCAGCGAGACGAAGACCGCGACGAACATCATCCACGGCCAGGCGGTGGCGGGTTCGCCCAGCCAGTCCTTCGGCCCGTCGATCAGACCGAGGTCGGTCATCAGGGTGTTCAGGACGCCGGCGGTCTGGTCGAGCATCCAGCGGAAGCCGATGGCGGTCATCAGCACGGAGGCGGCCCACGGCGCGATGAGCGCCCAGCGGGTGACCCTGCGGCCCGGGAAGGGCTTGTTGAACAACTGGGCCAGGCCCAGGGAGAGCAGCATGGTGACGCCGACGACGGCGACGGTCCATACCACTGTCATCGTCAGCACGCCGGTGAAGTCGGAGTCGTCGAAGAGCCGGCGGTACTTCTCGGTGCCGGCGGAGCCGCGGACGAAGCCGCTGATGCTGATGTTGAGGAACGAGGTGCGGATCAGCTCGTAGACGGGCCACAGGACCACCACGACGATCAGCAGGACGGCGGGGGCAATCCAGGGCAGCGGGCCGAGCCGGGCAAGACCGCCGCGACGGCGGCGCCGCGGTGCGGCCTTCCGCCCGCCGGGCCCGGGGCCGGTACCGGCCGCGGGCTCCTTGACCGTGACGGGCACGAGGGGACTCCTTGCGGGTACAGCGGCCCACGGGGACCGCGCTGGGGGGGCTATGGGGGTGTGGCGCGTCGTTGTCGGACCGCGCCAGGGCACCAGGTGCCCTGGCGACGGCGCCCCGGGGGCGGGCCGCCGCACGCGGCGGCGCGGCGGCCCGCCCCGGTACACACCACCGGGGGCTGTTCAGCACCCGTGCCGGGTCACTCGCCCATGTCGGCGGCGGTGTCCTCGGCGGTCTGCTGCAGTTCGCCCAGCACCTCGCCCGGGTCGTCGGACACGGCCTTGCCGCCCGACTTCTTGATCTCCGCGGAGACCGCATCCCAGCTGGTGCTGCCCAGCGGGTAGAACTCGGCGGCCGGCAGCACCTCGAAGAACGGCTCAAGGTCCTTGTGCCTGCCGCTGGACTGCATCTCCTCAAGGGTGTCCGTGGTCACCGGCATGAGGTTGTACATCTCGTCGAACTTCAGCGTGTTCTCCCTGGAGTACGCGAAGTCGAGGAACTTCTTGATCTCCTCCTGCTTCCCGCCGTCCTTGAACGCCATCATCCAGTCGGCGACCCCCAGGGTGGAGTCCAGCGGGCCGTCCTTGCCCGGGATCGGCGCCACGGCGTAGTCGACCTTGCCGTCCTGGGCCATCTGGATCAGCGACGGGTGGCCGTTGAGCATGCCCACCTTGCCCGCGGCGAAGTCGGCGAACGCCGTCTTGCGGTCCGTGGTCGCAGGGTTCTCATACGTCAGGCCGGGGCCGACCAGGTTCTCCTTCAGCCACTCGAAGGTCTCGA
>NZ_JCANSZ010000139.1:0-1703 GCF_059570535.1 Streptomyces sp. CNP082
GATCCTCCTGGTCTGTGCCTGTGCGGCCGTGTCCGGGGCGAGGAGCGTGGAGGAGATCGCCGAGTGGGCGGCGCGGGCCTCAGACACCGTGCTGACGGCCGTCGGTGTCCGTCGGCAGATTGACCTCGAGGCGCCTATCTCCTTCCCTATCCGTAATGCTTTATTCCAATGAGGCAGGTGTCTCGGTTCCGTATTTGCCTCTCTTCTATTCGTTTTATTGGGGTCTCCACTCGATCCGACGAGGGGCGTGCACAGAGTAATAGACCCGCTGTTTTCGGCGGCTGTATAATGGCTGGATCCAGCCCCGTCCTCCGGTGTTTCCGCAGGTCGAAATTGTGCGCCCGGTGTTCCGCTTCAATGTATGAATGATTCCGCCCTTGGCCTCGCGTGATGAATTCGCAGGTCAGGGGTGTTTTGTAGGTTGTGCGGATGGTGTGTTGTCGCGGTCCCGGGGAATGTTTGAGTAGCTTGGCTGTAGTTGCGGGTTTCACGTGTTCGCAGGTCGGGGGCGCGGGAGGGCTACCGGGAGCGGTGTGTGACGGTGCGGTTACTGTCACGCTGGCTGGATTGTGGCTGGATGAACTGACGTGCCGTCATGTTCATCGTGTCGCGTGCGCGCTCGGGAGGGCGGCCGTCGGTCTCGCGTTGCGTTGTCTGGTGCGCCGGACAGTCGGCGGATCCAGGGGGGTGACCCGTTGGCATCGCCGGCCGGTCATCGACTGGGCACTGGCCCATAACGCCGATAACCTACAGCTCGATCTCCTGCTCGATCTGGAGTGGGTCACGGACGAGGATCGCGTCCTGCGACGTGGTGTAGCGGATCTGGCGCCACGACTCCGCAGGTCGTGGCCACGGCGTGTGGCCCCCGTCCGCCCGCAGTCGGCACTTCCTCCGCGGGCAGCGGCCGGTTCGTCGCGCTGAGCGCGAAGTCGGCATTGCGGACTCGGGATAGCTGCACCCCGGGGTGCGCGTCGCCTGCACCACGCCGTGGGACACGACCTCGGGCCAAGACACGCTCGGCCTCCTCAGCGCCACTCCGGTCGCCTGCGAGGCCGCCGGCCTGATCCCCGCCGAGCCGCAACGTCGCCCTGCTGGCGGGCATCGGCAGCGGCAGGCTCGTCGCCCGGCCGCCGCACCGTCGCCGCCAGCCAGCCGCCCGTACCGGTGAAGTCTCTGCTGGGTCTACCGTGGCGGCTGATGCTCGCCCTGCAGGCCGACGGCTGGCTGATCCGCCACGAGACGATCTGGGCCAAGCCGAACGCCGTCCCCCGAATCCTGCTGCGACCGCCTGGCCCGCAAGCACGAGCAGCTCTCCCTGCTGACCAAGAGCCCGGTACTACTTCGATCTGGACGCCATCCGCCAGCTCGACACCGGTGACCGTGCCCTCTCCCGCTGCACCCACCAAAGCGCGAACAAGCCCAACACGGCCCGCGGTACCTGGCCCGACCCCGGCGGCCGAGCGCAGAGGGCCAAGGTGGGCGCTCGCCCGGCCGGTTGATCCGACGTGATCAGGGGCGACTTATGGGCGGAGGCGTCTGACCACATCTTTCCTGAAGTATCTGACTTACCCGCTGTTTAGCTCATATCAACCATGCATTTCTAAGAAACCTAGTGTCTCGTGATCCGGTTGTAGTTACCTGACGGTCGTTGGCGCGTTGGACAGGGCATGGATCTCTCTTTTGAACAGCGGGACGAACTACGG
>NZ_JCANSZ010000140.1:0-1687 GCF_059570535.1 Streptomyces sp. CNP082
TCGACCAGCACCAGGCCGACGCCCTCGCCCCAGCCCGTACCGTCCGCCGCGTCCGCGAAGGGCTTGCAGCGGCCGTCAGCGGCCAGGCCGCGCTGCCGCGAGAAGACCTGGAAGGTGCCGGGCGTCGCCATGATGGTCGCGCCGCCGGCCAGCGCGAGGTCGCACTCGCCGTTACGCAGCGCCTGCGCGGCGAGGTGCAGGGCGACGAGGGACGACGAGCATGCCGTGTCCACCGTCATGGCCGGACCTTCGAGGCCGAAGGTGTACGCCACCCGGCCCGAGACGATGCTCCCGGAGCCGCCGGTGGCGAAGTAGCCCTCCAAGTGGTCCGGCGCGTCGTGCATGCGCATCAGGTAGTCCTGGGAGATGACGCCCGCGAACACGCCGGTGCTGCTGCCCTTGAGGCTGGTGGGGTCGATGCCCGCCCGCTCGAACGCCTCCCAGGCGGTTTCCAGCAGCAGCCGCTGCTGGGGGTCGGTGGCCAGCGCCTCGCGCGGGTTCATGTGGAAGAAATCCGCGTCGAACTGCCCGGCGTCGTACAGGAACGCGCCCTTGCGCGTGTACATCTTGCCCGGCGCGTCAGGGTCCGGGTCGTAGAGGTTGTCGACGTCCCAGCCGCGGTCCTCCGGCAGGTCGCCGATCGCCTCGACGCCCTCGGAGACCAGCCGCCACAGGTCCTCGGGCCGCCGCATCCCGCCGGGGTAGCGGCAGGCCATGGAGACGATCACGATCGGGTCGTCGTCGACCACGGTCGCGACCTGCTTCGCCACGCGCTGCTGCGGCTGCTGGTCCAGCAGCTTGCCGCGCAGGAACACCGACAGTTCGGTGAGCGTCGGGTGGTCGAAGACCAGCGTGGACGGGAGCTGCAGCCCGGTGGCGTTGGTGAGCCGGTTGCGCAGTTCGACGGCGGTCAGCGAGTCGAAGCCCAGCTCCTTGAACGGGCGCTGCGGATCGATGGTCTCGGGGCGCGCGTGGCCGAGGACGGCCGCGACGTTGCTCCGGATCAGGTCCAGCACCATCCGGTCCTGCTCGGCCTCGCCGAGCGCGGCCAGTTGCTCCGCCAGCCCCGACCGCTGCACCGCACCGGCGCCCGCGGCGGTCGCGCGGCGTGCGGTGGCCGGTACGAGGTCACGGAGCAGCGGCGGCACCTTCGGCGCGCGGCGCAGACCTGCCGGCTCGATCGGCATGCACACGAGCGTCGACTCAGGACGGTCCCGGAGCGCGACGTCGAAGAGGTGCAGGCCGTGTTCCGTCGTGAGCGGCGTGCCGGTGCGGCCCTGCTGGTCGGCGGTGAGGTGGCCGGTGAGGCCGGTGGCCTGCTTCCAGTAGCCCCAGGCGAGGCTGGTGGTGGGCAGGCCGAGCCGGTTGCGGTGGTGGGCGAGGGCGTCCACGTAGGTGTTGGCGGCGGCGTAGTTCGCCTGTCCCGGGTTGCCGAGGGTGCCGGCCGCCGAGGAGTAGACGATGAACCGGGCCAGCGGCAGGTGCCGGGTCGCGTCGTGCAGGTGGTACGCGGCGTCGACCTTGGGCGCCAGGACCGGGTGCAGGTCGTCCGGGGTGAGTTGGGCCAGGACGGTGTCGCTCAATGCGCCCGCGGTGTGGATGACGGCGGTGAGCGGGTGCTGTTCGTCGATGGAGTCGACGAGGGTGCGTACGGCGTCGGGGTTGGTGACGTCGCAGGCGGTGATGG
>NZ_JCANSZ010000141.1:0-1608 GCF_059570535.1 Streptomyces sp. CNP082
CCGCTATGTGCGCATCGTCGGGCACGGCAACACCTCCAACGACTGGACCAGCATCACCGAGACGACTGTCCACGGGGAGGACGGCGGAGGCGGCGGCACGTGCGACTACCCGGCCGACGTGCTGGACCTGACGAACTGGTACATCGGGCTGCCGATCGGCGAGGAAGAGTCGCCGACCAACGTCGAACAGCCGGAACTCGACACGTTCGCTATCGACCCGTGGTTCACCACGACCGCGGACTGCGACGCCGTCCAGTTCCGCGCCGCCGTCAACGGGGTCACCACCAGTGGCTCCAACTATCCCCGCTCGGAGCTGCGGGAGATGACGGACTCGGGGCAGACCAAGGCGAGCTGGTCCTCGGGCTCCGGCACGCACACGATGGTGATCGACCAGGCCATCACGGATCTTCCCGAAGACAAGCCGGATGTCGTCGCCGGACAGATCCACGACTCCGACGACGACGTCTCGGTCTTCCGCCTGGAGGACACCAAGCTCTACATCACCTCGCCCGACGACAGCAATCACCACCTCGTGACCGACGACTACGAGCTGGGCACCAGGTTCCAGGCGAAGTTCGTGGTCAGCGACGACGAGATCAAGGCGTACTACAACGGCAAGCTGGAGACCACGCTCTCGGAGGAGTTCTCCGGCGCCTACTTCAAGGCGGGCGCGTACACCCAGGCCAACTGCGAACGCTCGTCGCCGTGCAGCGACGACAACTACGGCCAGGTGGAGATCTACGATCTGAGCGTCACGCACGACGACAGCCTGGGAGCCGAGGACCCGACGCAGGCGGCCGACCGGAACAACTGGGGCGAACCGCTTCCGATCTCCGACGAGTTCGACTACACCGGCCCGGTCGACCCCGAGAAGTGGGACGTGCCGTCGGGCACCGTCGGCGGCACGGCCCAGTGCTGGGAAGGGCACGCCGGGAACGGCCGCCGGTGCGGGAAGAACAGCACCGTCGCGGACGGCATCATGACCATGCGCGGCGAGGCGAACGGCGACACGGGATGGATCCGGCAGAACGTCGACACCCAGTACGGCCGCTGGGAGATCCGGTCCCGCTCCCGGAACACCGGCTCCAGCGGCGGGCTCTACCACCCCCTGCACCTGATCTGGCCCACTCACGGCGACCGGCTCAAGAACGGGGAGTACGACTGGGTCGAGTACTCGAACCCCGACGCGCAGTGCCTCTCGGCGTTCCTGCACTACCCGGACAGCCCGTCAGACGAGAAGGAGCACCCCGAACTCTGCCCCGTGGACATGACGCAGTGGCACAACTTCGCGTTCGAGTGGACGCCGGAGGCGCTGGTCGGCTACGTCGACGGTGAAGAGTGGTTCCGGTTCTCGGACGGCGCGAACTCCGAACGGGGCGACATCCAGACGATGCCCCTGGGGAATCTCGTCATCCAGCTCGACAACTTCACCGGCGACAGCGGTCTGCGCCCGGCGGTGTACGAGGTCGACTGGGTCCGGATGTATCCGGTCGGGCCGTCGGACGGCTCTGCGGGTGCGCCGCTGCCGGTCACGGGAGTCACGGCCAGCGCCGATGACGGCAACGTGCCGGCCAACACCATCGACGACGATCTGAGTACCCGGTGGTC
>NZ_JCANSZ010000142.1:0-1593 GCF_059570535.1 Streptomyces sp. CNP082
CCCTCTGCCTGGACGCCGGCCGTCGAGCCGGACGGCGAGATCCGTGACGGCGCCTGGGTCGCCGAACTCACCGGCGACGTCCTGGCCGGCTGGCCACCGCCTCAACCACCGCCCGAAGACGGTCACCGACGCCGCAGGCGAAACCACTGAGGCCACCTACGACAAAGACTCCCTGGTCGTGGCTTCGACAGACCAGGCCGGCCACACCACCGAGACCGAGTACGACGAACGCAGCCTGCCGGTCGAACAACGCGTCCCCTACGACGCTGACGCGGGCACGGTGCGCACCACGAGGTTCGACTATGACCAGGCCGGCAACCGCACCGAGGTCGAAACCCCCCGCGGCGTCGCCACCACGGGGACGGCGGACGACTTCACCCACCGCACCACCTACGACGAGCTGAACCGGCCGTGGCGGCAGTACCAGCCCTACGACCCGAACGACTCCCGCTACAACAACCCCGACATCTACACCGAGACGCTCTACGACGAGGTCGGACGGGTCAAGACGGTCTCCGCACCCCCCTCGGCGGGCCAGACGGTGCGCAACGACACCGTCTATGAGTACTTCGACACCGGCTGGATCAAGACCGCCACCGACCCGTGGGAGATCGTCACCCGCTACGACTACAACGACCTCGGCCAGCAGACGAGCCGGCGCCTGTCTTCCGGCGGCTCCATTGAACGTCCGATGGACTGGGCCTACTACCCCGACGGGTCCCTGCAGACCAAGAAGGACGCAGGCGTTCCTGACGGATCGGCCGTGGTCCTGGTCGACAACTCCGACACCCAGCACACCTCCACCTCCGGGACCTGGAAGGCGTCGAAGTCCATCGCCCTGTCCGGCGATCCGAAGGACACGGGGTTCAACCACCGCAGCCAGCATTCGGCAGACGGGTCGTTCACCTGGCAGACGGCCATCCCCCGCGACGGCGAGTACACCGCCTACGCCACCTACCCGGCCAAGTCGGACGCCGGCACCGCCGCCTACCGCATCGACCACGCCGGCGGCACCGCGACCAGGAACATCGACCAGGCCGAGAACGCCGACCGGTGGGTGAAGCTCGGCACGTACCGCTACAAGCAGGGAACCAAGTCGATCACCGTCTCCGGAACCGGCCGCGGCACGGTCAGTGCGGATGCCGTCAAGCTCGTGCGCTCCTACGATGCGGCAGCCGACACCGAGGAGAAGGTCTTCGGCTACCGCTACGACCCCAACGGCAACCTCACCGACATCGACGACACCAGTACGGGCGCGAAGATCGACGCCTACACCATGGCCTACACCGGCCTGAACCAGCTTGAGAAGGTCACCGAGAACCTGGCTGGTGAGGAGAAGAAGGCCACCGCGTTCACCTACGACGCCAACGGACAGCCCGAGACGGTCACCCACCCCGACCAGTGGGCCGGCTACACCTACAACACCCGCAACCAGATCGACACGGTGAAGATAGCCGACACCACGTCGGAGACCGACCCGACCCGCAAGACCACCAGCTACACCTACACCCCCCGCGGCATGGTCGACGTCGAGACCAAAGCCAACGGCAACCAGCTCGACCACGACTACTACGCCAACGGCGCCCTGAAGAC
>NZ_JCANSZ010000143.1:0-1552 GCF_059570535.1 Streptomyces sp. CNP082
GACACCGACGACCACCCCGACACCCGCACCCACCTCCCGCACGCCCTCGCCCACGCCCTGACAGCCCCCCAACTCGCCCTCCACCACGGCACCCCCCACACCCCGCACCTCACCCACCTGCCGCCCCAGGACGACGCCGGACAGCCGCTCGGCCGCCGGGACGGCACCGTGCTGATCACCGGCGGGGCCGGAGGGCTGGGCGCGCTGGTCGCCCGGCATCTGGTGGCGACGTACGGCGTACGGCACCTGCTGCTCGCCAGCCGCCGCGGCATCGACACACCCGGCGCGCCTGAGCTGCAGGAGCACCTGCGGGCGGCCGGTGCGGAGGCCACGTTCGCCCGCTGCGACCTCACCGACCGCGACGCCGTGGCCCGGATGCTCGCCGGCCTTCCCGACGACCGCCCGCTGACCGCGGTCTTCCACGCCGCGGGCGTCGTCGCCGACGCCACGATCGCGTCCCTTACGCCCGAGGCGCTTCGTGACGTCCTCGCTCCCAAGATCGACGCCGCGACGCATCTGGACGAGCTGACGCGCGACCTCGATCTCGACGCCTTTGTTCTCTTCTCGTCGATCGCCGGTGTGCTGGGCACACCCGGGCAGGGAAACTACGCCGCGGCCAACGCCTGGCTCGACGCCCTGGCCGCCCGCCGCCGGGCCCTGGGCCGGGCGGGGCAGGCCCTGGCGTGGGGCCTGTGGGGCGACGTCGGCGGCACCGGCGGCATGGGCGCCGCGCTCGGCGAAGCCGAACTCGCGCGCTGGAACCGCAGCGGCATCGCGCCGCTGACGCCTGAACTCGGGCTCGCGTCCCTCGACGCGGCGCTGCGCACCCGTACGCCGAACGTCATCCCCGTGCGCATGGATCTCCCCGCGCTCCGCGCGCAGGCCGAGGCCGGCGACGTGCCGTACCTCCTCCGCGGCTTCGCCCCCCGCCGCCGCGCCCGCCGGGTGGCGGCGGGGACGGCGACCGGCACGTCCGCCCTCGCCGCCCGGCTGGCGGGTCTCGACGCGGAGGCCCAGCACGCCGAGCTGACCGGACTCGTCCGTACCCAGGCCGCGTTGGTCCTCGGCTACGACGACGCGGCAGCCGTCGACGTCGAGCAGGACTTCAAGGCGCTCGGCTTCGACTCACTGACCGCAGTCGAGCTGCGCAACCGCGTCAACGCCGCGGCGGGCGTGCGCCTCGCTCCCACCGTCGTCTTCAACTACCCCACGCCCGCGGGCCTCGCCCGCCATCTGCGCGACGAAGTGCTCGGAGCCGTCACAGCCTCCGGGGCGGTGCAGGTGACCGCTGTGGACGCGGACGACCCCGTGGTCGTCGTGGGGATGGCGTGCCGCTATCCCGGCGGTGTGACGTCGCCGGCGGAGCTGTGGGATCTGGTGTGGTCGGGGCGCGAGGGGATCTCGGAGTTCCCGACCGACCGCGGCTGGGGAGCCGACCTCTTCGACGCCGACCCCGACAAGTCGGGGAAGTCGTACGCGCGTCACGGCGGCTTCCTCCATGACGCGGGGGACTTTGATGCGGAGTTCTTCGGTGTTTCGCCGCGTGAGGCGT
>NZ_JCANSZ010000144.1:0-1538 GCF_059570535.1 Streptomyces sp. CNP082
CGGGCCGAGACCACCACCGGCACCGCGACCGGCGAGGGCTCGGTCTTCGACTCGGCTTCCGCAGACTGCTCCGGGCCGGCTTCCAGGATCACGTGCGCGTTGGTGCCGCTGATCCCGAACGACGAAACCCCCGCGCGCCGCGGCTCACCCGTCTCCGGCCACTGCTGCACCTCGGTGAGCAGGGCGACGTGGCCGGTGTCCCACTCCACGTGGCTGGAGGGTTCATCCACGTGGAGAGTTCGGGGGAGGTGCCCGTGGCGGAGGGCTTCGACCATCTTGATGACGCCGGCGACGCCGGCCGCGGCCTGGGTGTGGCCGATGTTGGACTTGATGGAGCCCAGCCACAGCGGATTCGCTTCGGTGTGCGCCTGGCCGTACGTGGCGAGCAGTGCCTGCGCTTCGATCGGGTCGCCCAGCGTCGTACCCGTACCGTGTGCCTCGACCGCATCGACCTGACCCGCGCTCAGCCCGGCGTTGACCAGGGCCTGCTCGATCACACGCTGCTGCGACGGCCCGTTCGGTGCGGTGAGGCCGTTCGACGCACCGTCCTGGTTGACGGCCGACCCGCGCAGGATGGCGAGGACGTGGTGTCCGTTGCGCTGGGCGTCGGAGAGGCGTTCCAGGAGCACCAGACCGGCGCCCTCGCCCCAGCCGGTGCCGTCGGCGGCGTCGGCGAAGGGCTTGCAGCGACCGTCGGCGGCCAAGCCGCGCTGGCGTGAGAACTCAAGGAACGCGGAGGGGGTGGACATCACGGTGACGCCGCCGGCGAGGGCGAGGTCGCACTCGCCGTTGCGCAGCGCTTGCGCGGCGAGGTGCATGCCCACGAGGGATGACGAGCAGGCGGTGTCGATGGTCATGGCCGGACCTTCGAGGCCGAAGGTGTACGCCACACGACCGGACGCCACGCTCGCGGCGCTGCCGTTGCCGAGGTAGCCCTCGAAGCCCTCCGGGGTCCGGTGCATCAGCCGGGGGCCGTAATCGGCGTAGATGACGCCGGTGAACACGCCGGTGTTGCTGTCCCGCAGGCTGGTCGGGTCGATGCCGGCCTGTTCGAAGGCTTCCCAGGCGGTTTCCAGCAGCAGCCGCTGCTGGGGGTCGGTGGCCAGGGCCTCGCGCGGGTTCATGTGGAAGAAGTCCGCGTCGAACCTGTCGGCGTCGTGCAGGAAGGCGCCGTGGCGGGTGTACGTCTTGCCCGTCGCGTCCGGGTCCGGGTCGTAGAGGTTGTCGAGGTCCCAGCCGCGATTGACCGGGAACCCCGAGACCGCGTCCGTGCCCTCGGCGACCAGCCGCCACAGGTCGTCCGCGGAGCGGACCTCGCCGGGGTAGCGGCAGGCCATCGAGACGATCGCGATGGGGTCGTCGTCGGTGACGGTGCGGGTGGCCAGGGCGCGGGTGCTGGCGGGGCCCGTGTCGAGGAGCCGGCCGAGGAGGTGGCGGGTGAGGGCCTCGGGGGTGGGGTGGTCGAAGATCAGGGTTGCGGGGAGGCGCAGTGCGGTGGCGGTGGTGAGCTGGTTGCGGAGCTGGACAGCCGTCAGGGA
>NZ_JCANSZ010000145.1:0-1512 GCF_059570535.1 Streptomyces sp. CNP082
CGCAATTCTGCGGCCTGTTCTGAAGAGAGATTCACGCAGTGTCCAACGAGTCAAAGACCTTCAAGTGACATGAACCAGATCACAAGACACTAGGCAGGCTGTGCTTGAGGTCGGCGTTGACCAACTCGTCGGGGTTCAGTTCGGGCGGGTGCGGCGGCAGGAAATGCAGCCTGACATCGTCCAGCATGAAAAGGGGGATAGCCCCACCGTTTCCGGTGGCTGGATCGTGGCTGGATCCAGTCTGTTCCTTCGGTATTTCTGCAGGTCAAAATTGTGCATCCGGTGTTCCGCTTCAACGTGTGAATCTTTCGAACAGGCCCTTCCGTCTTGCATTCATGCAGGTCGGATGGTGTTTCGTGTTCGAACGTGGTGGAATTCGACTGGAACGTGGGGTAGGGGTGTGCCGCGGGTGTGCGTGCGTCTTTGTGCAGGTGGGAAGCGTGTGTGACGGTTCTTGAATCCGGGTGAGGTTTTACCGTGGCTGGATTTTGGCTGGATCTGACGGATACCTGTGGGGGTATAGAGGTTGGTCTGGGGTGGGGGCTTCCTCGGTGGTGTGGGCGAGGGGCGTTTACGGTCGGGTGCCGTCCATGAGCATGAGCGTGTTCTGGCCGGTGTGCCGGGCGATGGTCTCGAAGTCGCGGTCGCAGTGCAGCAAGGTGAGTGGGGACAGTTCGGCCACCGCCGCGACGAGGAGGTCGACCGGTCCGGCGCTGCGGTGTTCGCCGTGGTCGACGAGGAGGTGCTGGACCTGGCGGGCTCGCTGGAAGGCGTGGTCCGGGACTGGAACCCAGGCGTAGAACCCGCTCAGGTGCTGCTGCATCTGTTTGTGGTGTGTGGAGGAGCGTGCGGAGCGGAGGATCTCGAGTTCCGTGATCTCGCACATGCCGACCAGTCCGGAGTCCAGTGCTTCTCCCCACCCCCAGGCGTCCGCGCCGTGCTGCAGGAAGCGTGCAACTGCCGAGGTGTCGGCCAGGTATTTCACGCAGCCTGTCCCTGCTTGCTGTCGTCAGTGGCGGGGCCGGGGCGGTAGGCGGTCTTGTCGGTCAGGGCGTCGAGGTCCAGGGCCTCGGCGGCGAGGCGTTCGGCTGCCATGCGGGCCTCGTGGCGCTTGACTCTGTCGCTGACCTCGCGAAGGGCGCGGTTGACGGTGTCCTTCTTGGTCTTGGTGCCGAACGCGTCCTGCGCTACGGCCAATGCGTCCTCGTCGATCTCGATCAATGTCTTACCCATGTGACACTCCTCCCATATATCTAAAATCTAGCATAGATATACGGTGAGGGGTGGTCGTTATCGACGGCCTCGGATTCTGCTGTCTGCAGCTATTGTGCCGGGCGTCGGCTGACGGGCGCCCGGGTGGGATGGGGCGAAGCCCCCAACGGGTCGGAGTATCCCGGTGCTGGTTCCGTGCTGACTTGCCTCGCGCTTTCGCGAGGTGGGCTGTCCGTTGGCTGATCAAATGAGCGAGGAGTGCATCTGACCTGGGACGATGGGACTTGTCTAGGGTCCTGT
>NZ_JCANSZ010000146.1:0-1365 GCF_059570535.1 Streptomyces sp. CNP082
GACCAGCTCCCCGAGCTGCCCACCTACCCCTTCCAGCGCAACAGCTACTGGCTCCACGGCTCGGCCCAGCTCACCAGCGCCGGAGACCTCGGCCAGATCAGCAGCAGCCACGCGCTCCTCAGCGCCGCCGTTCAGCTCGCCGACGGCAGCGAGGGCTCAGACACCGGTACGGAAGGCTCGTACGCCACCACGGTGTTCACCGGGCGGGTCAGCCTGGGCAGCCACCCGTGGCTCGCCGACCACGCCGTCGCCGGCACCGTTCTCCTGCCCGGCACCGCCCTCGTGGACCTCGCCCTGCACACCGGCGACCACACCGGCGCCACCCACCTCGAAGAACTCACCCTCCAAGCGCCCCTGCTCCTTGACGAGGCCGTCACGCGCGACCTCCAGGTCACGACGAGCCCCGAGGCGGCAGCCGAGGACGGCGGCCCCGGCCGCTGGCAGGTCACCATTCACTCCCGGCCCCACACCGACGACGACGCCGAACCGGAGCCGTGGACCTGCCACGCCACCGGCACCCTCACCGCCGAACCGGCAGCAGCGGCCCAGCCGCTCGCTCAGTGGCCCCCCGCCGGAGCACAGAGGCTCGACATCGCGGACCTCTACATCCGGATGGCGGCTGCGGGGTACGAGTACGGGCCCGCCTTCCAGGGCGTCACCGCCGCCTGGTCACACCCCGACGGAACCCTCCACGCCGAGATCAACCTCGGCGAAGACGCCGACACCGCCGGCCACACCATCCATCCCGCACTGCTGGACGCCACCCTCCACCCGCTCGCCACCCGCAGCCTCAACGAGGACGGCGACGGCGCGCAGGAACTCCGCCTGCCGTTCGCATGGAGCGGCGTGTCGGTGCACGCCACCGGCGCCACCCGGCTCCGCGCCACCCTTGTGCCCACCGGCGAGCACGGCCACGACCTGGCTCTCCACGCCTGGGACCCGACCGGCGCTCCCGTGGCCAGCATCGCCGCTCTCAACACGCGGCCGGTCGACTCCTCAGCGCTGACCAGCACCCCCAAGACGGGCATCACGACCCGCAACAGTCTGTTCCATCTCGACTGGCGTTCCGCCGCCCCCGAACCGGTGGAGCAGGTGGCTCTCGACCGGGTAGACGTGTACGTCGCCGTCCCGGCCACCGAGGACTCGCCCGCCGCGGCGCACGTCGCGACCGAGGCGCTTCTCACCTACGTACAGGGCTGGCTGGCCGACAACGACCAGACCGACCGACGCCTCGTCGTCCTCACCCACCGGGCCGTTGCCACCGACCCCGCCGAGGACATCCACCTCCCGCACGCACCGCTGTGGGGCCTGATCCGCACCGCCCAGAACGAACAGCCCGACCGCATCCACCTCATCGACACCGAC
>NZ_JCANSZ010000147.1:0-1248 GCF_059570535.1 Streptomyces sp. CNP082
GCTGCTGCGTTATCTCAACGCCGGGACAGAAGAGGCGATGGCGGCGCTGCCGCAGGCGCAGATCGGCTTCAACTACCTCGGCCGCTTCCCCGCCGGCAGCCCCACGGAACCGGTCGAGGCATGGCAGCCGGCCGGTGAGAGCGCCGTCGGCGGCACCGCCCCGCCCGACATGCCGATACTGCACGCGCTCGGCACCAACGCCGTCATCCGCGACACCGCCGCCGGCCCGGAGCTGTCGTTCACCCTCGGCTGGCCCCCCGACCTGCTCGACCGGGCCGACACCGAACACCTCGGACACACCTGGCTGGAGATGCTGACCGGCCTCGCCGCGCACACCGAGACCCCGGCAGCCGGCGGCCACACCCCCTCCGACTTCCCCCTCCTCGACCTCGGCCAGGACGACGTCGAACTGCTCGAAGAGATCGCCGGCACGATCGAAGGAGGAGCGCCCCGGTGAACACCCACACCGCCGCCACCCGCCCGGCCCTGGACGTGTGGCCGCTGTCACCGCTGCAGAAGGGCCTGCTGTTCCACGCCGGCTACGACGAGACCGGCCCCGACCTCTACACCGTGCAGTTCGTCCTCGGCCTCAACGGCCCTCTGGACGCCGCGCGCCTGCGCGCCTCCTGGGAGGCGCTGCTCGCCCGTCACGGCGCACTGCGCGCCAGCTTCCACCGGCGCGCCTCCGGCGAGGCCGTCCAGCTCATCGCCCGCGAGGTCCGGCTCCCCTGGCGCGAAGCGGACCTGTCCGACGCCGCGGGCCCGGACGCGGCCGCCCGGATGGAGAAACTGGCGGCCGAAGAGCGCGCGGAGCGGCTGAACCCCGCGATGCCGCCGCTGCTGCGGCTGCTACTCGTCCGGCTCGGCGACCGGCGGCACCGACTGGTGATGACGACCCATCACATACTGATGGACGGCTGGTCCATGCCGGTGCTGCTGGGCGAGCTGTCCGCGCTGTACGAGTCCGGCGGCGACCCCTCCGCGCTCAAGCGCCCCGCCCCGTACCGGGATTACCTCGCGTGGCTGGGGCGGCAGGACAAGGCCGCGGCGCGGGAGGCATGGCGGGCGGAGCTGGCCGGTGCGGACGCGCCGACGCTCGTCGCCCCCGCGGACCCCGCCAGGACCGCCGTACTGCCAGAGCAGGCGGGAGCACGGCTCTCGGCGGAGGCGACGGGTTTGTTGGGTGTGTGGGCGCGTGGGTGGGGGTTGACGGTCAACACGGTGGTGCAGGGGGCGTGGGCGTTGGTG
>NZ_JCANSZ010000148.1:0-1125 GCF_059570535.1 Streptomyces sp. CNP082
GCAGGGGGCTTCACGGGCTTAGCATCACCTGATTCGATGTCTGGCGCTTCACAGCGGGTACCGGAATATCAACCGGTTATCCATCGACTACGCCTGTCGGCCTCGCCTTAGGCCCCGACTTACCCTGGGCAGATCAACTTGACCCAGGAACCCTTAGTCAATCGGCGCACACGTTTCCCACGTGTGTATCGCTACTCATGCCTGCATTCTCACTCGCGAACCGTCCACACCTCCCTTACAGGGATGCTTCACCCGGCACACGACGCTCCCCTACCCAACAGCACACCCGTTAGGACTATCTGTGCTGCTGACACGACTTCGGCGGTACGCTTGAGCCCCGCTACATTGTCGGCGCGGAATCACTTGACCAGTGAGCTATTACGCACTCTTTCAAGGATGGCTGCTTCTAAGCCAACCTCCTGGTTGTCTCTGCGACTCCACATCCTTTCCCACTTAGCATACGCTTAGGGGCCTTAGTCGATGCTCTGGGCTGTTTCCCTCTCGACCACGGAGCTTATCCCCCGCAGTCTCACTGCCGCGCTCAACTTACCGGCATTCGGAGTTTGGCTAAGGTCAGTAACCCGGTAAGGCCCATCGCCTATCCAGTAGCTCTACCTCCGGCAAGCAACACACGACGCTGCACCTAAATGCATTTCGGGGAGAACCAGCTATCACGGAGTTTGATTGGCCTTTCACCCCTAACCACAGGTCATCCCCCAGGTTTTCAACCCTGGTGGGTTCGGGCCTCCACGACCTCTTACAGCCGCTTCACCCTGCCCATGGCTAGATCACCCCGCTTCGGGTCTAGAGCGTGCAACTCAACGCCCAGCTAGGACTCGCTTTCGCTACGGCTACCCCACACGGGTTAACCTCGCTACACACCGCTAACTCGCAGGCTCATTCTTCAAAAGGCACGCAGTCACGACACACAGCAACAAGTTGCTGCATGCGACGCTCCCACGGCTTGTAGGCACACGGTTTCAGGTACTCTTTCACTCCGCTCCCGCGGTACTTTTCACCATTCCCTCACGGTACTATCCGCTATCGGTCACCAGGGAATATTTAGGCTTAGCGGGTGGTCCCGCCAGATTCACACAGGATTTCTCGGGCCCCGTGCTACTTGGG
>NZ_JCANSZ010000149.1:0-1072 GCF_059570535.1 Streptomyces sp. CNP082
CCGGCGACCACACCGGCGCCACCCACCTCGAAGAACTCACCCTCCAGGCACCACTCGTGCTCCAGGAGACCGGCGCCCGCGACCTCCAAGTCACCGCCACTTCCCAGGGTGGATCCGACACACGCGGTACGGGCCGGTGGCAGGTCACCGTCCACTCGCGCCCGCACACCGACGGCGCCGAGCCGGAGCCGTGGACCTCCCACGCCACCGGCACCCTCACCGCCGAACCGGCGGAGGCTGCGGAGCTACTGACCCAGTGGCCCCCCACGAGTGCCGAGTCCTTCGCGGTCAGCGCGCTCTACCCGGAGCTGGCGGCAGCGGGCTACGAGTACGGGCCCGTCTTCCAGGGTGTGACTGCGGCCTGGAAGGAAGCCGACGGGACCCTGCACGCCGAGATCGCCCTTCCGCACGGCGCCGAATCCGCTGGCCACACCATCCACCCCGCGCTCCTCGACGCCGCATTCCACCCCCTCGCGGCGCACAACGACGGCGCGGACGGACAACTGCGGCTGCCGTTCGCGTGGAGCGGTGTGTCGGTGCACGCCACCGGCGCCACGGAGCTACGTGCCACCCTCACCCCCACCGGTGAGCACGGCCACGACTTCACCCTGCACACCTGGGACACGTCGGGCGCGCCGGTGGCGACGGTCGCGGCGCTGCACGCCCGGCCCGTCGACGCTGCGGCGCTCAGCGCCCGTAGCAGCGAGGACACCCGCAACAGCCTGTTCCACCTGGACTGGCGTTCCGCCGCCCCCGAACCGGTGGAGCAGGTGGATCTCGACCGGGTAGACGTGTACGTCGCCGTCCCGGCCACCGAGGACTCGCCCGCTGCAGCGCACGTCGCGACCGAGGCGCTTCTCACCTACGTACAGGGCTGGCTGGCCGACAACGACCAGACCGACCGCCGCCTCGTCGTCCTCACCCACCGCGCCGTCGCCACCAACCCGACCGAGGACATCCACCTCCCGCACGCACCNCTGTGGGGCCTGATCCGCACCGCCCAGAACGAACAGCCCGACCGCATCCACCTCATCGACACCGACACTGACACCGCGGGCGTCAATCCCGACGC